>NZ_JBEXKB010000084.1:0-31953 GCF_040609455.1 Kitasatospora sp. NPDC004669
GGCCCGGGCACCCGAGCCCGGGCCACGACCCCGGGGGTCAGTGCATCAGCGCGAGCCGGACGCCGAAGCCGATCAGCAGCGCGCCGGTCACCCGCTCGATGCGGCTGCGCACCCGCGGGCGCCGCAGGAACGCGCCGATGCGGTCGACGGTGACCGTGTAGAGGCTGAACCAGAGCAGGTACAGCACCACGAACACCGCTGAGAGCACGAGTGCCTGGCCCAGCGTGTGCCCGGTGGTGGGGAGGAACTGCGGCAGGAAGGTGACGAAGAACAGTGCCACCTTGGGGTTGAGCGCGTTCGACAGGAAGCCCTGCCGCAGGTACACCAGCCGGTTGTTCCCGGCCGCCGCCGGTGCCGTCGCGTCCGCCGCGCCCTTCGCGGACTGCCGGGCCGCGCGCAGGGTGGCGATGCCCATCCAGACCAGGTACAGCGTTCCGACGGCCTTGAGCACCGTGAACGCGACGGCGGAGGCGACGAGCAGCGAGGACACGCCCAGGGAGGCGGCCGACACGTGCACGCTGAGGCCCAGCATGCCGCCGAGCGTGGTGTAGAGACCGGCGGTCCGGCCGCCGACCAGGGCGTTGCGGGTGATCAGCGCCTGGTCGGGGCCGGGGATCATGATGAGGATGAGTGCGGCGACGATGAACGTCAGCATGCCGCCGCCCGGACGAAGCCACCGCCGGTGTTCTGTCTGATCGTCATCTCGCCTCTCCGTTCCGGTGGTTGGGGCATGGCGTGATCTTGACTGACGCAACCGGGTCGCGTCACCCTCGCGTCACGGATCACCTGAGACGGGGGCCGGGGCCTCGGCTGTCAGCTGAGGGTGGCCCAGTCCTGGGTGTTGGCGGTGCCCGCCTGGTTGACGGTGACCGCGGCGCCGGTGCTGACGGCGGCGCTGTCGAGGACGTAGCCCGTCGCCGGGTTGGTGATCGTCAAGGTGCCGCTGCCGTTCTGGGTGACCTGCCACCTCTGGTACGCGCTGCCGGAGTCGAAGGACTTCAGGGTGGCCTGGGCGCCGGCGGTGGTGGGGGCGGTCAGGGTGAGGGGGGTCGGGCAGCTGTCGTAGATCCGCGCCGTGCCGTCGGCGTTCGCGTCCAGCTTCCACTTCTCCGAGGCGTGCGTGGAGTCGTAGGTGTTGAGGTCGGCGACGACGTTGGTGGAGTTGGCGCACTGGCCGGCGTGCTCCAGGGCGAGGCCGCCGCCGTTGGTGAGGCTGTGGTACTGGTTGTCGCCCACGATGCCGGGGCCGTAGTCGATGGTGTGGGCCGCCAGGGAAGTGAGCGCGCTGCCGGTGGTGGCGAGGTTGCCGGCCGGGCGGTCGGTCTTGAAGTAGTCCGCGAAGGTGGACGGGGCGTGCGAGGTCAGCAGGGCGATGGTGCTGTTCCAGCCGCCGTCGACGTTGTTCCACAGGTCGAGCAGCGAGCCGTCCACGTTGCCCTGGACCTGGTCCCCGGTGTTCCAGCCGGTGGTGTAGGTGAAGGGGTAGCTGCTGCCGTCGGGCCAGACGTAGCGGTAGTCGCCGAGGAGGTAGGCGGCCGTGGAGTCGGCGAAGCCCTCGGTCCAGGCGCAGGTGCCGGAGCTGACCAGGTTGACGTAGTGCGGGCTGCAGTTGGTGACGGCCGGGAACGAGCCGTTGTACAGGCGGTGCATGAGGAAGTGGCCGGACTCGTGGAGCACGGTGTGCTCGGAGTCGGGGTCGGCGGCGGAGAGGTGGACGGTGTTGGCCAGGTCGTAGTACGGGCCGTCGGCCGAGTTGGCCGTCCACCTGACGGTGAGTTCGGTGCAGGCGTTGCTCGCCTCGTGGGAGGACCAGCAGCTGCTGGTGGGGTTGTCGCGGTGCTGGTACAGGAGGTTGACGGTGTCGAAGGCGTGCCAGGCCCGGGCGGTGTCGGCGGAGGGCTTGAGCGTGCCCAGGGAGGTGCTGGCGGCGATGTTGGTCTGGGTGGGCGACTTCAGCGTGTAGGGCGTGCCGGTGGTGTCGGCGACCTTCCACAACTGGGAGCTCTCGGTGCGGAACTGCACCCACAGGTTGGCCATCGAGGTGGTGGAGGTGGGGGTGTAGCAGAGGTTGAAGCCGCCGTCGGAGGCGTTGGTGTACTGGTAGTCGGCCGTGAGCTGGTGGGAGGTGTCGGTGGACTTCTCGGCTCCCCACAGCTGGACGTCGGCGCTGCGGGCCGGCTTGGTCTGGGTGGGCTTCGAGGTGCCGGCTTCGGCGGACTGGTAGTCGTACTGGAGCGTGCCGCTCAGGCAGATGGGGGTCGCGGCCGCCGCCGGCGTCGCCGTCAGCGGCACGGCGACCGTGGCGGCGAGGAGGGCCGCGCCCAGGGCGGCGGAGGCGTGCGACAGTCGGATTCCGATGGCCATGCGGGATTCCTCTCGTCGGAACACGAACGGGTCCGCTGCCAGGATCGGTATCGCAGGCCTTCCGTCGTAAGAGCGCTCTGGAGCGCGAGCGTGAGCCGGTGGCCCGACGGAGTCATTGTGGTCGCGAACTCTTCGCCGCACGCCCTGACTTCCGTCCCCGCGCCCGGGTGCCACACAAGGTGAGGACCCGTCGGGCGGCCTGTCACGGCTGCCCGACGGGTCCTCAGGACGACGGACGGTTGCGCCGGCGGTCAGCGCAGGCCGGCGAAGAGGTCGGTCTCGGGCACGGCGGCGTCGGTGGTGTCCTGGACCCGGACGAAGGTCTCCACGCCCATCAGCTCGGTGAACCTCTCCTTGCCCATCCGCAGGAAGAAGATGTTCTCGCCCTGGCTGGCGTGCGCGGCCAGGGCGTCGAACTTCTGGCTGCCGAACTCGGTGATGTCGACCCAGGTGGTGATCTCCTCGTCGGGCAGGCCGATCTCGGGCATGACCTCGGCCTCCTCCGCCGGGTCCGGCTCCTCCCAGTCGGCGCCGAACTCGCGCATGGCCTCGCCGAAGCGCTGCATCATCGAGCGCGGCGCCGTCGTCCAGTACACCTTCGGCGTCATCCCGCTCAGCTCCAGCGCCGCCATGGTGATGCGGTTCGCCTGGATGTGGTCGGGGTGGCCGTAGAAGCCGTTCTCGTCGTAGGTCACGACCACGTCGGGCCGGTAGCGGTGCAGCAGTGCGGCGAGGCGGGCGGCGCCCTCCTCGACCGGCGTCCGCCAGAAGGAGCCGGGAGCGTCGTTGGCCGCCCAGCCCATCATTCCGGAGTCGGCGTAGTCCAACATCTCCAGGTGGCTGACCTTGAGGACGTCGCAGCTCGCCCGGAGCTCCTGACGGCGCATCGCGGCGACGGCCGCCGGGTCGTGGCCGGGTTCGCCCGGCTTGACGCCGCCCGGCCCGTCACCGCAGGCGCCGTCGGTACAGGTGACGAGGACCGTACGGATGCCCTCCGCGGCGTACCGGGCCAGCACGCCCCCCGTTCCGGTGGCCTCGTCGTCGGGGTGGGCGTGCACCGCCATCAGCGTCAAGGGCCGGTCAACCATGAAAACCATCCTCCGGTCGGAAAAGCGTTCGGCCCGAGTCTGCGCTACCCGGGCTGTCGATGGCCAGCGATATCGGATCAGGGGGCGGAAAAGCGGAAGCCGCCGAGGGCGGACGCCATCCCCGGCGGCTCCCGTGACGGTCGGATCAGACGGCGGGCCGGGCCTCCGGAAGCGACGGGATGTCGGCGACGCTGTCCAGCACGTGGGTGTGCGGGTGCCCCTCGAAGTCGCCGCGGGTGAGCTCCCCGGTCAGGACGCCGATCACCACACCGGCACCGGCGTTGGCGCCGGCCTGGACGTCGACGACGGTGTCGCCGGCGGCCAGCACCCTGCGGGTGTCGATGACCCCGGTCTTCTCCATCGCCCGGTGGATCATGTGCGGCGCCGGACGCCCGCGCGGGACCTCGTCCGAGGTGACCACCGCGTCGAGGTTGCCGCCCTCGCCGGTGGACCAGCCGAGCGACTCCAGCAGCGGGTATGCGACGTCGTCGCTGAAGCCGGTGGTCAGGGCCACCTTGATGCCGCGTCGGCGCAGCTCGGCGAGGGCGTCCTCGACACCGGGGATGGCCTGCGGGGGAGTGGTCCGGTAGGCCTCGCGCAGGAACTCGCGGAAGGCCGCGTAGCCCTCCTCGACCAGCTCCGGGGTCGGGGTGCCGCCGCCGATGCGGACCAGGGCGGCGATGGCCTCGCGCTTGTCGGTGCCCATCCAGGTCTGGAGGTCGGCCTCGGCGACCGGCACCCCGGTGCCCTCGACGGCGGTGCGCAGGGCCCGGTAGACGGCACCGGCCTCGTTGACGGTGGTACCGGCCATGTCCAGGGCGGCGAGCTCGATCACGGTGTCAGTCCTCTTCGGTGCGGTAGCGGCCGATGACGGTACGGCCGTTGATGGTGTTCTCGATGGTGAAGGTGGCCATGGCGGGCAGGTAGCGGTCGTCCGCGTCCTCCAGCGGCACGCCCTGGCTCGACGTCGTGAGCCGTCGTACGCGCAGCAGCGGGTCGCCGACGGTGATCCGCAGGAGCTCGGCGTCGCTCGGCTCCGCGGCGACGGCGTCGATGGTGTGCCGGGCGTGGTGCAGGTCGACGTCGCGGCGCAGCAGTTCCTCGTAGACGGAACCGGTGTCCGGGTCGAAGTCGAACAGGATGCGGCCGACCTCGTGGATGAAGGTGGAGCGCTCCAGCATGACCGGGACGCCGTCCAGCAGCCGCAGTCGCACCAGCTCGACGACCGGCTCGCCCTCGGTGAGGCCGAGCCGGGCGGCCGCCTCCGGGGCCGCCCGGCGGCGGGCCACCTCGACGGTCGTCTGCCCGGGTTCACGGCCGATGGTGCGGGCCCACTGGGTGAAGGAGAGGAAGGTGCCGAACGGCTGGGAGGGAGCCGAGCGGCGGGCGACCGGCGGCTTCCCGCGGCCGCCGACCAGGCTGCCCTCGCGGCGCAGCATGGCCAGAGCCTGGCGGACCGGGCCGCGGGAGGTGCCGAATTCCGCGCAGAGCTGCGACTCGCTGGGCACCGGCTCGCCCTCGGGCCACTCGCCGGACTCGATGCGGCGCTGGAACTCGGCGCCGAGCCGTTGGTGGAGCGGAGGCTCGTCACTTGTCTTCACAAGCCGACTATGACACTTCGGGGTGGGACTTCTCAAGGCGGGGCCCACCTGCTCGTTCGCCCGGAGGGCCGTTCGCCGCCGGTGTTCGTCGAGCGGATGAACAGACGGTAACTTGTACAGACATCTCTTGACGTTGATGTCGACGAGCCCGGAATCTGGAGCCATGAGCAGCAGCACACCCACCACCGCCCCCGCCACCTCCCGTACGCGCACTCCCGGCACGCCCGGCCGCAGCGACGTGGTGATCGTCGGCGCCGGCATCATCGGCCTGGCCCACGCCTTCGAGGCGCTGAGCCAGGGGCTTTCCGTCACCGTCGTCGAGCGTGACCGGCAGCCCGTCGGCGCCTCGGTCCGCAACTTCGGCCACTGCTGCATCAGCGCCCAGGACGGCGAACTGCTCGCCCTCGCCCAGCGTTCGCGGTCCGGCTGGCTGCGCGCCGCCGGGGCCTCCGGCATCTGGGCCGAGGAGGCCGGCACTCTGGTGGTGGCCCGGTCGGCGACCGAGGCGGCCGTCCTGGAGGAGCTGCGCGCCGAGCGCGGCGGCGACGCCGTCGAGCTGCGCACCGCCGCGCAGACGGCGGCGCTGCTCGGCCGCGCGGACGGTGCGGCCGGCGACCTGGTGGGCGGCGCGATACTGCCCGCCGACCTGCGGGTGAACCCGCGTGAGGCGGCGCCCGGCCTGGCCCGCTGGGTGGCCGAGCAGCCGCAGGGCCGGATCCTCTGGGGCACCGCCGTCACCGGCGTCGAGTCCGGGACGGTGCACACCACCCGCGGCCCGGTCCACGGTGACCGGATCCTGATCTGCGTCGGTCACGACCTGGACTACCTGTTCCCCGACATCGCCGAGGACCACGAAGTCCAGCGCTGCCGCCTCACCATGGCGCGGGCCGAGGCCCCGGCCGGGTTCGCCACCGACTCCGCGGTGCTGACGGCCACCTCGATGCTCCGCTACGACGCCTTCACCAGCCGGCCGTCGGCCGCCCGGCTGCGGGAGGAGGTCCTCGGCCACAGCGCGGAGCTGCTGGAGATCGGCGCCAACGTGATGTTCACCAGGCTGCCGGACGGCACCGTACTGGTCGGCGACTCGCACCACTACGACGCCACCACCCCGCCGTTCATCGACGAGCGCAGCTACGAACTGCTGATCGGGGCCGTCGCGCGGGTCCTGGGTGTCGAGCGGCTGCGGATCCTGGAGCGCTGGCAGGGCGTCTACGCCAGCAGCCCCCGCGGCCCGCTGCTGGTGCGCGACCTGGCGTCGGGCGTCCGGGCGATCTCGGTCACCTCGGGCATCGGCATGACCCTGTCCTTCGGCCTCGCGGCCGCCACCTTCGACGGCACGCTCGCCGCCACCGCCTGACCGGTCGCCCCGAGCCGGAAGGCCGTGTTGAGCACGGTCCAGGTGGCAACGAACGTCCGGGTGCCCGCGTTGTTCACATCCGGCTGGGCGCCTGACTGTACAAGTGGGCTCGGTGGGCGGGAATCAGGACGGGCGGACGCCGGAGGACGGTGTGGCCGTGGCGGGCGCGGGTGACCAGGCCCGCGCGGTGCGGCTGGACGAACAGGAATTCGGTTGACTGTCGGCGATGGTGGCGGATGCAATGTCCGGTGTGATCACACAGGTGTGCTCGCCGTGGCCGGATGCGGTGGACGCGTACCACCGAACCCTGCCGTTCGGCGCTCCGGGCGACCTGCGACCGAATCGTCACGCGGGAGACGCCGGCACATGAACACGTCACCATCGGCAGTCGGAGCGGGGCGGCCTGACGGATCATCGGTGCGGATCGGCGCTCTCGTGCCGCTGACCAGGCCCGGCTGGGTCGAGGCGGGTCAACACCTGCTCGCCGGAATCGAGTTGGCCGTTCGCGAGGTCAATGACGCCGGTGGGATCGACGGAAGGCCGCTCGAACTGGCGGTCCGGGACACCGCGGCTGATCCGGAGAAGGCCGCGGCGGCCGTGGACGAACTGGCTCAGCTGGGCGTGGCCGCCCTGGCGGGGGAGTACCACAGCGTCGTCGCCCGCGCCGCCGCCGCCAGGGCGGACGCGCTCGGGCTGCCGTTCCTCTGCTCGTCAGCGGTGCTCGACGTGCTCACCGACCAGCCGACGGACTGGGTCGCGCGCCTCGCCCCGGCGCAGTCGCACGGCTGGCGGACCTACGCGGACTTCCTCCTCGGCGCGGGCCACGGTCGCATCGCCGTTGCAGCCCAGCCGAGCGTCTACTGGGCGTCCGGGGCCCGCATCCTGCGGGACCACCTCGCTCAGCGCGGCGGCACCGTCGTCGAGCTCGACATGGGCACCCTCGCCCCCGCGGCCGTGTGTGACGAACTCGTCGACCACGGCGCGACAGCCCTCCTCCTGCTGACCGGCCACCCGGAGCCGGCCGTGTCGATCGTCAAGGCCGTCCGCCGCGACCAGCGCCTCGCCGAGATCCTGATCGGTGCCCCTGCCGGGCAACCGGAGTTCGCCGAATGGGCGGCGCTGCTGGGCGACGACGGCTCGGCGATCCCGTTCCTGCGCTACCTGCCCGAACGTCTCAGCCCACTCGGTGCGCGAGTCGGGACGGCCCTGCGTGAGCGCTTGGGTGAAGCGCCCTCCTTCGTCGCCTTCGAGGGCTACGACACGGTGGCCGTCCTCGCCGATCTGCTCCGTTCGCACGGTGCGGACCGCGCGCGCATCGCGGAGTCCTGGTCGCGCGTCGCTGTCGAGGGCACCCGCGGGCGGATCCGGTTCTCCCGTACGCCGGGCATCAGCGTTTGGCAGTGGGCGTGGCCGTCGGTCCAGGTCGTTGATCGGGATCCGGCGGACGCCGGCCGCTTCCGGATCCTTCACGCAGGCTGAGGCGGTCCACACCGACCGGCCGGCGGCGTGAGCGGGTTGGGCCCGGCCGGCAGCGCGCCGAGCAGGAGGCGCAACGCCGGGCGGACCTGTGGTGGGCAGAGGTCGACCGTCGCCACCTCGGCCATCCGGCGCAGCCGGTAGTGCAGGGTGTCGGGGTGGATCCGCAGGGCCCGCGCGGCCGATGCCGCGCGGTGCCGATCTGGACGTGCCAGGACGAGTGGGTCGGTTCGCGCCCGACGGTCCGGCGACCGGTCAACTCCTCGCCGAGGCGATGGATGGTGACCGGCCGCCGCCCGGCGGAGCCGGGGCCGTTCGACCCGCTGCGCCGACCGAGCGGACCGAGCGGGACCGAGCGGACCAGGGCGGCCCAACCGACCAGCGGGCCCCGGCCGTGGTCAGAACGCCGAGTTGGCGAACCAGAGTGCCAGCAGCTCCTCGTCCCCGGACAGGGTGACGCTCGCGGCGGTGCGGTCGAGGCGCCCGTAGAGGAGGAGCAGCAGGTCGGCGGCGGTGGCCTGGACGGTGGCGTCGGCGGTCGCACCGCTGTCGTCCGGGGCGAGGCCGAGGCCGTCGGGGCGCAGGCGCACCAGCCAGGTACCGTCACCGTCGGTGCGGTTGAAGCGGATGGTGCGGTCGTCGCCGCGCAGCTCGGCGGTCCTGGGGGCGAAGAAGGCGGCGAAGGGCAGGTTGGTCAGGAACTCGTCCACGCCGTCGGCCGCGAGGGTGGGCTCGATCTCGGGCGTCAGACCGAGCGCGAGCTCGGCGTCGGCGCGGTGGACGAGGGTCTCGAACAGCATCCGGCGCACCCAGAAGCGGGCGTGCTGGTCGGCGCCCCAGGCCCACATCGGGGCGTCGAGGTCGGTCTGCGCGAAGGTCGAGGCGGCCTGCTCGGCGGCCTCGGCCAGCCAGGCCGGGTACTCCTCGGGCCGCTCGGGCAGCTGGAGGTCGACGTCGCGGCTGCGCGGCGGCTCCTGGATCCGCTGTCGCAGCAGGACGGTGAACCAGCGCTGCACGCTGCCGGCGTGGCGGACGAGGTCGGCGAGGGACCAGCCCGGGCAGCTGGGCACCGGGATGGCGGGGTCGGCCTGCTGCACGGCGGCGACGAAGTGGGCGGTCTCGGCGGCGACGGCGGCGCTGTGGTCGAGCGGGGTCATGAACGTGGTCTCCAGGGAAACGGGGTCTCGCGGTGCTTCGCGACGGCCTGCGCACTCAATGTTTCATGGCATGAAGCAATTGCGATGACGCACGCTAGGCCTGAAAGGTTGAGCTTGTCAAGTATCTCCCCGATCGCCCGGCCAGGTGGCCGTGGGTTCCCGGCGTTCGGGTGTAGGGGCGACGGCGCCGGGCACACGCTGGGCATGGACGACCGGCAGGGGTCGGTGCGGATCATCAGCGTCACCGGCGAACTGGACCACGACACGGCCGAGGGGCTGCGCGGCGCACTCGCCCGGCCGGTGGACGACGGCATCGTGGCAGACCTGGCAGACCTGGCAGACCTGCGGTTCTGCGACTCGACGGGGCTGAACCTGCTGCCGCGCGCCCGCCTCGACGCGGAGGCGGCCGGGCTGCGCCGGGGGCCTCGGGCCCCCGGCGACGGCCCGCCGTCGGACCCGGTCTGAGGAGCAGGGCCATGGACCGTCCCGGACCCGGCCGCGCTCCAGGCTTCGGCCAGACCAGGTGCCTCACCCTGGCGGGCAGCGAGGGCGCGGTGAGGCGCTGCCGGGAGTTCAGCCGACAGGCGCTGCAGTCCTGGCACTGGCTGCCCGCCGCCGACGAGGAGCGGCAGGCGGCGGCGGAGGATGTGCTGCTGATGGTCTCCGAGCTGGTCACCAACGCCTGCCTGCACACCCCGGGCGGCCCGCGCGAGCTGCGGCTGAACTGGAACGGCGCCCGGCTGCGGGTAGAGGTCGCCGACGCCAGCCCGGAGCCGCCCCGGCTGCGTCCGTACGCCGACCCGGGCCGGCCGGGCGGGCACGGTCTGCGGGTGGTGGACCGGCTCGCCGAGGCCTGGGGGACGCTGCCGGAGGGGGAGGGGAAGCTGGTCTGGCTGGAGGTGCCCTCACCTCCGGACTCCCCGACGTGTTCACCACCGGATTCCCCACCGGATTCCCCACAGGACTCCCCGCCGGATTCCGCACCGGGCCGCGGCGCCGGACCGGGCTGAGCCGGGGCGGCCCCGAGTTTCCCGCGCTCCGGGCGTTTCGGACGCCGCGCAGCGGACAGCCGCGTACCGGGGGCTTTCGACAGGAAGGAGGAGGAGCGTCGTGACCCCGAGGACACCGCCGCCGTGGCAGAGGGCCGGCGGCCGGGGCTTCGCAGCCGAAGCACCACCCGGCAGGTTCATCGTGGAAGTGTCGCCGTGGGCCGAGGGGACCGTCCTCGCCCTGTACGGCGAACTCGACCTCGACTCGGTCGCCGAGCTGCTCGCGGCCCTGGACCCGGCGCTGGACGAGCCGGCCACCGTCGTGGTGGTCGACTGCGCGGGCCTGGAGTTCTGCGACTCCTCCGGGCTCAACGCCCTGCTGCGCGCGCAGGCCCGGGCAGCGGACGACGGCAGCCGGATCGAACTGGCGCGCCCCCGCGCGCTGGTGCTGCGGATGCTCGAACTCACCGGCGCCACCGATGCCTTCCGGATCCGCGCCACCCCGCCTGCTTGAAGGGCCCGCAGCGGCCCGCGGGCCCCTTCGCACCCCTCGCCGCGCGGTGGCAGAGTGGGAGCAGGGCGGCCCTCCGTCGCCCGTGGAGACGGCGCGCGCCCCTGCGTGCGCTGCATCCATGACGGATCCGGACGGTGGCACGGATGGACGAACACCCCGTACCCGGCACGCCGGCGGCCGACCCGGCCGAGCAGGCGGCACTGCGGCAGTTGCTCGCCGGGCTGACGGCCGTGCGCGACGGGGACTTCCGTACCCGGCTCACGCCCGACCGGCCGGGGGTGCTGGGGGAGATCGCCGAGGTCTTCAACGGGATGGCCGACCAGCTGGCCCGGGTGACCGACGAGGTGACCAGGGTGGCCCGCGAGGTCGGTACGGAGGGGCGGCTCGGCGGTCAGGCCACTCTTGAGGGCGCCGCCGGGACGTGGCGGGACCTGACCGACTCGGTGAACTCCATGGCGGGCAACCTGACCAGCCAGGTGCGCAACATCGCCCAGGTCGCCACGGCCGTCGCCGAGGGCGACCTCACCCAGAAGATCCGGGTGGACGCGCGCGGGGAGATCCTGGAGCTCAAGGAGACCATCAACACGATGGTCGACCAGCTGTCCGCCTTCGCCGACGAGGTGACCAGGGTGGCCCGCGAGGTCGGCACCGAGGGCATCCTGGGCGGCCAGGCCCGGGTGCCGAACGTCGCCGGGACGTGGAAGGACCTCACCGAGAAGGTCAACTTCATGGCGGGCAACCTGACCAGCCAGGTGCGCAACATCGCCCAGGTGACCACGGCCGTCGCCGAGGGCGACCTCACCCGCAAGATCGACGTGGACGCGCGCGGGGAGATCCTGGAACTGAAGACCACCATCAACACCATGGTGGACCAGCTGGGTTCCTTCGCGGCCGAGGTCACCCGGGTCGCCCTGGAGGTCGGCAGCGAGGGGCGTCTGGGCGGCCAGGCCCGGGTCGAGGGCGTGTCCGGCACCTGGAAGCGGCTCACCGAGAACGTCAACGAGCTGGCCGGCAACCTCACCCGGCAGGTCCGGGCGATCGCCGAGGTCACCAGCGCCGTCGCGGCCGGCGACCTGACCCGCTCGATCAGTGTGGACGCCTCCGGTGAGGTCGCCGACCTCAAGGACAACATCAATGCCATGGTCGAGTCGCTGCGCGAGACCACCCTGGCCAACCAGCAGCAGGACTGGCTGAAGACCAACCTGGCCCGGTTCTCCGCCGCCATCCAGGCCCGGCGGGACATCCAGGCCGTCGCCGAGATGATCACCGACGAGCTCACCCCGCTGATCGGCGCCCAGTACGGCGCGTTCTTCCTCGCCGAGGAGGGCGAGGCCGGCACCGAACTGGCCCTGATCAGCGCGTACGGCCGCCCGGCGGGGCAGGTGCGGCGAGTGCGGCTGGGGGAGTCCCTGGTCGGCCAGGCCGCCCGCAGCCGACGGATCGTCGCGGTGGACGGCCTGCCGCCCGGCTACGCCGTCATCGGCTCCGGCGCCGGGGCCGGCGAGGCCCGCTCACTCCTCGTGCTGCCGATCGTGCTGGAGGAATGGCTGCTCGGCGCCATGGAGTTCGCCTCCGTCCACCCGTTCACCCAGGTCCACCGCGACTTCCTGGAGCGCTTCGCGGAGACCTGCGGTGTCAACATCGGTACCCTGCTCGCCAACGCCCGTACCGACGAACTGCTCGCCGAATCCCGCCGCCTCACCGCCGAACTCCAGGACCAATCGGAGGAGTTGCAGGCAGGGCAAGAGGAACTGCGACGCTCCAACGCGGAGTTGGAGGACAAGGCCGCCCTGCTCGCCCAGCGCAACCGGGACATCGAGGCCAAGAACCTGGAGATCGAGCAGGCCCGGCAGGAACTGGAGGAACGTGCCCGGCAGTTGAGCCTCGCCTCCATGTACAAGTCCGAGTTCCTGGCCAACATGAGCCACGAGCTGCGCACCCCGCTCAACAGCCTGCTCATCCTCGCCCAGCTGCTCGCCCAGAACTCCGACGGCAACCTCACCCCCAAACAGGTCGAGTACGCGGGCGTCATCCACTCGGCCGGCACCGACCTGCTCCAGCTCATCAACGACATCCTCGACCTCTCCAAGGTCGAGGCCGGCAAGATGGAGCTGACCCCCGAGCCCTTCCCCGTGCGGGAGTTGCTGGAGTACGTCGAGTCCGCCTTCGGACCGCTCGCCGACCAGAAGGGCCTCGCCTTCGAGTCGGTCGTCGACCGCGGCGTCCCGGAACGGATCGTCACCGACCAGGCCCGGCTGCGCCAGGTGCTGCGCAACCTGCTGTCCAACGCCGTGAAGTTCACCGACACCGGGCGGGTCGAGCTGCGGATCGAGCGCGTCGACGCCCCGGAGCGGCCGCCCGAACTCGGCCGCGCGGAAGCCGCGGTGGCCTTCCACGTCGAGGACACCGGCATCGGCATCGACCCGGGCCAACTGGAGAGCATCTTCGGCGCCTTCCAACAGGCCGACGGCTCCACCGGACGGCGCTACGGCGGCACCGGCCTCGGCCTGTCGATCAGCCGGGAACTCGCCCGACTGCTCGGCGGCACCCTCACCGTCCGCTCCGCCGCCGGACGGGGCAGCCGCTTCACCCTCCACCTGCCGCTCGGTGCGCCCGAACATCCGGACAGAGCAGGCGAGTCGGAACCCTGCGTCCTGGTCGTCGAGCCCCACCCGCCTGCCCTGCTCACCATGCTCACCCGCTTGGCCGTCGACACCCTGGGCGGCCCCCTCCCGGCGGCGCGGGTCACCAGCGCCGGGGACGCCGCGGACCTGCGCGCCGCGCTGGCCGAAGGCCCGTACCGCTGCGCCGTGCTCGATCTGGCGGGCTCCGGTGAGCTCGCGCCCGTCCTGCTGGAGGCCCTGGCGGACGGCACCCCCGTCCTCGGGTACCGGTCCGACGACTCGGGCAGCGTGATCGCCGGAGTGGAGCTCACCCGGGGCCTGGACGACCTGAGCGAGCGCGTCGGCCACATGCTGGGCGGCCGCCGCGCCGCCCGGGAGCCGACCACCGCCGACGAGTCGCCCTCGGACCGGGCGCTCGCCGGGCGGACCGCGCTGATCGTCGACGACGACGTCCGCAACGTCTTCGCACTCGCCGCGGCCCTGGAAGAGCATGGCCTGACCGTGTTGCACGCCGCCGACGGCGATGCCGGGCTCGGCCTGCTGCGGGCCCACCCGGAGACCGACCTCGTCCTGATGGACGTGATGATGCCCGGCCTCGACGGCTACGCCGCGATCGCCGCCATCCGCGCGGACGAGCGCTTCGCCCGCCTGCCCGTCATCGCCGTCACCGCCAGGGCCATGCCCGGGGACCAGGACAAGAGCCTCGCCGCCGGCGCCGACGACCACGTCACCAAGCCGGTCGACACCGCTCACCTGCTCGACCGGATCCGGTACTGGCTGGACAGCTCATGACCGGCTGCGATGAGCCCCCGGACGGCGCGGCCCGGGCCCTCGCGGCGACCGTCCGCCGACTCCAGCGGGACGCCGACCGGATGCGGGCGGAGGCCCGGGCGCGCTCCACCGTCGACCTCGCCACCGGCATGCTCGCCGAACGCCTCGGGGTGCTCCCGGCCGAGGCCGCCGTCCACCTCGGCCGGCTCGCCCGGGACGCGGGCGTACCGGCGGTGACCCTGGCCGCCGACATCGTCGCCCTGCCGGGTGAGACCCCGCAGCCGCTCAGCGCGGCCGCGCCCGCCGTGACGCCCGCCCTCGCCGCGCTCCCGGACCTGCAACAGGCCGTCGACGCCGTCCTCGAACAGTCACGGGAGGCGTTCGGCCTCCGGGCCGCAGCCGTGTGGCAACGCCTGCCCGGCGGCGCCCTGGCCCTGGCCGCGTGGGCCGGCCTCCCCGCGGACGAGGCCGTCGCGTGGAGCCGGGTCCCGCCGGGCGTTCCCACCCCCGCCCAGCGGGTCGTCGCGGGCGGCGCGGAACTGTGGCCGGGTGACCCCGGCACCGAAGGACCGTCGATCGGCACCGGAGCGGCCCGGGCCGTCCTCCCGCTGGTCGACGGCGGCCGCAGGCGTGGGGCGCTGGAGGTGCTGCAGGCCGCCCCCGCCGTCCCGCTCGGCCCCTCCCAACGCCGCCGGCTCTACGCCCTCGCCGACCTCTGCGCGACCCTGCTGGGCACGCCGTCGGCCCCGGTCGCACCCGAGGACGCGGCCGACCTGCTGGCCGGGCTGCTCACCCCCGCCCTCCTGCTGGATCCGGTTCTCCGCGACGGTCAGGTGGCCGACTTCACCGTGCTGCGGGTGGCCGCAGGCTTCGACGACCCCCTCGGCCGTCCCCGGGAGGCGCTGGAGGGCACCTCGTTGCTGGAGAGCTACCCGACCGCCGTCGGTGGCAGGCTGTTCGAACGGCTGGTGCGGGTGCACCGGACCGGCACGCCGCTGCCCGCCGAGCGGATGCGGCTGGTCTTCCGTGAGGGCGGACTCGCGCTGCCCACCACTGTCCTGCTCGCGGCCGCTCCGTTGGGCGAGCGGCTGCTGGTCGGCTGGCGGCTGGAGTCCGAGCAGGCCGAGCGGGCCGACGAGGCCGAGCAGACGGTCCTCCTCGTCCAGGCGCAGCGGCTCGCCCGGGTCGCCGGATTCGAGGAGTTCCCGGAGAGCGGCCGGATCCTGTGGAGCGCGGGCCTGTACGAGCTGTTCGGCCTGTCGGTCGACACCGCGCCCGTGCCGCTGGCCCGACTCGTGCGGCACGCCCACCCGGACGACGCACCCGCCGTACGGCGCCTCGTGAGCACCGTCCGGCACGAGCACCGGGCCTCCTCCGCGGTCTTCCGGCTGGCCCGCCCGGACGGCACCTCCCGGCACACCCGGGTGATCGCGGAACCGGTCCTCGACAGCGCGGGCCGACTCACCGCGATCCGGGGCGCCTACCACGACGTCTCCGCGCAGTACTGGACGGAGGTCGCGCTCGGCGCCACCCGGGAGCGCCTCGCCGACAGCGAGCAGGAGTCGGCCGAGCGCGCCCGGCTGGCCCTGCGGCTCCAGCAGGCAATCCTGCCCGCCGCACCGCCGCCGCTCGGCGTCACCGGCCTGCGGGCGGCCGTGCGCTACCGCCCCGCCGCCCAGCGCGACCGGGTCGGCGGCGACTGGTACGACGTGCTGCCGCTGCCCGACAAGCGGGTGCTGCTGGCCGTCGGCGACGTGGCCGGGCACGGCGTCGGCGCGGCCACCGGGATGGTCGCGCTGCGGCACGCGCTGCGCGGCCTCGCCGTCACCGGGGCGGGCCCGGCGCGGCTGCTGGAGTGGGCGAACACGGTGGCCCTGCGCGAGCCCCAGCACGTCACCGCCACCGTCGTCTGCGTCCTGCTGGACCCGACGGGCGGCGGGCTGCGCTGGGCCCGGGCCGGGCACCTGCCGCCGATCCGGCTCGGCCCGGACGGAGCCGAGGTGCTGCCGCTGCCGCACGGCGTGCTGCTCGGCGCCTTGGCCGACGCCGAGTACGAGGAGTACACCGCCCATCTGGACCCGGGGGACGTCCTGCTGCTCTACACCGACGGCTTGGTCGAGCGCCGGGACCGCCCGGTCGAGGAGTCCGTGGACCAGCTGATCCGCGCCGCCGGAGCCCCGGGCCCGGACCTGGAGCGCTATCTCGACCGGCTGCTGGAACTCAGCCCGGCCGACACCGACGACGACACCTGCTTGATCGCCGTCCAGATCGGGTGACCGCTCGGCGTGTCGACCCCGGCCGCCCGGGTAGGCGCGACCCGGAGGGGGCGACCACCGGGGCATGATCCCGGGCAATCCGACATGCGTTCGAACGCCCGGACAACCTGCTCGACCGGCTCGCCCTGCGCTGGGGCCGGCGCCCGCTGGGGCC
This sequence comes from Kitasatospora sp. NPDC004669, assembly GCF_040609455.1. Classification (NCBI taxonomy): domain Bacteria; kingdom Bacillati; phylum Actinomycetota; class Actinomycetes; order Kitasatosporales; family Streptomycetaceae; genus Kitasatospora; species Kitasatospora sp. NPDC004669. The sequence goes on from NZ_JBEXKB010000084.1 coordinate 16,372, forward strand.
GGGCAAAACCGTCTGGTGCGAGCTGCGGTTGCCCGAGGTCCGCGACCCTGGTGTCCGTGCGGCACGGTTGGGTAGGCGTCCCGGTAGCCCACCGCTTCCCGCCGGCTCCGGCCTCGGCGCCGTGCCGCGCCGACCCGCCTGAAAGGGGACGCCGTCATGGCCACACGGATCGCCTACCGCCGGATCTACGAGGAGTCGTCGCCGCAGGACGGGCAGCGGGTGCTGGTCGACCGGATCTGGCCGCGCGGCCTGCGCAAGGAGGACGCCCACCTGGACGAGTGGCTGCGGGACGTCGCGCCGTCGACCGAACTGCGCCGCTGGTACGGACACGAGCCGAGCCGCTACACCGAGTTCCGTCGCCGCTACCTCGCCGAGCTCGGTGACGCCGAACACCGCGAGGCCGCCGCGCACCTGCGCGACCTCGCCGCCCGGGACGGCATCACGCTGCTGACCGCCACCAAGGACGTCGACCACAGCCAGGCGGCCGTACTCGCCGACTGGCTCGACGGCAAGCGGCGCGGCGCGGCCCGGTAGCCCGGCGCCCGGCTATTCGTCGCCGCGCCGGTGGTCGCCCGGTGAGGGGCCGCGCGCCCGCAGCTCGTTGAGCACCGACCATGCGACCGCCACCACCGGCACGGCCACCAGCGCGCCCAGCACCCCGGCCAGGACGGCGCCGCCGATCACCGACAGGGCGATGACCACCGGGTGGAGCCGTACGGACCAGCCGAGCACCAGCGGGTGCAGCAGATGGCCCTCGATCTGGCCGATCACGACGATCAGGGCGAGTACGAGCAGGGCGACCACCGGTCCGCGGGCGGCCAGGGCGACCAGTGCGGCGACGGCCAGTGCGATCGGGGAGCCGACCAACGGGACGAGGGCGGCGACGAACTCCAGCACCGTCAGCGGCAGGACCAGCGGCACCCGCAGCAGGGCCAGCGCGATGCCGACCAGTACGGCGTTGGTCGCCGCCACGATCAGCACGCCGCGGGTGTAGCCGGCGAAGGTGCGCCAGGCGGCCTGCCCCGCCCGCCCCCACACCGGGCGGGCCCGGGCCGGGAGCTGGTGCTGGGCCCAGGACCACATCCGGTCGCCGGAGTGCAGGAAGAACACCGAGCAGAACACCGCGAGCGCGAGCCCGGTGACCAGTTCGACGGCCCGGCTGGCGCCGCTGATCGCGGTGGTGAGCAGCGAGGAACGGTGGGAGGAGAGGAACTCGCCGAGCTTCGCCCTCAGGTCGGTGACGGTGCCGGGGCGCAGGTGGAACGGCGGTCCGGTCAGCCAGTGGTCGATCCGGCCGAGGCCGCCGCGCAGTTCGGCGCCCAGCTGGCTCCACTGGTCGGCGACGGTCGTCCCCACCAGCGCGAGGACCCCGCCGACGACCACCGCGGTGAGGACGAAGGCGAGCAGGACGGCGAGCGAGCGGGGCAGCGCCCGGGCCAGCAGGTCGACCAGCGGGCGCAGGACCGAGGTGATCACCAGCGCCAGGAACAGCGCGATCACCGGGAGCTGGAGCTCGCCGAGGACGGCGACGGCCAGGTATCCGGCCACCCCGAGCAGCCCGAGCCGCCAGACGTACCCGGTGACGGTCCGCAGGCCGGGCGGGACCCGGTCACCGGACGCGCCGCGGTCACCGGACGCGACGGTTCGGGCGCGGGGCGGTATCGTCCGGGGCCGACGGCTGCCGAGCGGCACGGGCCGCCGGGCCGGTGCGGTGCCGCTCACCCGCGCGGGTCGTCTTCTCGGGGCCGGGCCGTCCGTCGATCCCACCTCCTGCTGCGGTTCCTGGCGTTCATGGGAGCCCCTCGGGAGGTCCCGGGGGGCACCCCCTCCCAGCGTCTCCGCCCCGGCCGCCGCCCGCACACTCGGACGAAGCGGAACGAACCGGAGAAACCGTGCGTCCGCGCAGCCGTGGCGGGTACATAGACCACGTGGCGGCCGACGATGTCCGGCCGGTCGCTCACGCACCCTCCCCCCTGGGTGCCGCCCGAACGGGCAGGAGAAGCACGTGTCCACCCGTCCCACCGGAGTCCACCCCGCCGATCGGGAGACGGCCGCACCGTCCCGCCCGCCGTCCGACCTGCCGGTGCGGCCCAGCGCGGCCGAACTGCGCTCGATGGGCAAGTCCGAGGCGCGCGAGCTCAGCGACGCGCTGTTCGAGCGGTTGCACGGCCTCGCCCGGGAGACCCACGCCTACAGCTACGTGCGCGGCACGATCATCGAACTCAACATGCCGCTGGTCCGCTTCATCGCCGCCCGCTTCCGGCACCGCGCGGAGGACATGGAGGACATCCTGCAGGTCGGCACGATCGGCCTGATCAAGGCCGTCGACGGCTACGACCCGGACCGCGGCGTCGAGTTCGTCACCTACGCCATCCCCACCATCGCGGGCGAGATCAAGCGGTACTTCCGCGACACCTCCTGGCCCGTCCGGGTGCCCCGCAGCATGCAGGAGCTGCATCTGACCGTCGCCCGCGGTTCCGACCGGCTGGAGCAGGAACTCGCCCGCCTCCCGCACCCGGAGGAGATCGCCGCGGACCTCCACATCACCGTCGCGCAGGCCATCGAGGGGCTGGTCGCCGGCCGGGTCCACCGGTCCGACTCCCTGGACGCGCTGCGCGAACGCGACACCGACGAGACGGGCAGCGCGATACTGGACCGCCTCGGCGGCTGCGACCCCGGCATCGAACTCGCGGACTTCCGCACTGCCGTCCGCCCGCTGCTCGTCGAACTGCCGTGGCGCGAACAGGCCGTGCTCAAACTGCGCTTCTGGGACGGCTGGACCCAGGCGCAGATCGCCCGCCGGATCGGCGTCTCCCAGATGCACGTCTCCCGTCTGCTCACCGCCACCCTGGCCCGGCTGCGCGAGCAGTTGGAGGACCTGGACGCGCCCGGGTGGCAGGACGCGGCCTGAAGCCCCGTCAACCGCATGTGGGTTCGAGGAGAGGTCGCTCGGGCGCACTCGATATCCTGCCCGACATGATCAACTCGTATGAGGGACTTGACGATGCGGGCGTCGCGACGGCCGCGGCACAGGCCGGCGCGGACGTCGTGCGCGCCATGTACGGGCAGCGGCTCGCCCGGATCGACAAGGGCGCCGGGGACTTCGCCACCGCCGCCGACGTCGAGGCCGAGAAGGCGATCCTCGCCGTCATCCACGCCGCCCGGCCCGATGACGCCGTACTCGGCGAGGAGGGCGGGCAGCAGGGGGCCGCGGGGGCCGCGCGCCAGTGGCTGGTGGACCCCCTGTGCGGCACGCTCAACTACGCCGTCGGCAACATGCTGGTGGCCGTCAACGTCGCGCTGCGCGGCGGGGCGGCGGCGGTGGCCGACCCGTTCGGCGGCGAGGTCTTCCACACCGACGGCGACACCGCCCGGGTCCGGCGCGACGGTGCCGACACCGAGCTGGTGCCCACGGCCGCCACCCGGCTCGTGGACGTCAACCTGGACCCGCCCTTCCCCAACGCCGGGACCTTCCGGGCGGTGGACCTGCTGGCCCATCCCGGGTTCGTCGAAGGCTTCCGGCCCCGGGTCGTCTCCACCACGATCGCGCTGGCCTGGGTCGCCGCCGGAAAGCGCGCCGCCTATGTCACCGACGGCGGTGACCTGTCCGGGAGCGTCCACTTCGCCGCCGGCATCGCCCTGTGCCGGGCCGCCGGCTGCGTGGTCACCGGCATCGACGGCGGCCCGATCGGCGAAGCGGGCCGCGGCCTGGTCGTGGCCGCCGACGGCGAGACCCATGAACGGCTGATGTCCGTGATCCGCGGCCGCTGAGTCGCGGGCAGGGTGCCGGTCCGCCGGTCGTTCCGGCCGGCGGACCACGGGGGATCCACGCGTCGACGGTCAGCGGGGCCGTGAGGGCCTGGGTGAGTGACCGTGATCGCCGACTTCCAGAGCTACGAGTACCCGCTGGTCGCGGGGTGAAGAGCAAGGGAAACCTGCCCGCGCCCGACTCGATCGCCCCCGTCGCCCCCGTCGCCGACCTCGGCGACGGCAAGGACGCCCTGCAGCTCCTCCAGGATGCCGGCCTGCCGCAATAGGCCCTTTCTCCGCTCGCACACGGTGGCCGGACGCTCGCCCGCGTCCGGCCATCGGCCGCGTCCGACGGTCACGCGATCGAGACGGGCAACGCCGCCGGAAGCCAAGTCGGCGCGCAATTCGGCGACTTGAGGAGCGAACGCCGGACGGGCGCGGCATCCTGTGTTCCCAGCCCTCATGAAGTGGAGAACCGATGTCCGACGACATCGAAGGACCGGCCGGTACCCACCGGCTGCAGATACGGCGTACCAGACGTGTGTTCCACGCCATGGCCGCGGTGGCGCTGCTGATATCGGCGGCTGCTGTCGGCACCGAGGCGATGGCGGCTTCCCCGGCGGACGCCGGGCCGCCGTCCACCGCCGACCAGGAGAAGGGAATGACGGCCGGGCAGCCCTTTCGCGATCCCGCCAACGCCGACACCGACGGCGATGCCGACCGGAACCTGACGATCACCCTGGACGCGAAGCAGGCCCGGTTCGACGTCTCCGGTCGCAAGGTGTACGGCGAGTCCTACGACGGCTCCTTCGTCGCCCCCACCATCCACGCGGCACCGGGCTCGACCGTCACCGTCCACCTGGTCAACCACCTGCCGGTCGCCACCAACCTGCACTTCCACGGCCTGCACGTCTCGCCCGAGGGGTAGTCCGACGACTCCTTCCTGTGCGTCTCGCCAGGAGCATCGACCACCTACCGGCTGGCGATCCCAGCGAACCACCCGCTCGGCACGTACTGGTACCACAGCCACGCCATGGGCACCACCTGCCCCGCGCCGGGCTCCCCGGGCATGTCCGACATGGCCTTCATGCCCGGTGACGTGGAGAACCAGATCTTCACGGGCCTGTCCGGCGCCCTGGTCGTCGGCGACGACCGCACTCTGCTGCCCGAGCAACTCCGGCACATCGCCGCGCACACCGTCGTCCTGAAGGACGTCCAGCTCGACTCCGCCGGGCACATCCCGCAGAACACCGCCACCACGTCGATCAACTCCAACGACCCGACCGTGCGCCTGGTCAACGGCCAGCTGCGGCCGGTGCTGTCGATGCGGCCGAACGAGACCCAGCTGTGGCGCCTGGTCAACGCCGGAGCCGACATCTTCTACCAACTCCAGCTGGACGGCTACCACTTCACCGTCATCGGCGAGGACGGCACCCCCGTCGCGCACGTCACCAACGCGGACACCCTGCTGCTGCCCCCGGGCAAACGCTACGACGTCCTCGTCACCGCGAACGCCAACCCCGGCCAGGCCACGCTGCGCACGACCGCCTACGGCAACGGCCCCCAGGGCGACTCCTACCCGGACACGGCTCTGGCCACCGTCAAGGTCGCCGGCCACCACGAGCGCCGGATGCCGGAGGTGACCGGTGCCATGCCGACCGCGCCGGCGGACCTGTCGGCCGTCCCGATCGCCCAGCGCCGCACCCTGGACCTGTCCGAGAACGGCGACGGCACGGTGTTCTACATCAACGGCAAGCAGTTCTCCATGGACGGCTCCGTGTTCGACACCCCGGCGAAGCTCGGCACGGTCGAGGAGTGGACCATCGTCAACCACTCCGGCGAGGACCACCCCTTCCACCTGCACACCAACGCCTTCCAGGTGGTGTCCGTCAACGGCGTGGCCCAGCCCTACACCCACCGCCAGGACATCGTCCCCGTCCCGCACGCGGTCGACGGCGTGCCGGGCCAGGTCGTGATCCGGGTCGCCTTCGCCGACTACCCCGGCAAGTGGATGTTCCACTGCCACATCGCCGCCCACGAGGACCACGGCATGATGAGCTTCATCAACGTCGTCCCGTAAACCGTCCCCCACCTGCGGAGATGGCGCCGGGGTCTACCGCGGCCCCGGCGTTTCCGCCAAGCTCGGAGACCGGATCGATCATCCCGAGTCAGCAAGAGGTCAGCTTCGACCTTTTGCTGGCCCCGCTGGTCCTGTCCCGGATGCTCGTGCGGCCGATGGCACCGGAGGAGCTGATTCCCGCCTACTGGGTGTTCATGGGCGCCGCCGCCATCAGCGTGCTGGCGGGTGCTGCTCTGTTGCGACTGCCGGCGGCCGAGCGCGTGCTGCCGGCCGAGGTCACCTCCGCGCTCTGCCTCGTGCTCTGGTCCTTCGCCACCTGGTTCATTCCGTTGCTGATCGCACTCGGTGTCTGGCGATACCTGGCCCGGCATGTTCCGCTGCGCTTGGTGTCGAGTCTGTGGAGCATGGTTTTCCCCGTCGGCATGTACGGAGTCGCGACCCGGCAGTTGGGGAGCGCAATCGAGGTCTCCTGGCTCATCACGCTCGGGGCGGGCGAGACATGGCTGGCAGCAGCATTGTGGGTCGTGGTGTTCCTGGCCATGCTCGCCGCGCTGACACGCAGTCTCTGCCACACCGAAACGGCGCAATGAGCAGCGATCAACTCCCGCCCCTCGCGCTGGCTGCCAGATCCGCGCCCGAGGGGCGGCAAGACCGCCCCCGACGTGTCCGGTTCGGCACGATCGCTTACGGCACGGACGGCGCACCGCGGTACTCCGAGTGTACGGCGCCTCGTCTTCACGGATCAGGGAGGCGACGGCTCGGATGACCCATGGTGTGGCGCGGCGAGCTCACCGTCTGCCTGTTACGCCCGGGCCGGGCATGCTTGTCCCACACCACACCGAGGATTGGCGCGACACCGAAGATTGCCGTGCCGTGCCGGACCGCGCGGCGAGGCACGGCAGTGGGCGTGGTGCTTCGGCCATGACGCCTGCGGCGCGGTCGCCGCCACCCGCGCGATGCCACCTGGGCGGGCGACCCGGATGGCGGGCCACGGCCTCTCGCTGAACGATGGGGATCGGCGATGCCCGGGAGGAGGAACGCCATGCGAACCACCGAGGCGGCGGAACGGGCGTTGAAGACGCCTCGTATGGCGGCGGTGGCGGGGATTCTGTGCGCGTTGATCCTGGCCGCCGTCATCGTCCTGGTCCGCCACTTGCCCGCCGACGCGGTCGAGGGCGCCGGCTGGCTCGCGATCCCCTCCCATCGGGGCGCCCTGAACGTGGCGCTGGAGCTGGTGCCGTTCGCCGGCGTCTTCTTCCTGTGGTTCATGGGTACCATGCGGGACTATGTCGGAGCGGCTGAGGACAGGTTCTTCGCCGCGCTCTTCCTGGGCAGTGGGCTGCTGTTCGTCGCGATGCTTTTCGTGCTCGCCTCGGCGGCCAGCGGTCTGGTGGCTGCCGCCGATTCCGCCCATGCCGCCGCCGATCCCCAGTTCTGGCACTTCGGGCGGCACTTGGTCCTCGCCTTGGTCAGCGGCTATGTCACCCGCATGGCCGCCGTCTTCACCCTCTCCACCACGACGATCGGGCAGCGGCTCGGCATCTTTCCCCGCTGGCTGTGCTGGCTGGGCTTCCTCAGCGGGCTCTTCCTGATGCTCGCCGCCCGCAGCGTCCCATGGTCCGAGTTGGTGTTCCCGGCCTGGATCCTGGCCGTCAGTAGCCACATCCTGGTGGTCAGGCTCCGCCGCCGGCCGGCCTGAGCACCACCGGGCGGACCTCGACGCCATCACCGACGTCGTGCAGGCCGGGCAGGAGATCCGCTTCGAAGTCCTGGGCGTTGACCTGGAGCGTGAACAGATCGCGCTGTCACTCAAGGCCACCGCGCCGCGTCCAGCGCGAGCAGCTGCCGCCGAACCCCGACGCCGGCATCGCGGTGCAGGCGCGCCGAGGCCCGGTACACCGCCGCCGCCAACCGCGCTGCCCGACCTGACCCGGTGTCGAGCAGCGCCGCCACCCGCCCCGGGTCAGCCGGCACCAGGAACCCCGGATCCGTCAGCCACCCGTCCGCCACGGCGGATTCAACACCCATACCGCCATCCCGCTGATCACCGGACATGGTCGGCACGGTAGCCGCCCTACCGACAAAGGTCGGGATCGGTCCTGCCTGGTACGGCGAGCGACCATACGAGAGCTGCGATCACGGACGCGGCCCCGGTCACGAGGAGCGCCGCGCGCAGGCCGTTGGTGAACGGATGCAGGGTTGCCGCCAGGGTGCCGAAGACGGCGACGCCGGCGGTGGATCCGCTCTGACGGGCGGAGTTGAGCGCCGCTGCGGCGATTCCGGAGCGGTCCTTCGTGACGGTGCCGAGGGCTGGTGCTGTGGCGGCCGGGGAGATGAATCCGCAGGCCAGACCGATGATCACCATGGGGGTCAGTGCCACCTCGTAGGGTGAGCGCGGGCCGAAGGCGAGCAGGCCCCCGGCCCCGATCGCGTAGAGGCAGAACGCCGCACACATGGACCAGCGGGCGCCGAGGAACCGGGCGATGCGGTCGGAATAATAGCCGCCGAGCGCGACCGTCACCGTCATCGGCAGCAGCGCGGCACCCGCTTCCAGGGGTGAGGAGCCGCGTACCTGCTGGAAGTAGAGGCTGGTGACGAACAGCAGCCCGTAGAAGACGAACGCCGAGGTGACGGACGCGTACGTCGATGCGGCGAAGAGACGGTTGCGGAACAACGACAACGGCAGCATCGGACGCGTGGAGCGTGACTCGGCGACGAGGAAGACCACGATCGCCACCACGCCGAGCGCGATCCCCGCGAGGATGGGCGGCGAGGTCCAGCCCAGGCGCTGACCTTCGATGAGAGCACCCATGGGCGCGGCCAACGCAAGACCGCCACTGGTCAGGCCGATCAGATCCACCTGCCGCCGCACGGGCGGCAGCGGCGGGTCGGTGACGCGCCGGGCCAGCAGGAGGCCGACAAACCCGATCGGCACGTTGACGAAGAAGATGCTGCGCCAGCCGAGGACCGTCACCAGCCCTCCCCCGACCAGCGGCCCGGCCGCCATGGCGGCACCGCCCAGCGACATCCAGATCCCCACGGCTCTGGCCCGCTGTGCCGTCACGGGGTGGGCGTGGTTGATCAGCGCGAGTGCGGCGGGTACGAGCAGTGCGGCGCCGAGGCCCTGCACGATCCGTCCGGCGATCAGGACGGGCAGGCCGCCCGCGAGGCCGCAGGTGGCCGAGGCGGCGGTGAACACCAGCAGACCTGCCAGGTACGTGCGCCGGACGCCCCACCGGTCACCCAGCGTGCCACCCGTGAGCAGCAGTCCGGCGAAGGCGAGGGTGTAGGCGTCCACCACCCACTGCAGACCATCGATCCGGATCGCCAGCGAGCCGGAGATGTCGTTCAATGCGACGTTGACGATCGAGGTGTCCAACAGGACGATCACATAGCTGACACCCGTCGCAGCGAGCACCCGCCTCTGCAGTGCCGTTCGCCTGCCGGGTCGATCGGTGGTTTGTTCGGTCATGGTGTGGACGCTCGCACGGAAACAGTTCCATGGCGGTGGAACCAACGGCGCGCGAGAATCCACCCCATGACCGAGTCCCGCAGCGACGCCGAGCCCGATGTGGCCCACGTGGCCAGGATCTTCGCCGACGGCACCCGGGCGCGCATCCTGACGGCGCTGGCCGACGGGGGCAGCCTGGCGGCCGGCGCACTCGCCGACGAGGCCGGCGTCACCAGGCAGGCGGCCAGCACGCAGCTCGCGACGCTGACCGCGGCCGGAATGATCACCGTCGAACAGTCCGGCCGGCACCGCTACTACCGGCTCGCCAGTCCGCAGATCGCGCAGATCCTCGAATCCCTTGCCAGGCTCGCACCGGGCCTCTCCATCCCGAACACGCTCCGCGCGAGCACCCGCGCCGCCGCCCTGCGCAGGGGCCGCGTCTGCTACGACCACATCGCCGGCCGCCTCGGCACCGCCATCACCGACGCGCTCGTCGAACGAGACGCCCTCACCCCTGCCACCAACACCATCAGCCCCACCTCGGACCACCCGTACCGCCTCGGCAGCGCCGCGACCGCCGTCTTCGCCGAACTCGGGCTGCGCGAGGAGCATCTGACAGGCCACCAGAGCGAACCACTCCTGCGGTTCTGCCTCGACTGGAGCGAAAAACGCCATCACCTCGCCGGCCGCCTCGGCGCCGAACTGCTCACCACCTTCACCCGAGCCCACTGGGTCACCCAAGCCCCGAAGAGCCGCGCACTTCGCCTGACCGCCCTCGGCGAACAGGAACTCAACCGACGGCTCGACATGGGAACCGGAATCGAATGACATGACACGGCCGGCTCCCTGGCCGCGCCGGTTCGGCACGGCCACGGTCGCGCCGCAACGCACCTCGGCAGCGGCGACGGCCCGGGCGCCCCTCCCGTCGAACGCGAACGCGTCTTCAACCGCTTCGTGCGGCTGGACAGCAGCCGCGAACGCGCCACCGGGAGCAGCGGCCAGGGCCCGGCCAACGCCCGCGAGATCGGCCTGGCCCACCACGGCCACATCAGCATCGCCGAGAGTCCGTCCGGCGGGGCGCGGGTGATCGTGACCGCTGCCGGCTGCCCCGGCCTAGCCAGGTTTCGGCATCCCCGCGGGCGTCGAGGACCGCGCGTCGCTCCATCGCACCTCCCAGTTGGCGCCACGCTCCCGATGGAGCCGGTCGCACGGCCGGATCGAGCGGCGGGCCGTGCAACGAATGATCTCGAACAGCGGAGGGCCCCCGGCGCGGTGATCGCCGGAGGCTCGCGGGCGTCAGCCGATGGGGAAGCTGTCCGCGCCGAGGACGTTCAACAGCGCCAGCTTGTCGTAGCTGTCGGTGCCGGGCGTTGCCGTGAAGATGAGCAGGGACTGCGACTGGTCAGGGTCCTGCAGGTTCTGGCAGAACAGGTCGATGCGCCCGACCTCTGGGTGAACGAACCGTTTGGCGTCGCTCCAGTGCAGGCCGACCTCCTGCCGATCCCACAGTGACGCGAACTCCGTGCTCTGACGCAGCAGGCTCGCCACGAGACGGGCGGCCTGCGACCGGGGCCCTTCCCTCGTGGCGGCTGCCCGCAGGAGTGCGACGTTCACCCGACTGTTGAGGCCGTGATCGTCGGGGAGGTACCGCCGGCGGGCGGCCGGATCGGTGAACCAGCGGTAGGGGGCGCTGCGGGCTTCCCCGGTGTAGTGGGTCTGCTCTCCGAGCAGGGCCACGGCAGGAGGCGTCTGCAGCAAGGTCTCGCCGAGGGGACCCATGACCTGTGCCGGGGTGTCCTGCAGTCGGTCCAGGATGCGCATCAGTCCCGGGTTGACGTGCTCGCTGCGCGTCCGCCGGCGCGGTGTGCGGTGCCCGCACAGGAGGAACAGGTGATCGCGCTCGTCCGGGGTGAGGCGCAGCCCACGGGCGATGGCGGCTGCCATCTGCTGTGAGGGCTGCGGCCCGTTACCGCGTTCCAGGCGGGCGAAGTAGTCGGCCGACATGTCGCACAGTTCGGCTACCTCCTCCCGTCGCAGTCCGCGGGCGCGCCGACGCGATCCGCGGCGCAGTCCCACGTCCTCCGGTTGCAGGGCCTCCCGCCGGGCACGCAGGAAGGCACCCAGCGACGCGCGGTCCACCGTCTGCTCCACGGGCCTGCCCCCAGGGGTCGAGTGCTGTTCGGACATCGGCCCCGGCCGCGTGCCCACACCATCGTCGCAGCCGCGAGCGGACCTCAACCACTGACCGGGAGTCAGTGGTTGAGCGGGTCCTTCATCCGCGCTGCCGGTTGCCGTCCACTGGTCGTTGCGGGGCGACGCAATGCGTTTCCGCAACGACCGGGGTGCGCGGCGACCGACACCGCCGCGACCGAGACGAGAGGGGCCCCATGGCCAAGTGGACAGCCGCCGACCTGCCGGGCATGACCGGCAGGACGGTACTCATCACCGGAGCCGGCAGCGGCATCGGCCTGGTCACTGCCCGCGAGCTCGGGCGCGTCGGCGCCCGTGTCGTGCTGGGGGTGCGCAGCACGGTGAAGGGCCGACGGGCGGTCGCCGGACTGCCCGGCGACTTCGACGTCCGGTGCCTGGACGTCGCCGACCTGGGATCGGTCCGGAGCTTCGCCCAGGCGTGGACCGGCGACCTGGACGTCCTCATCAACAACGCGGGTGTCATGGACGTCCCGGCGGCGCGGACCGCGGACGGCTTCGACGTGCAGACCGCGACGAACTACACCGGCCCGTTCGTCCTGACCAACCTGCTCCTGCCGCACCTGACCGACCGCGTCGTCAGCGTGACCAGCCAGCTGCACCGGCAGTCCAGGCTGGATGTGGACGACTTCGACTGGCGCTCACGCAGGTACCACCCGATGAACGCCTACCGGGACTCCAAGCTCGCGCTCGTGCTGTTCTCCCTGGAACTGCAGCGGCGGCTGACAGCGTCGGGCAGCCCGGTCCGGTCGGTGCTCGCCCACCCCGGCATCGCCAGGACGTCCCTGGCCGCCCACTCGTCGGCGAATGTCATCAACCGCTTCGCGTTCCTGCTCAACGACCCCGAACACGGCGCCTTGCCGACCCTGTACGCCGCGACGCAGGACGTGCCCGGCAACGCATGCGTCGGCCCGGACGGCTTCGGCAGCATCAAGGGCCACCCTACGGTGCGCAGGCCGGGCAGAGCCGGTCTGGACGAGACCAAGGCCAGACAGCTGTGGCTGGCGACCAGCGCGCTGACGGGAACCGGCCGATGAACGACCTGGAAGCGGCCGACCACGCGGACACCCTCGTCCCGCACGCCTTCGCCGAGCAGACCGTCGAGCCGGATGGCCGGCGGTCGCCGGGGACGCCGGGCGCTCAGGGAAACAGCCGCCTTCCCCACCGGTCTGCGATACGGAAGGTTGGCGGGGAAGGCGGCGGATCGCCGTTCAGCCGGTGGTGAAGTAGTGGCCCTCTGCGAGGTCGGCGATCAGGCCGGGGTGGGTGGGCTCCCAGCCGAGCAGCTTGCGGGTCTCGGTGCTGTCCATCGTGATGTCGAGGCCGATGAACGGGAAGCCCTGGAAGTGGACAGCGGCCTGGTCGGCGGGGATGCTCACGGCGGGGAGGTTCGGGCGGCGGCCGATGACCTCCTCGATTTCGCGCACGGTGATGCCTTCCTCGGCCGTGGCGTAGAGCTGGGCTCCGGCCGGTGCCTTGTCCAGGGCGAGCCGGAAGCGGCGGCCGACGTCCAGGGTGTGGCCGGCGGGCCAGCGGTTGGCGCCGTCGCCGACATAGCCGGACGCCGGTGGACCGGGCGATCTTGATCAGGGTCGGTATGAAGCCGATCCGGTCGCGCGAGCTGTGGGTGACCGGCGGGATCGCGACCAGGATGCTGCGCACACCCTGGTCGGTGAAGCCGGCGATGGCGCGGGCCACGGCGGAGCGCGGGTTCGCGTCGATCACCGCGTCGCGCTTCGGGCGGCTGGTCGAAGGCGATCCGGTAGTCGCTCCTGGCGGTCCGGCTGGTCAGCGATGTCCTCGGCGGTGCGGGCCGGGCTGGTGGCGGGGCAGGAGGAGTGGTCGAGCAGGCCGTTCTCGCCGTGCGCGCGTCGGCGGGCGTACCACTTGGCCAGGCAGCGGCGGGAGATCCCGGCCTCGGCAGCGACGTGCGCGATCGGCTGGCCGGCGTCGATCCGCAGGCACAACCGCAGACGTCCCTCGGGGGTCAGCAGTGCGTTCCGGTGCCCCTGCTGTCGGCGCTCCCGGACCTGGCGGCCGCGTTCACCGGGAGCCCTGGGATCTCAGGGCTCCCGTTCGAGCGGCTGTGCGTGGCGTCAGCGTGCGAACTTTTCGATGGCTGCCGGGGTGACGGGGGTGAAGAAGTTGACGAGGTTGCCGTCGGGGTCGCGGAACAGCAGCGACCGGTTGCCCCAGGGCATCGTGGTGGGCTCGGTGACGAAGTCGGTGACGAAGCCGGTCAGGTTCTGGTGAACGCGGTCCACGTCGTCGACGAGGAACTCGGTGATCACGCTGTGGTTGTCCGCCGGGCGGGCAGAGCCCGGGGCGAACAGCGGGACCGTGCGGGTGCCGGCGATCGCGAGGGTGGCGCCCGCGGTCTTGAGTTCGGCGAAGTCCTCGGTGGCCCACGTCGCCTGCACCCCTGTGGCTCGCTCGTAGAACTCGACGAGGCGTGCGACGTCGCTGGTGATGATGCGGATCGAGACGAAGTCCATGGTGATCTCCTTGGCAGATGGAATCGCTGTACGTCGCAGGCTAGGAGAAATAGTGGACAGAATCGGTCCTCTTTTCCCGTTACGCTGTGCACATGCCTCGACCCACCGGCCGCGTACTGACACTCCTGGAGCTGCTGCAGTCGGGCGGCACCCGGACGGTGGCCGAACTCGCCGACCGGCTTGGCGTCGAAGGGCGCACCGTGCGGCGGTACGTGGACCAGCTGATCGACCTTGACGTGCCGGTGGAATCGGTGCGCGGTCGCTACGGCGGGTACCGGCTCGCCCCGGGGTACCGCTTGCCTCCGCTCATGCTCAGCGACGACGAGGCGCTGGCCGTGCTGCTCGGCCTGGTCGCCGGTCGCCGAGCGGGGTTGACGACGACGGCGCGCACGGCGAGCGAGACGGCATCGGCGAAGATCCGGCGGGTGCTGCCCAAGCACATCGCCCGCAGGCTCGACACGCTCCTGGAGGCCGTCGCCTTCACGGATCAGCCAGGTAAGTTCGACACCCCGGACGCTGAGGTCCTGCTCACCATCGCCGATGCGGTGCGCCACCGCCGACCGGTCTCGATCCGCTACATCGATCGTGACGGACGGCGCAGTGAACGCACGTTGCACGCGTACGGGGTCGTCGCCCACGCGGGCCGGTGGTACGTCACAGGCCAGGACTCCCGGATCGGCGAGGACCGAACCTTCCGGCTCGATCGCATCGCAGACGCACGAACCCTGCCCGGCTCATTCGAAGAGCCCGCAGGTCCCGATCCGGCACATCGCCTGTTGTCGGCCTTCGCCACGGCCGAGTACCGGCACGAGGTGACCTTGCGGATCCACGGGACAGTTGAGCAGATCCGCGCCCACCTTCCCGCCAGCGTCGCGAGCCTGGAGGAGCACGCGCCCGTGGCAGGCGAGCACCGGGCGACCGAGCGCTGGCTGCGCGTCGAGTTGCGGGCGGAGCGGCTCGATTGGTTGCCTCCGGTACTCGCCTCACTCGACCGGCCGTTCGTCATCGAGCGCCCCGATGAACTGCGCAACCTCGTCATCGCGCTCGCCGATCGCCTCGCGTCCTACGCCCGCCAGGCCTGACCGCGAGGAACCAAGGTTTCGAGAGTGCGACACGAGGTCGCACCAGCGAAGTAAGGACAACCAGTTGAAGGAGGTATCGATCGGCTGAACTTCGAGCCGGTATCCGGGCTCGTCCCCGCGCTCACATGCGTCGCCGGCAACGGCGGGGTGTGGAGCCGAGCGTTCAAGCCCAAAGGCGCCTCGGCCGTCGAGGAGCCACAGGCGAGGGGAAGGCTGGACGGGCGAACGCCAGTGAACCCTTGATCATGGATCGTGAAGCCCACAACGGCGCCGAGCAGGGCGATTTCCGGGCCGGACATGGCGAGCCTCCGGAGGGGCTCGGCGACGGGACGACCGCAGCCGGATTGGTAAGCCGTGCCTAAGGTTCTCCGCCGATCTTTGCCGCCGCGACGTCCGGACGCACCGGCGGCCAGGTGGCGGAGGTGCCGAGGTCGAGGACGGTGTCGGTGTGGCGGTGGATCAGCGGCAGGTCGTGGCTGATCAGGACGAGGGTGAGGCCGTGGTCGGCGCGCAGCC
>NZ_JBEXKB010000085.1:0-31757 GCF_040609455.1 Kitasatospora sp. NPDC004669
CGCGGCGGACCACAGGGCCTGGCGGCGGGTCAGGCCGAGACCGGCGAAGGCGCCCGCGGTGGCGAGCGCCTCGAGGGCGGGTTCGGGCAGATCGGCGCGGCGGGCGAAGTCCTCCAGGTCCGTGTACGGCTGGCCGGCGGCGATCGCCTCGGCCCGCTCGTCGCCGAGGCCGCGGACGGCCGCCAGCCCGAGGCGGATCGCGGGCTGGCCCTTCCCCCCGCTGCCGGGAGGTCCGGGTTCGAGGGTGGGCCGGGCATGGCTGTGGTTGATGTCGGCGGGCAGGCGGGCGGCGGCCCCGGCGAAGCCTAAGTGGTCGGCTCCGGAAATCCTTCGGGGGTTGACATCGGGGCCCGATTCCGCATCGGTCCCTTAGCGGTCTGGGGCGGCGAAGCGGGGCTGGCAGGCACAGTCGAAGGAGTCGTCGGGGGTGCCGACGAACTCGTCATCGGTACCCGTCCTTCCTGGGTTGTTCGCGTGGAGGCGGTCGGTGGGCCCAGCTGGGGTTCCGGGGCTTGGCTTGCTCACGTCGGGGAGGCGGAATATCGGCGGCACGAGCCTTGTTCCTCGCCGTTGTTGATCAACAAGGAGGCCCCATGCCTGTGATCCTTCGGCCCCGCGCGCTACGTGCCGGCGACCTCGTGGTCGTTACCGCGCCCTCGGGCCAGCTTGAGCCGGGTGAGGAACCACTGCTCGCCCGCGGTGTGGCGATACTGGAGCGGATGGGTTTCCGCGTGCGAGTCAGCCCGATGGTCGACCCGGCGCAGAATCGCTGGTGGGCGTCAGGCACTCCGGCGGAGCAGGCCGCCGAACTCAATGGTCTGCTCCGGGACCCGGAGGTGCGGGCCATCGTCGCGCACACCGGTGGACAGGCGACCATCGGCTATCTCGATTTGATTGATCTGGACGCCATCCGGGCCGACCCGAAGCCGATTCTCGGCTACAGCGACATTTCGCTGCTGCACATGGCGTTGCACGCCAAGACCGGCCTCGTCGGCCTCCACTCCGACATCGCCACCCACGGTTTCGGCAGCGATTGGTACACGCTGGGCGACGAGGCCCGTCGCTCCGAGCTCGTTGACCTCTACACCCGTGTGCTCACCAAGGCCGAGGCGCCGGGCGTGCTGCCGGCAATGGGGGCTTGGGAAACCTGGCGGCCGGGACGTGCGCAGGGACCACTGGTCGGCGGTTTGCTGAACCGCCTGGTCCAACTGCAGGCGACATCGTTCGCGCTGGCTGCCGGACGGTTCGACGGTGCCGTGTTGTTCTGGGAGGAGGTGCAGCGGCCGGTCTCGCGGATCTGGGGCGACCTGCATACTCTGCGGCTGTCCGGTGTGTTGGACCGGATCGCGGGCATGGTGGTCGGCATCCCGACTGAGGTCACGCCCTACGAGGGCGGCGGAGACCGCGCAGGTCTACGCGACGTGGTGCTCGATGTCCTGGCTCGACGTGACATCCCGGTCCTCGCACAGGTCGACTTCGGTCACACCTCGCCGAACCTGCCGCTGCCTCTCGGCGTCCGCGCACACGTGGACGCGGACAACCAGACGCTGTCCCTGCTCGAGTCGGCGGTCGCGGAAGGCTGAGTTCTGCTGGATATTGGCGCGGGCCCGGAGGGCTGCGACCCGTCGTGTTCCGCTTCTCCCGATCGGCCCGTCTGCCATGCCCGTTGCGCCGGCCTGCCCGATCGTGCTGACCGTCGCCGAGCGCGAGCGACTGAAGAAGACGGCTTACGACCACACACGAGACCGGCCTGCACCTGGACACGGTTCGTGCCTGGCGCGGCCGGTTCGCCCACGGCGGCCTGTCGGCCCTGGCCGACCGTAAACGCTCAGGGCGCCCGGCCCGCTTCGCCCCCGTGCAGATCGCCGAGACCAAGGCGCTGGCCTGCCAGTTACCAGCCGAGACCGGTGTGCCGCTGTCGCGCTGGTCCTGCCCGGAGCTGGCCGCCGAGCTGACCGCACGCGGGATCACCGACACCGTCTCCGCGTCCACGGTGCGCCGCTGGCTGCGCGAGGACGTGCTCAAGCCCTGGCAGTACCGGTCCTGGATCTTCAACCGCGGCCCTGACTTCCGCGCCAAAGCCCAAGGCCCGGTGCCCGCCGAGAAGCAACTGAGGTTCCGGCCAGACCGGGGATCGGTTCGGGACAGCTCCGGGCAATCGCGGCTCCTGGACGACGGGACGGTGCTTACCGTTGACAGGACTGTTGGCACCCATTCCGTCGTCAGCCCGCATCGCGTGAAACGCCGAGGTAGGGAGTCCGCACCGTGCCGTCCTTGCTGCACTACGAGATCGTGACGGATCCGACATCGCTCCGAGCGTCGCTCACGGACGAACCGTCCCTGGGGACGGTGTACGTGATCGTCTCCAACACCCACCAGGCCGAGGTGAAGTGGGACTACATCGATGTGGCCATGCCACTGCTCAACCTGTCCTCGGACCTGACGGACAATCCCTCGGCGGTCACCGCGAGCATCGAGCGGACGTACCAGAACCCGCTCGACGACGAGCTGGAGTTCGCGTGGGACAGCGGCAGCAACTGCTTCCGGGCGCAGCTCTCCCGCGCGCAGCCTCCCACGCGCAAGCACGCGCTTCTGGACGGCCACGGGGCGCTGGTGCTGAAGCTGGAGAACATCCCGGTCTCCGCGGGTGCGGGCCTGAGCTTGCTGGAGATCCGCGACAACGCGTACGGCGGCGACGGCAACCTCGCCAGGCGGGATGGCCACTACACCACCCACCTCGGCCTGGTGAAGCAGACGCCGCGGGTCCCGCGCAACTTCCGTGCGCAGAAGTCCCTGGTGAACGGTGACGCGAACGAGCAGCTCGTGCTCCTGTGGGACGGACCCACCGACCTCGACTACGAGATCCTCGACCAGCCGGGGACCGCGATCCACCACGAACGGGCGGTGCCGGGTGCGGCTGCGGCCCACAAGGATTACCGCTGGCCCACCTCCGCCCCGAAGCGCGGCACCACCTACACGCTCGTCGCGAAGGCGCCCGGCGCCGGACAGCAACAGCGCGGGTACTTCCTCACCACCACCGTCCATGCGGTCGTCCCCGAGTTCGAGAGCGGGACGCGCACCCCGTGGGTGGAGGGGACGGCCGGCAAGGGCCGGGTCACCTTCGCCACGGACGGCGTGGAAGTCCACCGCCCGAACGGCAATTTGGGAAGGGTAACGGCCGACGACGTCATCACCCGCGTGGTCCAGGGGCTCACCGACAGCGCCGGCTGGATCACCTTCCCGGACCGCGGCGTCAACGTCTACCACGGCCACGGCGCCACTTTGGGCGTCCTCACGGCCGCCCGGGTCGATGCGGAGGGCGTCAACACCACGTGGGTGGGCAGCCGCGAGGCCGGCCAGGGCTGGATCGCGTTCACCCAGCCCGGCGCCACCCTCTACAAGGACGACAGCGGGCAGGAGCGCGGCACCTTCACCGCCGAGAAGGTCGATGTCCACGGCCTGAACACCACCTGGGTGGGCGATCGCGACGGCGGCAAGGGCTGGCTGGAGTTCCCGCAGTCCGGCATCAACGTCCGCAAGGACGGCGGCGGCGCCTGGGGCAACGTCGCCGCCGACAAGGCCGACCTCAACGGCATCAACACCAAGTGGGTCCAGGGCCCCGGCACCGGGGACGGCTGGATCGAGTTCCCCCCCGAAGGCGTCCGCGTCCTGCGCGACGGTGGTCACGACCTCGGCACCGTCATCGCCGGCAAGGCGAACCTGCACGAGCTGCACACGGTCGATGCCCGGGTCTCCGGCGAAGCGCACGTGCAAGGGCTGCTGACCGTCGGCGGCGGGATGAAGCTCAGCCACGACGGTGAGCGGATGTTCGTCACCATGCCGGACCGGATCATCTTCCACGGGATCAACGAGTTCAAGAAGTGGGTGACCCTGGAGCGGGGCATGGCGGTCTCCTTCCAGACCGGCAGCGTCGAGATCACCAAGGAGAACGGGGTGCTGTTCAGGGGCAGCGACGTCCAGATCCAGCAAGGGCAGCTCTCCATCTCCACCGGCAACCCGCCGCAGGTGCGCGTCCTGTAGCGAGTGTTCGACGGCCCGCCCCGCGCAGGGACACTGCGCGGGGCGGGCCATCCGCTGCGCGGCCAGCCAGATCCGGCCCCGCCGAGACGCGCTTCAGGCCGTCTCTGCCCGCCTGTGCCCGCCGCGTCCAAGGGGAAACGGCGGCAGGGCTCGGCGGAGGCGGCCTGACAGCCTTTCTGGGGCCGCCGCGCCCCAACTTTGCGGGTGCCGATTAATCATCCGGCCTGGTCAAGCGGCATGTTGGTACTCGTGGAGGGTGCCGCCCAGTCGGTCTCGCCGACGGACCTCCAGACGTCTGATCTGTGCTGGTCCGTTGATCGGTTCGGGTAGCGGGCCGAGTGGCGCTGCTTGCGTCAGGGTTCGGTGCGGCCGGTGCTCGTTGTAGAAGGTCTCGAACTCGCGCAGCGCGTGGAGAAGGTGGCGCTGGTTCCAGATCAAGGTGCGGTCCAGGAGCTCCCTGCGGCAGGTCTGTATCCAGCGCTCCATCAGGGAGTTCATCCGCGGTATCCGGATGCCGGTGGCCACGATGTTCAGGCCGGCGTCGGTCATCAGGGCGTCGAAGGAGGCCGTGAACTTCGAGGCGCGGTCACGGATCAGGAACCTGGCCGTGCTGCCCGCGTCCTCGATCTCCATGAGGAGGTTGCGTCCGGGCTGCACGATCCACTGCGCGCTCGGACGCGCGGTGGCGCCCAGGATTCGGATGCGCCGGGTGGAGTGCTCGATGGCGGCGAAGACGTACAGGCGCGCCTCGGTCAGCGTGCGGGTCTCGAAGAGATCGCAGGCGAGCAGGGCCCCGGCCCGGCTGCGCAGGAAAGCGGCCCAGGTCGTGCTCTACCGCTCGGGCGCGGGCGGGACGCCGTGCGCGCGGAGGATCTCCCGAACGGTGGAGGCGGCGACCTTGACGCCGCGGGCCGCGAGTTCACCGTGGACGCGCCGGTAGCCCCACGAGCTGTTCTCGCGGGCCAGGCGCAGGACCGGGGCACGGATCGACCGGACGGTGGGCGGGCGCCCGCGACGCTTCGGAGTGCAGGTCGCGGCATGGCGCCGCTCGAGCGGGTCGCGGTGCCACCACAGGACCGTGTCCGGGCGGACCAGCGACACAAGACGCCGCAGCCTGTCGGTGGAGAGGTGGTGGAGCAGCCCCGCGAGGACTGCGCGGTCCGTGTCGGTGAACACCGGCTTCGCGGCCTGGCGCTGCGAAACCAGCAGGTGGTGCCGCAGCGCCAGGATCTCGATGTCCTTCTCCCGGCCGCCCATCGGCAGCAGCCGCAACAGCGCGAAGGTGTCGGTCATGGCGAGGTAGGCCAGGCGCAGCAGCACAACAGATCATCATGCCGTCCGTGCTGCCCCGCGGGAAAGACAACCACGAGGCCGACAGACGCGACCCGCGGCCAGGTGACAAGGCTGCGACCAGACCGGATGATCTATCGGCACCCACACTGCCCGCCAGGCCGCCTGCGGGCAGAGGAGGAGGGCGTGGCAATGCTTCGGTTGGTGTTGGGGTTCAGCGCGCGCTGCCGAGGTTCCGGTCGGCCTCATCGCCTTCGGAAGCAGACGCATACAGCCGTTCCTGCGGCACGAGGGATGACCGGGTCCGGCACCGCCCGAGCGATCCGAGGCCGGCCACGCTGTACAGCCGTCGTCAGCCGGACATCGGGATCGACGGGTCCGTGCGGCCGCTAGCCAGTGCCGTCACCCCGGCGGCCTCCCGCACACCGCCCGCGAGCACCGCGCACGTGAACGCGATCACAGGGGCCTTCCAGTCCCAGGAGGCGAACGCAATCACCGGTACGACGAACATCGAATGGACGGCAGAGACAGCAAACGCCGCCCGCGCCCAACCTCCGCCGATCACCGGCCGACGTACGGTCGCCCAGTGACGCCACCACAGTCCGGCAGCCACCGCCGCAATGACGGCCATCACAGCAGCGCCCAGCCGCGCCAGATCAGCATCGGTCGCACTGTCAGGGTCCAGCGCGGTCGAGCCGGTCGTATGCACGCTCAGCGCAACCACAGTCCATCCGAGGGCCCCCGCACCCAGCAAGGAAGCCAAGACTGCTGCGCGTCGCCGGTCCCAACTCGTCCCAGAACGCGTCAAGTTCGATTTCATGCCTCATCCTAGCTTTGACTCTGCCGGAGATCTCGTTCGCTGCCGTGTCAGCTGACGGCTCGCCAGGACCGCAGGTGCGGGACGCCCAGAAGCGCGGCCTGCTGCATGCTGAGCTTGCCGTCAGCACGGGCCCAGGCTGGGCAGCCGCCGCGTCCACCAGCTCCAGCGTGAACACCTCGGCCCGCACTCCCAGCCGCAGCCTGCGGCCCGGCCCCTCGAAGATCCACACCCGGCCAACGGATTCGGCCGACCGAACGCAACGGCCCCGCGCCCTTGCCCGCCCGGCCCGGCAAGCGCGAGACTCTGCGCGGCCATCGTCGGCTGGCTCACCTTCGGCGGCATCATCATCGAGACCGGCACCGACTCCTACCGACTCGCCACCACCCGCGCCCGCGTCGAACAGCAGGCCGCCGGCTGATGACCGTCTCGGGTCCTTCCTCCCGAGCCGAGGAAGGACCCGTCCAGAGCCAGGCAGGCCAGGGGGCTATCCCTGGTGAAGAAAGGCCTGCGCCTCGGCGGCAAGGGCCGACATCTGCTCTCCCGCCTCAAGCGTCGTGGTCAAGGTGCACTCCCAGGAGTCCTCGGTGAAGACGTTGAACCGAAGAGTCCAGCCCAGGTGGACGTGTCCGCCGGCACCGAACGTCGCTGTCAGAACCAGACGGTTGTTGAGCCAGATACGTTCGCCCTCCCAGCCGCGAAAGTCCCGCGCCAGCCCCGAGAGGAAGTCGCTCAGGTTCCCAGCGCCGTCCCAGACCGAGACCGTCACCGAGCCGATGCACGCGCGCAGGCCATCGGCCACAGCTTCGACGGCGAAGACGACCTCGTACTCGTCCACGCGGGACCAGTCGAAGAACCGGACACAGGTCGCCGGCGTCTCCGAGCTGCGGACCTCAAGCTCGGCTCGATCGGGAAGCACCTCGAAAAGACTCACCCGCGAAGGATACGAGCCACGCGGGTTGACGTCACCGTAGTTCCGACACAGGTGAGTGGTACTACTTCTCACCGACATTCCACCCTCCGCTCACCGGTGACCGCTCTTCAAACCCGCCTACAAGTGCTCTCGGTCGGTTCTCAGCTTGTTGTTTAACCTCGGAGGTCACCCGACCTGCTGATCTGCGGTTCTTCGCGAGACAGCAGAGGCGGCCGCCCCTCACGCTTCGAGATGTCGAGTAACGAAGCTGAAGGAACGGCCGCTGGTGACGAGTCTCCCTGTGCAGTTGCCCGCCGTCGAGCAGTGGGGCGTGCTGTCCCGCTTTCGGATGGACTTCTACGAGTGCCTGTACACGCGCGCGGACGTGCTCTTCGAGCTCACCGACGCGCTGCTGTGCACGGACGGGCCGGTCAAGACGCTGGTGGACCTGTCGCTGGCGGCCGAGCACCGGCGTGGGCACGGTGCGATGTACGCCGCGCTGGACCGGGGCTGGCTCGAGCCCGCCCGACTGCGCCGCGCGCTGGCCGCCCTTCCGATCCCTCGCCTCGGCGACGGGCGCATCGCCCTGGCCGTCGATGTCTCGCACTGGCTCCGTCCCGACGCTCCCACCAGCGATGACCGCCTGTTCTGCCATGTCTACGGGCGCGGCCGGAGCGCGGACCAGCTGATCCCCGGCTGGCCCTACTCCTTCGTCGCCGCCTTGGAGACCGGCCGCACCTCCTGGACCGCACTGCTGGACGCGGTCCGGCTGGGACCGGCCGACGACGCCACCGCGGTGACCGCCGACCAACTTCGCGAGGTCACCGGCCGCCTGATCGAAGCCGGGCACTGGCAGTCCGGCGACCCGGACATCCTGCTCGTCATGGACGCCGGCTACGACGTCACCCGCCTGGCCCATCTCCTGTCCGACCTGCCCGTCGAGCTCATAGGCCGACTGCGTTCGGACCGGGTCATGCTCCGCGATGCGGGCGAGCCCCGCTCCACACCCAAGGGCGGACGCCCACGCAAGCACGGCACTGCCTTCACCTTCGCCAAACCCGAGTCCTGGCACGAGCCCGACGCCACCACCTGCACCGAGACCACCCGCTACGGCAAGGCCGAGGCGAAGGCGTGGGACCGGATGCACCAGCGCCTGCAAAAGCGCGGGCCCTGGCTCGACCATGAAGGCGAAATCCCCATCACCCACGGCACGTTGGTCCGCCTCAAGGTCGATCACCTGCCCGGCGAACGCGAAGCGAAGCCGCTGTGGCTATGGTCCTCTGCCACCGACATCGATACCGTCCATCTGGACCGGATCTGGCGCACCTTTCTGCGCAGAGTCGACCTTGAGCACACCTTCCGCCTACTCAAGGGCCCCCTCGGCTGGACGGCGCCGCACTTCCGCGCACCGGACACCGCCGACCTGTGGACCTGGCTGGTCATCGTCGCCCACACCCAGCTCCGCCTGGCCCGCCCGCTCGCCGCCGACCTGCGCCGCCCTTGGGAACGCCCGCTGCCGCCAGCGAAGTTGACCCCGGCCCGGGTCCGCCGAGGGTTCCGCAACATCCGCGTGAAGGTCCTCACTCCGGCCCGCGTGCCAAAACACTCCCGACCTGGCCCCGGACGGCCACCGGGTTCGAAGAACCGCAACCCAGCGCCCCGCCACGACGTCGGCAAGACCGTCAAACGCGAACCCACGCTCCAGGCCCACCTCGCCGCGCGAGGTTAAACGTCAAGCTCAGAAGCCGTTGTCTTTCCGAGAGTGATGGGTGCGTTTTCGCTGGTCAGGAATAACGCCGATGCTTCGGCGGCAGAGACGGGGTGTCGTGTCGTCTCTTCGGTGGAGGTGCCGGATGCCGTCGGTGATGGGGTTGCTGGAGGAACGCGAACGCGCCGCTCGGCAGCGGGTGGAGGCCCTTCAAGCCGAGCTGCGGGAGGCGGAGGCCGCGTGGGAGCGGTTCGTGATCGCCCGTGAGACGGTGAGCGAGGTCCTGGCGGGACCACGCGGAGGCGAGGAGGCACCATCGGCCGTGGTGGAGGGCGAGCGGCCGGCACAACTCGCGGCGGCGGTGCCCGGTTCGGTGGTGCCGCACTGACGGGAAGGGCTCGCCCCGACGGTGCTGGCGCTGGACTACCAGCGGATCATGGACGTCCTGGCCAGCGGGAGCGGGGCGGGGGGGGAAGCGATGGATTGTCGGCAGCTCGCTGTGGCGCTCGGACTGGAGGCGGTTCCGGCGAAGGTCGAGGGAGTGCGGTCGAAGGCGAAGCGCCTGGCCGCGCGGGGCTGGCTGACAGAGGACCCCCCGGGACTGTTCAACGTGGTCGCCGGGCGAGCCGGCGGCTCATGACCATGCTCATCGACCACCGGATCACCGCCTCCGAGGTATCGGTGCGCGTCTCGTAGTCGCGGGCCAGGCGGCGTGAGCGCATCAGCCACGCGAACGTCCGCTCCACCAGCCATCTCTTGGGCAACACGGTGAATCCGGTGACGTCGTCGTTGCGTTTGACCACACTCAGTGCGATCCGCAGGACGTCGCGGGCGAGGTCGACCAGGCGTCCGGTGTAGCCGCCGTCGGCCCACACCAGCACGATGCGCCAGTGCCGCTCGCGCAGCCGGGCCAGCAGCGTCCGGCCGGCTTCGCGGTCGGTGATTGAGGCCGCGGTGACCATCACCGTCAGCAGCAGCCCGAGGGTGTCCACCACGATGTGACGCTTGCGGCCGTTGATCTTCTTCCCGCCGTCGAATCCCCGCGTGGCGGCCGGCACCGACGCGGCTGCCTTCACCGACTGCGCGTCGATGACGCCCGCCGTCGGCTCCGGATCCCGGCCCGCTGCCTCGCGGACCCGGTCGCGCAGTCGGTCATGGAATTCAGCGACCAGGCCCTTGTCCCGCCAGCGCCGGAAGAACGCGTAGACGCGGTCCCACGCGGGGCAGTCCGCGGGCATCGCCCTCCAGGCGATACCGCCCGCGACCAGGCAGCGCACCGCATCCACCATCTGCCGGTGGCAGTAGCTCTCCGGCTGCCCGCCGCGGCCCTCCAGCCAGCCGGGGACCGGCATCGCGTCGCGCACGACGGCCCACTCCGCGTCGCTCATGTCGGACGGATATCTCGGTCGCCTGTGCGGCCGGTCCCCGGCGTTCCCGAACCGGTGAGCGATGCAATCACACGTCAGGGAAGCCGAGTTGGACGACAGCAACGCTGACACGGAAGACTGCAGCACCAGGGGCCTCCTGTTGCTCGGTTGGATTCGACACCCACGAGCTGTGCGGGAGGCCCCACTTTCATGCTCAGCCAGCCACAAGATCACCCGACCGAGTCGACCACCTCGAACTCACGCTCACCGAGATCGATAGAGCAACGGCCACTGAGCTTGTTGTTTAACCTCGGAGGTCACCCGACCTGCTGATCTGCGGTTCTTCGCGAGACAGCAGAGGCGGCCGCCCCTCACGCTTCGAGATGTCGAGTAACGAAGCTGAAGGAACGGCCGCTGGTGACGAGTCTCCCTGTGCAGTTGCCCGCCGTCGAGCAGTGGGGCGTGCTGTCCCGCTTTCGGATGGACTTCTACGAGTGCCTGTACACGCGCGCGGACGTGCTCTTCGAGCTCACCGACGCGCTGCTGTGCACGGACGGGCCGGTCAAGACGCTGGTGGACCTGTCGCTGGCGGCCGAGCACCGGCGTGGGCACGGTGCGATGTACGCCGCGCTGGACCGGGGCTGGCTCGAGCCCGCCCGACTGCGCCGCGCGCTGGCCGCCCTTCCGATCCCTCGCCTCGCCGACGGGCGCATCGCCCTGGCCGTCGATGTCTCGCACTGGCTCCGTCCCGACGCTCCCACCAGCGATGACCGCCTGTTCTGCCATGTCTACGGGCGCGGCCGGAGCGCGGACCAGCTGATCCCCGGCTGGCCCTACTCCTTCGTCGCCGCCTTGGAGACCGGCCGCACCTCCTGGACCGCACTGCTGGACGCGGTCCGGCTGGGACCGGCCGACGACGCCACCGCGGTGACCGCCGACCAACTTCGCGAGGTCACCGGCCGCCTGATCGAAGCCGGGCACTGGCAGTCCGGCGACCCGGACATCCTGCTCGTCATGGACGCCGGCTACGACGTCACCCGCCTGGCCCATCTCCTGTCCGACCTGCCCGTCGAGCTCATAGGCCGACTGCGTTCGGACCGGGTCATGCTCCGCGATGCGGGCGAGCCCCGCTCCACACCCAAGGGCGGACGCCCACGCAAGCACGGCACTGCCTTCACCTTCGCCAAACCCGAGTCCTGGCACGAGCCCGACGCCACCACCTGCACCGAGACCACCCGCTACGGCAAGGCCGAGGCGAAGGCGTGGGACCGGATGCACCAGCGCCTGCAAAAGCGCGGGCCCTGGCTCGACCATGAAGGCGAAATCCCCATCACCCACGGCACGTTGGTCCGCCTCAAGGTCGATCACCTGCCCGGCGAACGCGAAGCGAAGCCGCTGTGGCTATGGTCCTCTGCCACCGACATCGATACCGTCCATCTGGACCGGATCTGGCGCACCTTTCTGCGCAGATTCGACCTTGAGCACACCTTCCGCCTACTCAAGGGCACCCTCGGCTGGACGGCGCCGCACTTCCGCGCACCGGACACCGCCGACCTGTGGACCTGGCTGGTCATCGTCGCCCACACCCAGCTCCGCCTGGCCCGCCCGCTCGCCGCCGACCTGCGCCGCCCTTGGGAACGCCCGCTGCCGCCAGCGAAGTTGACCCCGGCCCGGGTCCGCCGAGGGTTCCGCAACATCCGCGTGAAGGTCCTCACTCCGGCCCGCGTGCCAAAACACTCCCGACCTGGCCCCGGACGGCCACCGGGTTCGAAGAACCGCAACCCAGCGCCCCGCCACGACGTCGGCAAGACCGTCAAACGCGAACCCACGCTCCAGGCCCACCTCGCCGCGCGAGGTTAAACGTCAAGCTGAGATAGTGGTTACCTGTTGTTGATTGGCGACTACTCAGGGGAGTTGGAATGTCGCAGACGCGGGATGCCGCAGTGGTCGAGCCGGACCCGGACCTGAGCCTCGCCGAGATCTGGGCGCCGATCTCGGGGAACAAGAACAGACTCGTCCAGGACGACTGCGGTCTCGACCCCAAGGCGGTCATCGCTCTGAACGAGGAGCGGGAGGAGGTCGGCGACAGGATCAGCCTGTACTGGGGCGAGGGCGCCACCGTCCCGGAGGTCGAATACGAGCTGACCGTCAGCGACCTCAGCCGGCAGGAGGCCGGGTTCGAGGTGCCGTGGCCCTCCATCAAGGCCACGGGCAAGGGCGACATCCCGGTCTGGTACACGATCACCCCGGACGACACCGACACCCCCGCACGAAAGTCCACCAGGACCCTCGTCACCGTCGAGGCCGTGACCGCAGCAGTCGAAACCGACTGACCGACCCCGCCCGACGCAACGCCCCCCACGTCGCGCGGCCCCGGACCGTGGCCGGCCTAAAGGTCGGCCACAAGGGCCCGCACGCACGGAGCCCAACAGGTCACACCCGGCGGGCCTTCGCCGGGTAGAGCCTCGCGTGGAACACCCGCTCGTCCCACCACGGAGCCGGAACGGAGACCAACGCAGCCACTTCCCGCTTCGTCGGGACCGGCAGCACCAGCGGACCCAAGTCCTTTACGGCACGGTCCCGCACACACTGGGGCACTCCAACCGGCCCGGCCCGGCCTTCTCCCGCAGCTCCAGCTTCAGAGCCCGCCCAGTTGCTTCCCGTTGCGATCCACCACCCCATCATCAGCAGAGGTGATCACATGGACGACAAGACCATCGAAGAGCAGGTCAAGGAGATCGTCGCCAAGGAACTCGGCCGTGACTTGGGAGAGATCCAGAACGAATACAGCTTCATTGGCGACCTCGGTGCCAGCAACGCCAACATCACCGCGATGTTCGATGCCATGGAAGAGAAGTTCCCGAACGTGGAGTTCACCATCGAGGAGTACGACAGCCTCACCACCGTCCAGGCCGTCATCGACTTCATCGCCAAGCACAGCTGAACCTGCCCGGCACCCCACCGGATCGAAGGCCCTGGCCCCTCGGGACCAGGGCCTTCGTGCTGCCGCCCCACAACCCTCGCGGCGCGGCCACGCCCGACAATCGATCCAGCCAACCGGACCACACCCAACGGCCCCTCACCGGGTACAGCTTCGCGTGCAGCACCCGCACCTCCCACCACGGATCGTCCGGAGCGGAGACCAACGCGGCCACCAACTCCCGCTTGGTCGGGACGGGCAGCACCAGCGGACCCAGCCCATCCACCTCCCGGTCGCCCGCGCACTGCGGGCACTCCAACCGGCCCCGGCCAGCCGCCTCGTCGGGTTCCAGCGGTGAGCCCGCCCTCCCACCGATCGAGCCCCGGCACGTCCAGCACGGGCGCAGCGCGGCGTTGGCCTGCCGGGCCTTCTCCAGGCGCCCACGGGCCTTGGCGGCGGCCTTCTCCCGGCGTTCCTCGTGCTTGTGGTGGCAGGGGTAGCAGCGGCCGCCGGGACAGCGGGTCCACTGACCGTGGAGCCCGTACTCGTAGGTGCTCTCCTCCTTCGGGACCTGGCCGCAGTCGACGCAGGCCAGGGTCCGCATCAGTTCGCGGCGGGCCTGGCGGGCCTTCTTCTCCCGAGCCTGTTGGCGCAAGTCGTAGGCGGCGCGGGTGTCCGGGTTGTCCAGCGCCTCCATCAGGGAATGCCGTCCGGCGCGGCCGAAGCGCCACCACACCGGCCCGAGCGGCCCGTGCTCGGCCAGCAGCTCCAGGGTGGTCGCGACGACTGGCACGGCGTCGTCGTACTCACGCCAGCCGTCCCCGCCGTTGTCGTCCCGGCGCACCGTGTACCGCTGCCCGCCCCAGCACTCGGCCGACAGCTCGGCCACCGCCTCCTGCCGATTGGCCAGGCCGACCGGTCCGGCGTCGGTGACGACCAAGGCGACCGGCGGGTACCCGGCACGGATGTGGCCAGGCCAAGTACGGTGCCACCAGTACACCGTCCGGTCGGCACCCTCCTTGTCGGCGAGGGCCGGGTCGTTGTCGCGGACCTTGACGCGGAACAGCTCGCGGTAGGCGGTGAACTTCGCAGCCACCCGCTCCGGCGCCATGGTGGAACGGTCGACCTCCACCATCAGCACCAGCACCCCGATCTCCGGGACCTGGAGCACCGCGTCCGGGCGCACCTTGCGCCTCCCGCCGGGCAGCGTGAACTCCACCTCGGTCGCCCAGTCGGCGATGGCACCGACCCCGCCCGCGGCGTCCGGCGCGGTGCCGCCGAGGACGAACGCGGCGATCGTCTCGTTGACCGCCATCGCGTGCCGGGCACCGGAACGGCCGGCACCCCGGGCCGTTCCGCCCATGTCCGAGCGGGGCAGGCCGAGGACATGCCCAGCCGCCTCCAGCCCGGCGGCGGGACGACGGCGACGCAGGCCGGTCGTACGGCGGCCCGTCGGCGTCCGCAGGCAAGCGCCGCAGGCCGTCACGACCCGACAGCGCACCACCGCCACCATCAGGAGGAGATGGGCGCGCAGAGAGGGTTGTCAGAATTTCCGGCACCGCTGGCTGGCCATCTGAGCTTCACGAATGCCGCCCCATGCCCCGCCCGGGGTCCCGGCATCAGGAGCCACAGCGGGAGTTGCAGTGGGAGCTACATCAGGAGCAGCGCCAGGGCGCTCGGAAGGGCCGTTCCCGGACCGTACGGGCCCGGCCGGAGACGGCGTCAGCAAGCCGTGACGCCGCCGCCGCGGGCCGCCACGCGCCGAAGCCAGGCGCCACCGCCTGCGCCCAGGACGTCCCGAGGACGCTCACCACCCCGTGAGGCCGGGGTGCCGCCGCCCTCCGGTGCGAACCGCGGCTCTGCGAAGGCCGGCTGACCGCTGCAGGTTCCCACCCGACTGCCCTCCGAGGGGAGGGTCGGGTCCGGCTGCGTCCACCGCCCGACTGCCCGCGTCGTGCCCAGCGGGCCGGGCGGCGCGGCTGTGAGGGGCGGCGTGGGCCGGTGTGCTCGGCACCGGTGATCGATTGCGGTTTCGAATCTGCTAGCTTTTCGGCCTCGGTGCCTCCGTGCGAGGCGTGTGACTTGCTGCTATACGCGTCCTGGCCCCGGCACCGATCTCTTGATCGACCACAGGGGGAAATCATCAACGCGTACGCGAGCGCCGACGGCCCCGGCATATACGGCCCGGGTCCGTACGGCCCGTCGTCATCGCCGGGCCCGTCCTTCGGAGTCAACCCGGCCGACCTGGACGCAGCGGCGACGGTCGCTCACAACGCCGGTCAGGGCATACCGGAGGAGCTGAAGCACATCTACCAGCCCTCCGACAACGCGGTCGCCGGGCTCGTCGGCTGGCGGACCGCGAACTCCCTGAAAGCCTGCACGGAAGCCTGGGAGGAGTGCCTGCGCAAGCTGGGCGCCGAAGTCGACGGCATCAGCACGAAGTTCTCGCAGACCGCGACCAACTACCGCAACACCGACCACAACGGGGCGAGCGGCCTGGGCGGCGGCGGCCGGTACCCCTTCGAGGTGAAGTGATGGTCAACCTCGCCCAGCTGCGCGATGCCCACATGGACCCCCTGGACACCGCGGCCACCGCCTACGACACGCTCGCCGGCAACTTCAAGAAGCACGCCGACGACCTGAACACCCAGGTCGTCAAGCACATCTTCGACGGCCGGTGGGTGGGCAACGCCGCCGGTGCGGCCAACCAGGCCATGGAGACGACCAGTACCCGCCTCGACGCGGCCCACACCGAGTTGTCCTGCGTGTCGGGTCTGCTGCGCGAGGCCTCGGAGAGCTTCTGGCTGGCACAGTCCAAGCTGCAGGAGGCACTCGCGGACGCGAAGACGGCGGGCCTCACGGTGGCCGAGGACGGGACGGTCACCTGGCCGGCCCCGAGCGCGGCCGAACGCCACGACCCGGACTACGACACGCCCCAGAAGGCGCGGGCCATCTCCGACCGGATAGCCCACGCGGTCAGCGAGGCGGACAACGCCGACCAGAAGATCTCCAAGGCGCTCGACGACCTGACCCAACGCGCCAAGACCGGCGCCGGCCTCAATCTCGACAACGCCGCCGCCGACCAGAAGACCGTCGGCCAACTGAGCAAGGACCTGCTCGACGCCGGCTTCCCGCCCAAGGACGCCCAGGCCACCGAGGTCAACTCCTGGTGGAAGGGCCTCACCCCGGACGAGCAGCAGCGCCTGATCCAGGCCCATCCGGACCTGCTCGGCAACCGCGACGGCATCCCCGCGGTCGCCCGCAACCAGGCCAACCTCCTCAACCTGGACCATCTGACCAAGGAGTACGAGAACAAGCCCAACCCCTCGGACGCCGACAAGCAGAAGCTGGAAGGCTTCCGGGCCATCAAGACGAAGCTCGACCAGGCGAAGACCAAGGAGCCGCCGCCCGCCTTCCTGATGGCCGTCAGCGACGAGGGCCAGGGGCGCGGCTGCCTCTCCTGGGGCAACCCGGACACCGCGAAGAACGTCAGCGCGTACGTGCCCGGGCTCGGCACCAAGCTCTCCGACGTCGGGGGCAAGGACGCCGACCGCGCCCGCAACGTGTGGCAGGCCGCGCAGAACGCCGACCCGACCGCGGAGACCGCATCCATGGTCTGGCTCGGGTACGACCCCCCGCCGGGCCCGCTGGACGGCGACCCCAAGGTCGCCGAGGTGATGCTCCCCGACCGCGCCCAGAAGGGCGGCGATTCCTACGACAAGTTCATGAGCGGCCTGCGCGCCAGCCACGAAGGGGCTCCGCCGCACCTCGTCGCCCTCGGCCACAGCTACGGCTCGACCACGGTGGGCATGGCGGCGCAGCAGGGCGGCGGCACCGGCGCCGACGACATCATCCTGGTCGGCAGCCCCGGCACCGGCGCGGACAAGGCCTCGCAGCTCCACATCGACCCGAAGCACGTCTGGGTCGGCGACGCCCAGAACGACCCTGTGAGCCACCTGCCGGCGAAGGAGCGGGTCGCGGCCGACGGCTCGGGGGCGGCCATCGGGGGGTACATCGCCGGACCGCTGGGCGCCTGGACCGGTGGCAAGGTCGCCAACGAGCTCTATGACGACTTCGGCGACACGAACGACCTCTGGTTCGGGAAGGACCCGGCCGCCAAGGACTTCGGCGCCAACCGGTTCGCTGTCGCGGACGGAACGCCGCTCTCCTTCGACTCCCACTCGAACTACATGGAGGATCCGAAGATGGACGTCTCGAAGGACCCCGCCAAGAAGGCGGAGCTGGAGTCGATCAACAACATCGGCCAGATCGTGGCGGGTAAGTACGACAACGTGACGAAGCAGGAGGGCCGATGAGCGGGTCGCGGCGGGGCACCCGCAGGGTGGGCATCGCGGTCGCCGCCCTGGCGCTCGCCCTGACCGCGTGCTCGTCCAACACCGGTGCGTCCAGCGGCGGGGCGCCCGACACCGGGGCGCCCAAGCAGCTCGTAACGGCCGACCAGGCCCTCCAGCGGATGGACGCCCTGCTCGACGAGTCGCTGGCCGACGTCCAGCCGGCGCTGCGGTACTGGGACGACAACCCCGACGCGGTCGAGC
This sequence comes from Kitasatospora sp. NPDC004669, assembly GCF_040609455.1. Lineage (NCBI taxonomy): Bacteria > Bacillati > Actinomycetota > Actinomycetes > Kitasatosporales > Streptomycetaceae > Kitasatospora > Kitasatospora sp. NPDC004669. The sequence continues at coordinate 17,613 of NZ_JBEXKB010000085.1, forward strand.
AGTACGCCAAGGGCCTCGACGAGCACTCCCTCAACTACGCGGACGCCGACCGCCGACGCCACATCATGACCAGGATCGCGCCGGCCAAGTACAACACCCTGCTGGACATGATCGAACGCGGCTGGAAGGCCAAGGGGTACACCGTCACCAGGAGCGCCTCCAAGCCGCCCGGCAGCGTCGCCAGTGCCCCGGACGGCGCGGGCGTCGGGATCACCTTCTACGCCTCCGGGATCATCGACATCACGGCGCACGTCTCCCCCGTCCCGGTGATCCACGGTGCCTTCGGAACCCCCACCCCCGTTCCGACCATGCCCAACGGCAACCCGGACGACGTCCCCAAGTACGACGACCCCTTCTGGTCGAACTGAAGGCCCCCCATGACCCCTGAACAGGCCGTCCAGCAGCTCAACGCCCTGCTCGACGACTCCATGTCCGGCATCCGCCCGCCGCTGCTGTACTGGGACGGCTGGCCCCGCTCCACCGAACAGAGCGCGGAGGGCTTCTACGAGGAGTCCCTCGGCTACGCCACCGCCACCCGTGACCGCTACATCATGACCAAGGTGGCGCGGGCCAAGTACGGCGCCCTGCTGGGCGTGGTCGAACGCAGCTGGAAGGCCAAGGGGTACACGATCACCGCGGTCAGCCCCGAGCAGCCCGCCATCTTCGCATCCACCCCGGACGGCGCCGAGATCGCGATCACCTTCGGCGCGCCCGGCAACATCACCTTCACCGCGTCGGTGGGCCCCATCCCGGTGATCCGCGACCGCGATCCCTTCGGTGTGCCCGTCCCCGAGCCGGTCATGGCCAACGGCAACCTCGACGTCATACCCCGGTACAAGGACCCCTTCTGGTCCGTATGACCGGCTGTCACAGCGGCGGCGCGGCGCAGGAAGAACGAGCAGGAGGCGGCAGGCGCGTTCGGCCGGGCCGTCTTGGTGTCCGGCCGGACCAGGGTGCTCGGCGAAGTCGTAACAGGAGACTGTAAGATCCGCCGACTTCGCGGTAGCCGTGCCACGGGTTGCCCTCGTGGTCGGAGTTCATCGGCCGACTTGACCGGCGCTCTCGTTCCCCTATTGGCTTTATTCACGAGGATTGAAGTCACTCGACTTTCGACGTTCTGACAGGTCTGGGTGATCACGCGGCACTGGCTGCGGCCCATGCGTGCTGGACGGTGCGGATTTCCTGATCGGTGGGCCGGTCCGGGTGGGTGGGCAGAAATCGGGCGGCGATGATGACGGGCTCTGCGGCGGGGTCGGGATGAGCTGGGTGTCGTTGCCGGCGAAGATGGCGTCGAAGGCGGCGGTGAACTTGGCGCCGCGATCGCGGATGAGGAACCGGAAACTCCCAGCCCTCTCGCCCAGATCCATCAGCAGGTTCCGGGCGAGCTGGGTCACCCACTTTCCTGTGGGGTGTGCGGTGACGCCGAGAACGTGGACGCGCCGGGTCTTGATCTCCATGACGAAGAAGACGTAGAGGTGACTGAGAAAGACGGTGTCCAGGTGCAGGAAGTCGCATGCGAGGAGCGTGTGGGCCTGGGCGCGGAGGAAGGTGCTCCATGACTGCTGAAAGGCGCGCTGGGGTGCTGGTGGCAGACCGGAGCGGCGCAGGATACGCCGGATGGTGGCGGCGGCGATCCGGTGGCCGAGCCGCCGCAGCTCACCTTGGATTCTGACGTACCCCCAGGTCGGATTTTCCTTCGCGAGGCGCCGGATGAGCGCGGCAAGCTCCTCGGGCAGTGGTGGTCGGCCGGACTTGGGCGGTGGCTGACGCCATTTCCAGCGCACCAGACACCGGTGCCAGGCCAGCAGCGTGCCCGGGGTGACCAGCCGATGGCGACGCAAGGGGAACGACAGATGCCGTGCAAGAGCGGAGAGCACGGCCCGGTCGGCCCACGACATCCGCGGCCGCCCGACCTGCCGTCGGAGGACGGCGACCTCATGGCGCAGAGCGAGGATCTCGGCCTTGTGCGCGGCCGAGGAGCGACCCAGCAGCGTCAGCCAGCCCAGCAGCCGACAGAAGATCAAGTACAGCAATCGCAAACCCACGAACCGCGATCATGCCCGGGAGACGACCGCTTGCAAAGCCACTGCTCAGCCGCCGTGCGGCAGTAAAGACACCCTTCACGGCCACAGAACTGGGACATCGTCGGCTACGACAGGACCCTGTGAACCAACCCTCAGGACTGCTCGACGTGCTGTTGGGGCTTGCGGCGGACTCCCGGGTCCGCCACTGGACTGGCCGTGGGCAGTCCAGTGCGGTCGCGCTGCGCTGGACTGCCCACGGCCCGGGGTGGGTGACCTCGTCGGGCCTTCGCGCCTCATCCGTCGGCGAGGCGCTGGATGGTGGCGCTCAGCCAGGCCTGGAGGGCGGCTCGGTCGCCGAGTTCGGATCGCAGCACGCGGCGGCGGGTCGAGACGCCGAGGACGAAGGCGTCGATCGCCGCGGCGCGGCTGTGGGCGTCCGCGTCCGGCAGGCCGGTCTCGCGCAGGTAGTGGTGCAGCGGTTCGAGTGAGTTGGTGTCGAGGAAGTCGGCGAGTGCTTCGGCGGCCTGTGGGCGTTCGCCGGAGGCGCGCTGCAGCACGAGCAGCGGGTCCTGGCCGGGGGTGGTGAACCATCGCTCCACGATGCTGGCCGCCAGGCGCGCGCCCAGGGTGGAGCGGTCGCCGTCGAAGGTGTCCGAGACGGGGATCCGCACCTGGGTCGCCGCCAGGAACAGGCCGTCCTTGCCGCCGAAGTAGCGGGTGATCAGGTTGGGCGAGACTCCGGCCGCGTCGGCCACGGCTTTGACCGTGACCGCCGTGTACCCGTGCTGGGCGAACTGGTGTTGCGCGTGTTCCAGGATCCGCTGCTTGGTGGCGTCGGCATTCCGCTCCATCATGTGTACGAGAATACACATCATGTGTACGCTCATACACATGGATGAGGAGACCCGAGAACGAATCCGGCAGACCCGGCGCGTCGCGAGCCCGTGGAGTAACGACACGACACGCGGTATCACCGGCACCCGCCTCGACGAACTGCTCGAGCGCTGCGCGAACGGATACGACTGGGACGTACACCGGCGCCGCATCGACGCACTGCCCTGGGAGACGGTGAAGACGGACGGTACCGACCTGCGCGTGATCCACCAGCGCTGCGCCGATCCCGGCGCCCCTGTGGTCGTCCTGCTGCACGGCTGGCCGGACTCCGTGCTTCGCTTCGAGCGCATCCTGCCCCTGCTCACCGACCTGCACGTGGTGGTCCCCGCGCTGCCGGGCTTCCCGTTCGCACCCCCGCTCACCACACCCGGCATGTCGGCCGACAAGATCGCAGGCATCGTCGGGGACGGTCTCGCCGAGCTCGGCTACACGCGGTACACGGTCTCCGGCGGAGACGTGGGTGGCACCGTCGCGGAACTCCTCGCTGTCCAGCATCCGAACCGGGTCGCCGCTCTGCACCTGACGAATGTCGCCCCGCAGCACGCGCTCAGCGCCGACCCGGCCAAACTGGCGCCCGACGCGGCGGCCTACCTCGGCCGAGCGGCCCAGTGGTTCCGTACCGAGGGCGCGTACATCGCCACCCAGTCCACGCGACCCACCACGCTCGCCGTGGCGCTCGGCGACTCACCCGCCGGACTGGCGGCCTGGATCACCGAGAAACTCCTGTCCTGGTCGGACCAGTCGGACGGGCCGGCCTTCACCACCGACGAACTGCTGACCTGGGTCACCGCCTACTGGACCACCGGCACGATCGGCACCTCGTTCGCCACCTACACCGAACCGGTCACCCTCCCCCACCGGATCGAGACCCCGACCGTGCTCTCCGTCTTCCCCCACGACACCAAACCCGAACCGCGAAGCTACGCCGAGGCGTTCCTCGACGTCCGCGCGTACGTGGAACACCATGCCGGCGGCCACTTCGCCGCCTGGGAGCAACCCGAGGCCTACGCCACCGATCTGCGCCGCGCGGTCGGACTCGGCAATTGAGACGGTCCCGCAGAGGCACGACGACGACGTGCTTCGACATGGCCTCCAGTGAACTCCCCAGGCCGGGGCGGAGTCACCGCTTCTGCCCCGGCCGTCAGCCATCGAGCGGCCGGCGGGCCGGGGCCTTGTTCAGTTGGAGGAGCGGTCGGGGTGGCGGTTGACAGCCCCAGAGATGCTAGAGAAAACCCCAGGTCAAACGGCTAGTGCAGCGTCATGCCACACCCACGGAAGCCCGAGAGAACAACGTGGAGGATGCGCGTCTTGGCGCCGCCCGCGATGGCCCGCATCGCGGCGTCGTGCTTGCCCGCGAGGCCATCGAATCCGCCACCGGAGAAGCAGGCGATGCCGAACTCCGCACCGATTTTCGCCAGTTGTGGGGCCATTCCTGCCGTTTCGCACCACAGCTCAAGCCGAACGGGCTGGCCAGCCTGGCGGTCGACACGGTAATCGTCGACGGCCGCTTCCACGGCGGCGAAGAAGTCCCCGGGGCCGGTGAAGGAGAGCGGAGCTTCAACGGCGATCTGGGTGTCGTCGCGGATCGCGTCCCAGGGGATGCGGCCAGAGCGGCGGGCCATGCCGACGTACTCGCACATCCGCTTGTAGTCGCGCTCGATCTTGGCCATCACTGCGGGTGCCGATTAATCATCCGGCCTGGTCAAGCGGCATGTTGGTACTCGTGGAGGGTGCCGCCCAGTCGGTCTCGCCGACGGACCTCCAGACGTCTGATCTGTGCTGGTCCGTTGATCGGTTCGGGTAGCGGGCCGAGTGGCGCTGCTTGCGTCAGGGTTCGGTGCGGCCGGTGCTCGTTGTAGAAGGTCTCGAACTCGCGCAGCGCGTGGAGAAGGTGGCGCTGGTTCCAGATCAAGGTGCGGTCCAGCAGCTCGCGTCGGCAGGTGCGGCGATAGCCCCACGAGCTGTTCTCGCGGGCCGGGCGCAGGACCAGGGTGCGGATCGAGCGGACCGTGGGCGGGCGCCCACGGCGCTTGGGCGCGCAGGTCGCGGCGTGACGCCGTTTGAGCAGGTCGCGGTGCCAGCGCAGGACCGTCTCCGGGCGGACCAGCGACACAAGACGCCGCAGCCTGTCGGTGGGAAGGTGGTGGAGCAGCCCGACGAGGAGCGCGCGGTCGGTGTCGGTGAAGGCGGGCTTGCCGACCCGGCACTGCAGGATGAGGAGTTGGTGCCTGAGCGCAAGGATCTCGATGTCCTTCTCCCAGCTGCCCATCGGCAGCAGGCACAGGAGCGTCAGCGTGTTGGTCGCCGCGAGGTAGGCCAGGCGCAGCAGCACGACAGATCATCATGCCGTCCGTGCCGCCCCGCGGGAAAGACAACCACGAGGCCGACAGACGCGACCCGCGGCCAGGTGACAAGGCTGCGACCAGACCGGATGATTTATCGACACCCACAGGGCCGGTGACACCGACTGATCCCCCAGTGACAACAAACCGCAGATTCGCACCGGTGTCCGGCCGGATGGTGACCGTAGGTGATCGTCGGTGGCGTACCGGCTCCGGGCCCCTTTGCTCTGCCGTTGGGGTTCGGCGGGACGGCGCCGGGCGGGGCCGAGTCCTGGCCAGGGTCAGGCCGTGCCGGTGGAGTTTTTGGAGGGGCAGGTGACGGCCCAGGCGGCCTCGATCATCTGGAAGATCTCGTCCACCGCGGTCTGCGGATCGGCCGCGTCACGGGCCAGGGAGTAGGCGTCGATCACGAACCTCGCGATCGTCCGGCAGGCCGTTGTGGTCTGTGACAGGTCGGGATCGGCGGCGATGGTCGTCGCCAGCGACTCTGCATGGCGCAGCCTCATCGACTCCTCGTACTCGCGCAGGGCGGGTGATTCGTCGATCATGCGCCAGATCGGGGCGGCGCCGTCCGCCGTGCAATGTCGCACCAGGGCCTGGATCTCGCGGCGTAGCGCGGGGATGAGCGGCTCGTGCGGTGCCCGGCTGGTGACCGCCTGGGTGAGGCGTTGCTCGAAGCCTTGGTCCTGCTCGAAGACCAGGGCCTCTTTCGAGGCGAAGTGGGAGAAGACCGTGGTGACGGCGACGTCGGCTTCGGCGGCCACGTCGCGGATGCCCACCGTGTCGTACCCGCGTTCCAGGAAGAGTCGCAGGGCGGTGTCGGCGATCTTTTGGCGGGTCTCGGCCTTCTTGCGTTCGCGTCGCCCGGACGGCACGGTCATGCCCTAACGCTATCAGATCTAAAGACGGAACCGTTGTTAAACACTAACCGTTAGGGTTATGGTGGACGGCATGAAGAAAGTGAGCTTCGCCGTGTTCGGCGGTCCGGACGTCCTGCGACTCGTCGACGCCGAGGAGCCCCACGCGGGCCCAGGCCAGGTACGCATCGCCGTGCGGGCGGCGGGCGTGAACCCCGTCGACTGGAGGATCCGCGAAGGCCAGATCCTCAAGGCCCATCCGATCGAGTTGCCCTCCGGAGTCGGGCTGGACGCCTCCGGAGTGGTGGACGAGGTCGGTCAGGGCGTCGAAGGGATCGAGGTCGGCGACCACGTGTTCGGCGAAGGCTCGAGCACCTATGCCGAGTTCGCCGTGCTGTCGGCCTGGGCCCGCATGCCCGAGAGACTGACGTTCGAAGAGGCGGCCGGGTACCCCTCCGTGGTGGAGACCGCGCTGCGCATCATCCGCGAGGTCGGCGTGCAGGCCGGGCAGACGCTGCTGGTCAGCGGTGCGTCCGGAGGAGTCGGATCGGCGGTGCTGCAGATCGCCCGCGACCGCGGCATCACGGTGATCGGCACGGCCGGAGCCGCGAACCAGGACTACCTGCGCAGCCTGGGTGCCCTCGCCACGACGTACGGCGAAGGCTGGGTCGAGCGGGTGCGGCGGCTCGGCGATGTCGACGCAGCTCTCGATCTGGCCGGCTCGGGCGTGATCCGCGAGCTCGTCGAGCTGACCGGGGATCCGCAGAGGGTGATCTCCATCGCCGATCTCGCCGCGCCGGAGTTCGGTGTCCGATTCTCCGGCGTGGCCGGGAGCGTGCCGGAAGCGCTCGCCGAGGCCGTCGGCCTCATCTCGCGGGGAAAGCTCCGCATCCCAGTCGAGAAGTCGTATCCGCTCGCCGAGGCTACGGCGGCACACATCGACAGCCAGACCGGTCACACGCGCGGGCGCCGGGTCCTGGTCGTCTGAAAGCGACTGAGCGTCGTTCCCACGCAGAAATTGAGGACGATGCTGGCCTTGGGACTGGTCAGCGCGCATCGCGCGGCGGCGGCCGGCACGGAGCCGCGGGGCATGGGTGCTGCGTCAGGGGGGCGACTCGTGAACTCGTATCTCCAGGTGCCGCGCTACAGCCGAGCCGTGATGGCTTATGGGCTCAAGGCTTGGCGCTCTCCGGTGCCGGCCTCCGGCGGCGGGCGGCGCGGGCCAGCCCGATGACGGCGTGGCCGAGGGCCGGGGTGAGGAGGAGGGCTGCGGGCCAGTAGGACCAGGGGGTGAGCGGCGCTGCGGAGGATTCCGTGCAGTCGGCGATCACTACGGCCGCGAGCGGACCGGGCAGGGCGAGCGGGGCCCACCACGGGTAGCGGCCGCGGGGAGCGCGCCGGGTGGCGACGCACCACGCGGTGAACAGCACGGTCGCGGTGAGGGCCCAGACCAGCCTCGCGGTGCGCTCACCGGCCTGGCGGTCCGGGGAGTCGAAGGTCGGGGCGGAGACCCCGTCGACGCTCAGCTCGGTAGCGGTGCGGCCGTCGAGCCCGGTGGTCACCTGGACCAGGTCGCCGCTGTGCAGTTCCCGGAGGCGTGCGGGCAGTGCGGCGAAGTGGAGTGTCCGGTGGTCGTAGTCCGACTCCCTGCGCACCATCACCTCCGCGCCGGAGCCGCCGTCCGTGTCCGGGACGATCCGGACGACCTTGTGCTGCTCCACCGCCCGGCACCTGCCCGGGTCGACGGGCGGCACGACCGTGCAGAGCGGCGCCGAGTCGTAGCGGCGCGCCGCGTCCAGGCCGTCGAGCAGTTGGACGGTGAAGATCACGGTCAGCACGGTGGCGACGCAGGCGAGGGCGCCGGGCAGTACGCCGCGCAGTCGCCGTGGCGGCCGCTCGGGTGCCAGGGGGCCGATCCGGAAGGACTCGTCGGCGTGCCGCTCCCATTGGGCCCGGACCTGGGCGAGTTTCAGCTCGAAGTGCGGATCGGGGAAGACAACGTTCGAGTGGATGCCGGGCAGGGTCCGCCGGCGGCCGTCCACCAGGGTGATCCGCACGCTGGTGGATTCCCCGCCCTGGTTGCGCTGCCTGCGCTCCGCTATCCAGTGGATCTCCCGCCACGGGTAGCTGCGGACCCGCCCGAGGCCCCGGTAGATCCGGATGCCGTCCTCCCCCACCGCGGTCCAGCTGCGTCTGTACGAGGTGAGGAGTACGGCGAACAGCACGGCCACCGCACCGGTCACCCACAGCGTTCCGACCAACCCGATCCGCACCACACCCGCCACGATCTGGACGGCGAGCATGACCAGGAACAACGCCACCCCGCGCCGATCGGCCTTGAGGTCCCCACCCCTGAAACGAAGTTCGTTCACCGCGGCAGCGTATGCCCGGCCCCCGGCCGAACCCCGGGCGGGGCCGCTACCTGACTTCGACGTTTCAGGGCGGTGGGTCGAGGGAGACAGGCCGCACGGGTGGGTGCAACACGGCCGCCGGGCCCGCCCTGCGAGGTATTTGCTGGACGGCGCGGATTTCCTGATCGGTGGGACCGATCTGCTGGTGGGCCGGCGGCGTGAGTCCGCCCGTGGGCACCGGTGGCCGCCGACGGAACCGGGCCAGTGCGCCCGGCTGCGGCCCGCACGAGCCGCCCTGCCCCCGCGCGCCCTGCCGCCACGGCGGCCGCTGCGCGGTGGTGGCCGGTGGTCGCGCTGGACGTCGCCGAGGACGGCGGCTGGGTGCTGGACGTCCCGCAGGTCCCGGCCCCGGCCGGGCCGAAGCTGCCGGACCGGTTCGCGTGGCTGGGCACCGGGCTGCCGCTGCGCGTCGAGCGTGCCCACCCTTCGGGGCGCGGCGGTGACGGCACGGTCTGTCTGACCGCGGCCGCGCTGAAGCAGCTCGGCCTTCCCGCCGCCCTGCCGGGCACGGAGAAGGCACTGACCGCGCTCCAGGCCAAGATGGCGAAGGCTTCGGCCAGCGTCGGCATGGAGCCGAGCGACCACATCGGCCCGGCCTTCCACGTCTTCCGGCGCAAGGGCTCGGCCGGCGGTCCGAAGACCTCGGTGCGGATCACCATCGCGCCGTGGCTCGGGCAGGGCGACGGCCGCCAGCAGGCGACCAGCGCGCTGGCAGGCCCGCTCGCCACTGCCCCCGCCGGCACCAAGGACGGGCTCACCCTCGCCCGCCGCTCCCGCGCGTTCACGACCGACCTGGGCGCCGCCCCGGGGGCGACGACCGCCTCCACCGCGATGCTGCTCCTGGACGCGGTCCGCCCCCGTGTGGAGTGGGTCAAGGACGAGGCGACCGGCGAGTGGTCCTCCCACCTGCGCGAGGGCGCCCTCCCGGCCGGTGACCTGTGCGTGCCCCCGGCCGCCGGCGCCCGGCACCCGCTGACCCGCGAGCAGCTCTTCCGGGGTGAGACGGTGTGCGAGGAGGAGGACTACAAGTGGTGGGCCCGCGAGCTCACCGAGCAGGAGGCCGGGCGCGCGTTCGCGGTCGCGGTCGACGTCTGCGCGTCCTACCTGTCCGTCACCGACTCCCTGCGCCTGCCGTCGGGTCCGCTGGAGCTGGTGAGGAATCCGGACTGGAACGGCGGCAAGACCGCCGGCCTGTGGTGGGCGGATTTCACGGCCACGCCGGTGGACGAGCTGTTGCCGCACCCGGCCACCTGCCACGGCCGCCCCCCGACCGGGCCGGGTTGGTACGCCACTCCCACCGTCGCCTATATGGCCGCCACGTACGGCTTCGACCCGGCGACCATCACCGAGGCGTACCTGTCCTCGCACACCGTCCCGCTGCTGAAGGAGTGGACCGGGCACGTGCGGGGCGGGTACAAGCGTGCCTACGCCGACCTCGGTCTGACCGACGGCCAGAGCCCCGAGGAGTTCCTCGCCGCCAACGCCGTGCACAAGGACGTCGGCACTGACCCGGTCCGCGCCGACGCCCTGGTCCTCGCCGGGCTCTACAAGAACATCTACAAGGGCGGGATCGGCAAGTGGTCCGACTCCGCCCGCCACCTGGACGACGAGCAGTGGCTGGAGAAGGTCGCCGCCTCCTGGTCCTACCGCCCGGAGATCCGCTTCCACATCATCGCCGCCGCCCGCATCGCCGCCCACCGCCGCCTACGCAAGACCCTCCAGCTCACCGGCCGGGCCCCCTTCGCCGTCAACGTCGACTCCTACCTCTACGCCGCCGACCAGCCGTCCCCGCTGGAGGTGCTGCCGGTGAAGGACGACGGCACCCCGGTACCGGGGGCGCTGCGCCTGGACATCGCGCCGGGCAGCCACAAGCACGAGGCCTCGATCCCGCTGCAGGCCGCCATCGAGGTGATGGGCCGCCGTGAGCACCCCTCCCGGCTGACCCACGACTACGCCACCGACGGCACCTCCATCGGCCCGGAGCAGTCCGGCACCGACGAGGCCGGCGTGGGCGCCGGGCACGACGACGAGGAAGGCGGTAACTGATGGCCGGCAAGCTCCGGGGGATGTTCGGGCGGGTGCGCGAGACGCTGTTCCCCTCGCGCCAGGCCCCCGTGCAGTCCACCACCCAGGCCGGGCACGTGCGGGACCGCAAGTACGGCGGCAGCACCAAGGCGATGGCCGCCGCCTACGGCGTCGCGCCGCGCACCGTGCTGCGCTGGATCGACGGCACCCGTCACCCCGTCGAGCACGAGCAGCGGCTGCGACGCGAGGCGCTCGACGTGCAGACCACCGAGCGGGGCCGAGAGCGGAAGGCCAAGCAGCTGGAGCAGCTCGGCACGATCTCCGGCATCGGCGCCCGGGTCGGCCGCACCACCACGTTCTCGATCCGCGGCTCGGACGCGGTCCGGGCCCGCGACGTCCACCTCAACCTCTCGGGCGAGCAGGCCGCCGCCCTGGCCCGCGCCGAGGACGAGGACGACGTGCGGGCCGTGATCGGCCAGGCCCTCGCCGACTACTTCAACGGCGGCCCCTACGGCGGGTTCACCGCCGACGACTTCGACTTCGACCCCGACGACTTCGACTTCGACCCCGACGACTTCGACCTGAACTAGGTCGGGCGGCGGCCAGTTTCCGATCGCTGGCAAGTACTTGGTCCGGCTTGAACCAGGGTCTTGCGGCACCTCCCTGCCTTTGCCATGCTCCGCCGAGGGGGACGGGAATTCGTTGCCCTGTCGCACATCAAACGGGAGGACACATGCACAAGCTGTCGAAGTTGGCGAAGGCTGCCTCCGTCGCTGCCCTGATCGCCCTTGGGGGCCTCGCGGCGCCGAACGCGGCCTGGGCGAACGGCAACTGGTCCACGCAGCTCGGCCCGACGGGTTCGGGCTGCTTCGGATGGACCAACTGGACCAGTGACACCGTCACCGCGCACATCTGGCAGCAGAGCGGCTACTACAACACCATGAACGCGTGCACGATATCGATCCGCCAGTACTGGAGGAGCGACTACGCGCAGACTGGAGTGGACGCCCGGAGCACATACGGGCCGTCGACGGAAGCCACCGTTCCGAACAACGGGTACGGCTACTACTATTACGGTCCGGCCAGTCGGAATGGCCGCACCGACTATCTGTGCGTCGAGGTCAGGGCCTACAACAACCACGTGGCCGGCGGCTTTGACAGGACGTTCTACGGCTGCTGACACCTTGCCGCCGAGCTAGCTAGGGCCTTGGGGTTCGGGCGCGGTTCCCGGGCGGGGCGGGCCGGTGGCGGCCCGCCCCCGCGGGGTGTTCAGCGGGCGCTGCCGAGGTTGCGGTCGTGGTCGGCGCCCTCCAGCAGGAGGGTGGTCTCCTCGAGGAAGCGGCCGTCGGGGGCGAACTCGGCGAAGAGGTAGACCTCCATGCGGACGGTGGAGCCGTCGGTCATGGTGTGGCGGTCGGCGTAGCGGTGGCCGGACGGCCGACCGGGGCCGCGTGCCGGGCGAGCAGGGCGCGCAGCGCGTCGGGGTCCGCCGTCCCGCGCTTGGCCAGGATGAGCAGGCAGGAGCCGCTGCGGTTGAGCACCACGAACAGGTGCTCCGTCTCCACGAAGCCCGACAGCGTCGCCCACGCCCGGGTCTGGGTGCCGCACCGGTCGGTGACGGTCACCCCGGCGCCGTCCACCACCACGGTGCGGGGCCCGCCGCGCCGGGTCACCCGGCGGTGCGCCGAGGCCGCCTGCAGCCGCAGGGCATACACCGCCAGCGCCACCAGGGCGACCGCCAGCGCCACGTCCGAGGCCCCCACCTCGCCGTCCGCCAGCTTCAGCGCGCCGCCCAGCAGCGACACCGCCGCCGGGACCCTGCGGGTGCCGATTAATCATCCGGCCTGGTCAAGCGGCATGTTGGTACTCGTGGAGGGTGCCGCCCAGTCGGTCTCGCCGACGGACCCCGGTTCGGTGCTGCTGCCCATGATGTGCTCCGCTCGCTCGTTCTCCACCATGGCAGTGTGGACGGAAACCCGGTGTACGGCGGGGCCGAGCCGGTCGGCGCGCTCGAGGTGGCGCCGACGGCCCGGACGGCGGTGGCGTGGCTGCCGCCGCAGGAGCTCTGGCCGGCGATCCAGGACATCCGCTGGGAGCACGATCCGCAGGTACGGCGGTGGCCGCCGCATGTGAACCTGCTGTTCGGCTTCGTGCCGGAGGAGGAGTTCGCGCGGGCGGTGCCGCTGCTCGCCGCCGGAGCGGCGGAGAGCGCGGCGTTCGCCGCGCGTCTGGCCGGCGTGCGGTACTTCCGGCACCGGCATTACGCCACCATGTGGCTCGACCCGGCCGCGGCGGGCCCGGCGCCGTGGGCCTGTCTCCACCGGGCGCTGGAGCAACGGTTCCCGCTCTGCCGCGGGCGCGGTGGCCCTTTCATCCCGCATCTGTCCCTCGGCCGCACACAGGACCCGCGGCAGCTGGCCGCCGAGTGCGCCGCCCGGCTCGGCGCACTGTCGGCGGTGGTCGAGGAGGTGGTCTTGCTCTCCCGGCGCGGCGACGAACCGATGCGGCCCCGGGCCGCGATCGCGTTGGGCACGGGCGAGGTCCGTCAACTGCCGGATTGCTAGCGGCGGGAGGCCGCGACCATCGGCCCGCGCGGCCAGGCACGGTCGCCGAGCCGGGTCAGCAGGGCCGGGGTGACGACGGGGACGAGGACGCGGTGGTCGGCGAGGAGAGCGCGGGCAGCTTCTCCGCGCCCTCGCTGTCGGCGTCGGCGAGGTCAGCCAGGTCGTCCTTCGCGCGCCGGTCGTCAGCGATCCGCGGGGTGGCGGTGAAGTACAGCCGGCGCTTCGCCGGGACCTGGGCGTCGTCGTGGACGGCCTGAAGGGTGTCAAAACTCCGATCAGGCCGCTGAACTGGGGGTTTCCTGCGGGATGCGAGGTGACTGGGTCGGGGCGCCGTGGTACTCGTCGAGGAGTCCGCCGAGTACTCGACGGCGCCGAATGGCTGCGGTGGGCAACGGGATGATGTCGGGTTCGTCGTCTGGGGCCCGCAGCTCCAGGCTGCGGTGGGCGCGGCCAGTGTTGTCGTGCTCGGTGCACTCGGCGAGGACGGCGCGCAGGTGCCGTTCGCCGGTGATGAGCAGTCGGTCGGTGCATTCGGCGCGCACGGTGCGTATCCACCGCTCCGCGAAGGCGTTCGAGCGCGGGCTCTGCGGCGGAGTCGGGATGACGGTCGTGCCGTTGCCGGCGAGGACGGCGTCGAAGGCGGCGGTGAACTCGGTGTCGCGGTCGCGGATGAGGAACCGGAAGTCGCCTGCTCTGTCGCCCGGGTCCATCAGCAGGTTCCGGGCGAGCTGGGCCACCCACTCCCGCGTAGGGTGCGTTGTGGCACCGAGGACATGGACACGCCTGGTCTTGATCTCCATGACGAAGAAGACGTACAGGCGCTTGAGGAGCACGGTGTCCACGTGCATGACATCGCAGGCCAGAGCGTGTGAGCTCGGGCATGCAGGAAGGTCCGCCGGCTCTGCCGGGAGGCACGCCGGGGTGCGGGCGCCGGTCCGAGGCGGCGAAGCACTCGGCGGACGGTGGCAACGGCGACCTGATGACCGAGCCGCCGAAGCTCACCCTGGATCCTGACGTAGCCCCAGGTC
>NZ_JBEXKB010000086.1:0-31070 GCF_040609455.1 Kitasatospora sp. NPDC004669
CAAGGCTCGCGCAGCGACCGCGAAGCGGCTCCGGGCTTGACGCCCGGCCCGCCGGGCCGGAAACCTCCCGCCCCGGGCGGACCCGAACCACACAAACAGCGCACTTCATACGGTCTAACCCGCCACCGCCGTGGCCCGGCTCTCCCGGACCACCGTCACCCGGATCTGGCCCGGGTAGGTCAGCTCCGCCGAGACCTGCCGGGCCACCTCACGGGCGATCAGCTCCGCCCCGACGTCGTCCACCGCCTCCGGCCGCACCATCACCCGTACCTCGCGCCCGGCCTGCATCGCGTACACCTCGGACACCCCGGTGTGGGAGCGCGCGATCTCCTCCAGCCTCGCCAGCCGCCGCACGTGCACCTCCAGCGACTCCTTGCGCGCCCCCGGACGCCCGCCCGAGCAGGCGTCCGCCGCCTGGGTCAGCACGGCCGTGACCGTCCGGGGTTCCACCTCGCCGTGGTGCGCGGCGATCGCGTGCACCACCTCGGGGGACTCGCCCAACCGCCGGGCGAGATCCGCGCCGACCGCCGCGTGGCTGCCCTCCGCCTCGTGGGTGAGCGCCTTGCCGATGTCGTGCAGCAGTGCCGCCCGGCGCACCGGCTCCGGGTCCACCCCCAGCTCGGCGGCCATCATCCCGGCCAGGTGCACGGACTCCAGGAGGTGCCCGAGCACGTTCTGCCCGTACGAGGCCCGGTAGCGCAGTGAGCCCAGGGTGCGGACGAGTTCGGGGTGCATCCCGCCGACCCGGGCGTCCAGCAGGGCGTCCTCGCCGGCTCGTACGCAGCGCGCCTCGACCTCTGAGCGGCTGCGCTCGTGCAGATCCTCGATCCGGGCCGGGTGGACCCGGCCGTCCTCGACCAGCTGTTCCAGGGTGAGCCGGGCGGCCTCCCGGCGGACCGGGTCGAAGCAGGAGAGCTGCACCGAGGCGGGGGTGTCGTCGATGATCAGGTTGACCCCGGTGACCGCCTCGAAGGCGCGGATGTTGCGGCCCTCGCGACCGATGATCCGGCCCTTCATCTCCTCGCCCGGCAGCCGGAGGACGGTGACGGCGGTCTCCGCGGTCTGCTCCGAGGCCAGCCGCTGGATCGCCCCGGCGAGGATGGACCGGGCCCGGCGCTCGCCCTCCTCCTTGGCCTCGCGCTCGATCTCCCGGACCATGACCGCGGCCTCCCGGCGGGCCGACTCCCCGGCCTCACGCAGGAGCTGGTCGTGCGCCTGCTCGGCGGAGAGCCTCGCGGCGCACTCCAGCGCGGCCGTCCGACGGGCCACCAGCGCCTCGGCCTCGCCCCGGGATCGCTCCAACTCGGCCGAGCGCGCGGCCAGTTCGTCCTCCCGCCGGCGGACCCGGCGCAGCTCCTCGGCCAGGTTCTCCTCGCGCCGGGCGAGTTCGGCCCGCCGCCGGCCGGCCTGTTCCTCGGCCCGCCGTCGGGCCCGCTCGGCCTCGGCGAGGGCCTGCCGCCGCTCCGCCCGCAGTCGTCCGATCACCACGGCGGCGAGCGCCGCGAGCACCAGCAGGACGGCGGCGGCCGACCCGACGATCGGCAACACGGTGTCACCCGTGCCGGTGCCCGCCGAAATGCTCATGCCGCCCCACTCCCGGTCCTGCGCGGGCCGTTCCCGCCGGGCGCCGTCCGGAAGCGCCCGCGCACTGAGTGCGAGGCTAGGCGTGGGTCACGAAAGGGTCAAGACTTGATCTGGGCCGGATCAAGAAGTGTACGGAACTGCCACTACCCCCACCCGGTTTCCGACAGTTCGTCGGCCGCCTCCTCCTCCAGTGCGCCGCGCACCACCCGGAAGGCCAGCCCCTCGGAGTAGCCGCGCCGGGCCAGCATGCCGACCAGACGGCGGGTCCGGACCTGCGGGTCCAGCCCCCGGGTGGACCGCAGCTTGCGCTCGACCAGCGCCCGGGCCGCGTCCGCCTCGTCGTCGTGGTCGAGCTGGGCGACGGCCTGCTCCACCAGATCGGCGGCCACACCCTTGGTGCGCAGCTCCTGGGCCAGTGCCCGCCGGGACAGCCCCCGGACGGCGTGCCGGGACTCCACCCAGGCCGCGGCGAAGGCCGCGTCGTCGATCAGCCCGACCTCTTCGAGCCGGGTGAGCACCTCGTCGGCGACGTCCTCCGGGATCTCCCGCTTGCGCAGGGCGTCGGCGAGCTGCTTGCGGGTCTTGGCGGCGCCGGTCAGCAGCCGCAGGCAGATGTCCCGGGCGAGGGGCCCCGGATCGGACTGCTCCTCCTCCCGCTCGCGGGAGGTACGGGCGGCGCCCTCCTCCTCGCCCGGCAGGACCTCGGCGGACCGCCCGCCCCGACGGCTCCGGCGCCGACCCGCACGGGCGGTCGAGGCGGCCGCACCCCCGTGACCGGCTGCCTCAGCCTCGCCCCAACCGCTCTCCGCGGGCACGGCGCCGCCCCCGGCCCCGGACTCCTCGGCCTCCAGCGCCGAGCGGCGCCGACGGCGGCCGGTGGGCAGCTCGGAGGCCGGGACCAGCCCGAGCGCCTCGACCGAGGCCTCCGCCGGCTGCTCCCGTTCAAAAGCCGGCCCGGACGCCGGGCCGCGCACCGCCCGGACCGGAACCCGGTCGAACTCCGGCTCCGGGCTGGATGCCCGCTGCGTGGTGGACGCGCGCTCCCGCCGCCCCTTGCGGGACTGCGACCGCAGCCGGGCCGCCGACGGCCGCGGTTCCGGTTCCGGCTCCTCCGCGACCGCGGCGAACCAGTCCGGCGGGCCGTAGTCGTCGTCCTCGGGGCCCGCCGGGCCGCCGCCCACCGTGTCGTACTGCGTCAACGGCTCAGGCCTTGGCAGCCGCCGTCTTCTTCGCCGCGGCCGTCTTGGCGGCGGTCGCGGTGATCGGCTTGGCGGCGCCGTCGGCAGCGGCGGCAGCGGCGGCCTCCGCCTCGCCCTCGGCGGGCTCATCGGTCTTCGGGCCGATGCCCAGCTTGCCCTTGATCTTCCGCTCGATCTCGTCGGCGAGCTGCGGGTTGTCCCGCAGGAAGTTACGGGCGTTCTCCTTGCCCTGGCCGAGCTGGTCGCCCTCGTAGGTGTACCAGGCGCCGGACTTGCGGATGAAGCCGTGCTCGACGCCCATGTCGATCAGGCCGCCCTCACGGCTGATGCCGATGCCGTAGAGGATGTCGAACTCGGCCTGCTTGAACGGCGCGGCGACCTTGTTCTTGACGACCTTGACGCGGGTGCGGTTACCGACCGCCTCGGTGCCGTCCTTCAGGGTCTCGATCCGGCGGATGTCCAGGCGGACCGAGGCGTAGAACTTCAGCGCCCGGCCACCGGTCGTGGTCTCCGGCGAACCGAACATCACGCCGATCTTCTCGCGCAGCTGGTTGATGAAGATGGCGGTGGTGTTCGACTGGTTCAGCGCACCGGCGATCTTGCGCAGCGCCTGGCTCATCAGCCGGGCCTGCAGACCGACGTGCGAGTCACCCATCTCGCCCTCGATCTCGGCGCGCGGGACGAGCGCCGCGACCGAGTCGATGATCACCAGGTCGATCGCGCCGGAGCGGATCAGCATGTCGGTGATCTCCAGGGCCTGCTCACCGGTGTCCGGCTGGCTGACCAGCAGGGCGTCGGTGTCCACGCCGAGCTTCTTGGCGTACTCGGGGTCGAGCGCGTGCTCCGCGTCGACGAAGGCGACCGTTCCACCGGCCTTCTGGGCGTTGGCGGCCAGGTGCAGGGTCAGGGTGGTCTTACCGGAGGACTCGGGGCCGTAGATCTCGATCACCCGGCCGCGCGGGATGCCGCCGACCCCGAGGGCGACGTCCAGGGCGGTGGAGCCGGTGGAGATCACCTCGACGGGCTCATTGGCCTTCTCGCCGAGGCGCATCACCGAGCCCTTGCCGAACTGTCGCTCGATCTGGGCGAGAGCTGTCTCCAGGGCCTTCTCGCGGTCCGTACCTGCCATGACTTTTTCCCTCGGGTTCTGTGCTGTGCGCTTCATCGTCATCGACGCTAGCGCGTCCCACTGACAAACGAGCCCCACCCGGCTCAGCCTGTGGAAAACTCCTCGCCGGAGAGTACAAAGAACACCTGTTCGATTCAAGCCTCGCACGTTCGGCCGCACCGCGGGGCGAGCGACCGGACCGCTCCCCCGGCGCCCGTCACTCGCCGTCGCCGCCGACCATCCGCCGCAGCCGCCGCGCCGCCTCCCGGCGCAGTTCCCGCCGGGCCCGCCGCTGCTCACCGCGGTCGATCCGCGGGTCGGTGGCCACCTCGTACCGCCGCACGTACGTCCCCACGAAGCCCTGCAGGGTGGCCGCCGCCGGGATCGCGATCAGCGCGCCCACCGCGCCCAGCAGCGCCGCGCCCGCGATCACCGCGCCGAAGGCCACCGCCGGGTGCACGTCCACCGTCTTCGCGGTGATCCTCGGGTGCAGCACGTAGTTCTCGATCTGCTGGTAGACCACCGTGAACACCAGCACCCACAGCGCGTCCACCGGCTCCACCGTGAGCGCCACCAGCACCGGCAGCGCTCCCGCCAGGTACGTCCCGATCGTCGGCACGAACTGCGACATGACGCCGACCCAGATCGCCAGCGCGGCCGCGTACGGCAGGTGGATCAGCGCGAACATCACCCAGTGCCCGGCCGCCGACACCACCGCGAGCACCGCCCGGGAGTACAGGTAGCCGCCGGTCTTGGCGAGTGCGATCTCCCAGGCCCGCAGCACCTCGCCCTGCTTGGACGGCGGCAGCAGCGAACACACCGTCCGGCGGACCCGCGGGCCCTCGGCGGTGAAGTAGAAGGTGAACAGCCCGACCGTGAAGGTCTGGAAGAGCCCCCCGATCAGCGTCGAGGAGACGCCCCAGACGTTGTCGGCGGCCTGCTGGGCGTAGCCCTCGATCGTGCCGGAGTCCTTGAGCAGCCGCTTCTGCAGCTCGCCCAGCGACAGGTCCTGATGCAAGGTCCGGTTGACCCAGCCGATCAGATTGTCGACCAGGTGCGGCAGATCCCCGGCGATCTTCGCCACCTGGTCCACCAACAACGTGCCCAGCGCCGCCAGGAACCCGGCCACCGCGATCCCGACCGCGACGAACACCAGGAAGGTGCCCACCCCCCGGCGCACCCCCCGCGCCGCCATCCGGTCCACCGCCGGCTCCAAGGCCAGCGAGAGGAAGAACGCCACCAACAGCATCACGAAGAGGTCGATCAACTGCCGGAAGGCCCAGTCGGCGAGCTGGAACACCCCGACCATCACCAGGAACATCACCATCGCCCGGGGCAGCCATGGCGGCATCCCGCCCCACAGGGCCCCGCCGCCGTTCGTCCGCTCCCCGTCGGCGACCCGCACCGACCCCTCCGCGCTCTTCTGCTCTCCGCTGATCGTCACCCGGACAGTCTGTCCCACCGCCCCCCGGCGCCGAAGGCTCAGCGCAGCGACGTGGAGACCCCCTGGGTCTCACAGACCACCCGCCAGACGTCCTTGGCCTCCCAGCCCGCCTCCAGCGCCTGGCGCACCGTCCGCCCGCCGAGCTCGCTCATCACGTGGTCGGACGCGAAGGACTCCGCGTACGCCTCCCCGAAGTGCGCGTACATCCGTCGCCAGAACTCCGTCAGCCTCATGCCCCCAGTATCCCGGACCCCGCACCGAAGCCCCGGGCCTGCCACTCCCCGGCCGTCACCGCGTACTCGACCTCCCCGTGCTCGCTCCCGGGGATCGCCTCCGGGTAGTCCTCGTGGAACGTACGGACGTACGACAGCCCGCACTTCTCCATCACCCGCCGCGACCCCGCGTTCACCGCCATCGTGTACGCCACCACCCGCTCCACCCCGGACCCGGTGAACCCGCGGCGGATCAACGCCCGCGCGCCCTCGGTCGCGTACCCACGCCCCCAAGCCGCCCGCCGCAACCGGTACCCGAGCTCCACCTCCCCCCGCTCCCCCTCCTCGGTCGGCCGGAACTCGAACCACCCCAGGAACGCCCCGCCGTCCCGCTCCTCGACCGCCCACCACCCGAGGTCCCCGTACCGCCGGTAGTGCTCCAGGTACAGCGGAATCAGCGTCCCCTCCACCCACTCCCGCGCGCTCGCCCTCCCCCCGGTCAGGTACCGCATCACCTCGGGGTCCCCGTCCAACGCCACGAGGTCGTCCACATCCGCCCCCGTGAACCGCCGCAACACCAACCGCTCGGTCCCGAGGAACACACTCGCACCCGATTCACCCATGCCCCCGGTCCTCGCCCCCGCCCCCACACCCCGTCACCCGCGTTTCCGAGCGCCCCCCGAGCGAACGCCCCCTCACCTGGGCAACACCGCCAACCCCGCTCCGAAGTACTCCCGGTCCCCACAAGCCCGCGGCCCCACCGAACACCCCGCCGCGGCCGTGGTGGCCAACAGAGCCGCCAACCCACCCGCCCCCAACTCCGGATGCAACGCCGCCGCGACCGCCACCGCCCCGGTGACATGGGCCGCCGCCATCGACGTCCCCGCCAGCGCCGCGTACTGCCCCCCGGGCCAGTCGGAGACGATCGCCCCCTGCGGGCCGCCGTCCGGATCGCCGCCCGGCGCGGCGAGCGACACGTGCCCGCGCCCGTGGTTGGAGTACGGCGAGGGGCGCCCGTCCCGGTTGACCGCCGTGACCGTGACCACCCCCGGCAGCTCGCCGGGAAGCCGAATGCACTCGGCGCCCAGGTACCGGGTACTGGCCGACCCGGAGACCCGGTCGTTGGGGCTGCGCTCGTCGGTCCGGGCGGCACCGAGGTCCTGCCCGTCGTTGCCGGCCGAGGCGACCACCACCGCCCCCTTGCGCTGGGCGTACGCGGAGGCCCGGCTGACAGCCGTGATCAGCGCCGCCTGGTCCCGGTCCTCGGGGCAGTTGTACTTCCAGGGGTCCGCGAAGTAGCTGTTGTTGATCGCCTTGGCACCGTGGTCGGCCGCCCAGAGCATGCCGCAGACGATGTTCTCCGCGTAGTACTGCCCCAGCGGCCCCAGCAGCCGGACGGCGGCGACCCGCACCCCCGGAGCGACACCCATGACGCCCTGCCCGTCCCGGGCCGCACCGATGATCCCGGCGACGTGGGTGCCGTGCCCGCCCTCCCCCGCCCCCGGGTCAGGCCGCCAGGAGCCGGTCCGGGCGTCCGGCCGCCCGTCCGCGCAGGAGGCCGAGGCCTTCGGGTCGACGGCGGCCCGCAGGTCCGGGTGGGTGTCGTCCACACCCGAGTCCAGCACCGCGACCAGCACCTTGTGCAGCGCCTCCGCGCTGGGCGCCCCGACCGTGGCGTCGCCGGTCCGCCCCGCGGCGGGCCCCAGCATGGCGAGGTTCCAGGCCCCGCCCTCCGCCGGGTCGGGCACCGTCGGGACCCCGCCCTTCCGCCCGTCCGAGGTGGCGCGCCCGTCCGAACTCCCCCACTCCGCCCCCGCCGCGAAGTCCCCGGCCCCCTCCACCGTCCGCGGCGGCCCCACCACCGGCGCGGTCCGGGTCGCCCCCGCGGCGGCGATCCCTGGCCGGCCCCGGACCTTGTCCGCGAAGGCGCCGGTCGCGTACGCCAGCACCGCCCCGATCTGCGGGTACTCCTGCACCACCTGTCCGCCCGCCGACCGGCTCTCCGCCCCGGCCCGGGCGGCGCCCGCGGCGTCCTCCTGGTCGGCCAACACCAGGTAGCTGAGGTACGCCCGCCCGGGCCCGGACACGTACGGCACGGCACCGCCGACCACCAGGGCCGTGAGCAGCATCGCCAGCAGTGCCCGGGCCGGCCCGCGGACCCTGCGACGGCGGACCGCACGGTCGGGACCGCCGGACAGGTGCGCCTGCGCCATCCCACGGTCTCCGCTCGTCGATCCGGTGAGGAAACGGCCGTGCGGCCACGGTCACGGGTTGATCACACGTCCGATTCCTCACCATATGAGCGGATCATCATTCCCGCCCCCTCAACGACACCTACGCCCCGACCACCCCCACCCCCACCCCCGAAGCAGTCCCGCCCCACTTGTCGGTCCCACCCGGCACCATGGGGGGCATGGCGCCCCAGCACCCGACCCCGCCCGCCGAAGCCCCCCGGGCCGACGACCCCCTGGCCGGATTCGCCCCGCCCACCCGGGCCTGGTTCACCGGCGCCTTCTCCGCCCCGACCACCGCCCAGTCCGAGGCCTGGCGCGCCATCCGGCGGGAGACCGACGTCCTGGTGGTCGCCCCCACCGGCTCCGGCAAGACGCTCGCCGCCTTCCTCTCCGCCCTCGACCACCTCAGCAGCACCCCACCCCCCGCCGACCCCAAGCGCCGCTGCCGGGTGCTCTACGTCTCCCCGCTGAAGGCCCTCGCGGTGGACGTCGAACGGAACCTGCGCGCCCCGCTGACCGGCCTGCGCCAGGCCGCCGTCCGCCTCGGCCTGCCCGAGCCCGAGGTCCAGGTCGCCATCCGCTCCGGCGACACCCCCGCCGCCGACCGCCGCCGCTTCGCGACCCACCCGCCGGACATCCTGATCACCACCCCCGAGTCGCTCTTCCTCCTGCTCACCTCCGCCTCCCGGGAGGCGCTGCGCGGCGTGGACACGGTGATCCTGGACGAGGTGCACGCGGTCGCCGGCACCAAGCGCGGCGCCCACCTGGCGCTCAGCCTGGAGCGGCTGGACGAGCTGCTGGACCGCCCGGCCCGCCGGATCGGCCTGTCCGCGACGGTGCGCCCGGTCGAGGAGGTGGCCCGCTTCCTCAGCCCGCAGCGCGGCGCCGCCGTCGTCCAGCCCGCCGCCGCCAAGGAGTTCGACCTCTCGGTGGTGGTTCCGGTCCCCGACCTGGACGACCTGCCCGCCGCCCCGGCCACCGGCGGCGCCGCCGACGGCGACCCGCAGCGCCTGGGGGCACCTCCCGGCCGCCAGGCTGGGGGCGCCTCCATCTGGCCGCACGTCGAGGAGCGGATCGTCGACCTGGTCGAGGCCCACCGCTCGACCATCGTCTTCGCCAACTCCCGCCGCCTGGCAGAGCGCCTGTGCAACCGGCTGAACGAGATCGCCCACGAGCGCGCCACCGGTACCGCCGCCCCCGAGGCGCACGCCCCGGCCCAGCTGATGGGCGGCTCGGGCGCCGCCAAGGGCGCGCCCCCGGTGATCGCCCGGGCCCACCACGGCTCCGTCTCCAAGGAGCAGCGGTCCCTGGTCGAGGAGGAGCTGAAGGCCGGCCGGCTGCCCGCCGTGGTCGCCACCTCCAGCCTGGAGCTGGGCATCGACATGGGCGCCGTGGAGCTCGTCGTCCAGGTCGAGTCCCCACCCTCGGTCGCCTCCGGCCTGCAGCGGGTCGGCCGGGCCGGCCACCAGGTCGGCGCCGTCTCCACCGGTGTCTTCTTCCCCAAGTACCGGGGGGACCTCGTGCAGTCCGCCGTGGTCACCGAGCGGATGCGGGCCGGCCGGATCGAGGCGCTGCGCATCCCGCGCAACCCGCTGGACGTGCTCGCCCAGCAGCTGGTCGCGATGACGGCCCTGGAGGCCTGGCCGGTGGACGACCTGCTCGCGGTGGTCCGCCGTGCCGCGCCCTTCGCCACCCTCCCGCAGTCGGCCTTCGACGCCGTGCTCGACATGCTGGCCGGCCGCTACCCCTCGGATGCCTTCGCCGAGTTGCGTCCCCGGGTGGTGTGGGACCGGGTGGCCGGCACGGTCACCGGCCGCCCCGGCGCCCAGCGCCTGGCCGTCACCTCCGGCGGCACCATCCCCGACCGCGGCCTGTTCGGCGTCTTCATCGCCGGCACCGACCCCAAAAAGGGCGGTGGAAGGGTCGGCGAGCTGGACGAGGAGATGGTCTACGAGTCCCGCGTGGGCGATGTGTTCACTCTCGGCACCACCTCCTGGCGGATCGAGGAGATCACCCACGACAAGGTGCTGGTCACCCCCGCCCCCGGTGTCCCCGGCCGGCTCCCGTTCTGGAAGGGCGACGCCCTCGGCCGCCCGCTCGAACTCGGCCGGGCCCTGGGCGCGTTCACCCGCGAGCTGGGCACCCTCCGGCCGGAGGCCGCCACCGAGCGCCTCAAGCGGGCCGGCCTGGACGACTGGGCCGCCGCCAACCTGCTCGACTACCTCGCCGAACAGCGCACCGCCTGCGGCCACCTCCCGGACGACCGCACCATCGTGGTCGAGCGCTTCCGGGACGAGCTCGGCGACTGGCGGATCGTCATCCACTCCCCCTTCGGCGCTCAGGTGCACGCCCCCTGGGCCCTCGCCCTGGGCGCCCGGCTGCGCGAGAAGCACGGCCTGGACCCCCAGGTCATGCACGCCGACGACGGCATCGTGCTCCGCCTGCCCGACGCCGACCTCCTGGCCCCCGACTTCGATTTCAGCAGCCCCTCCGAACCGGCCGGTTCGCCCCCGGACGAGGCCCCGGTCGGCGCCGACGCCGCCCTGTTCGACCCCGGCGAGATCGAGCAACTGGTCACCGACCAGGTCGGCGGCTCCGCCCTGTTCGCCTCCCGCTTCCGCGAGTGCGCCGGCCGCGCCCTGCTGCTCCCGCGCCGCAACCCCGGCCGCCGCACCCCGCTCTGGCAGCAGCGCCAGCGCGCCGCCCAACTGCTCGAGGTCGCCTCCGAGTACGGCTCGTTCCCGATCGTCCTGGAGGCCGTCCGGGAGTGCCTGCAGGACGTCTTCGACGTCCCCGGCCTGGTCGAGCTGATGGGCGACCTGGAGTCCCGCGCCGTCCGCCTGGTCGAGGTCACCACCCCCGAGCCCTCGCCCTTCGCCCGCTCGCTGCTGTTCGGCTACGTCGCCCAGTTCCTCTACGAGGGCGACTCCCCGCTCGCCGAACGCCGCGCCGCCGCGCTCTCGCTGGACTCCCGGCTGCTGTCCGAACTCCTCGGACAGGCCGAGCTGAGCGAACTTCTCGACCCCCAGGTGCTCGCCGAGTTGGAGGCCGAGCTCCAACGCCTCACCCCCGAGCGCCGGATCAAGGACGCCGAGGGCGTCGCCGACGCCCTGCGGCTGCTCGGCCCGCTCACCGAGGCCGAGTTGACCGCCCGCGGCGCCGAACCGCTCTGGGCCCTGGAGTTGGAGGCCGCCCGCCGGGTGATCCAGGTCCGGATCGCCGGCGAGGGGCGCTGGGCCGCGATCGAGGACGCCGGACGGCTGCGCGACGCGCTCGGCACCCCGCTGCCGGTCGGCGTCCCGGAGGCCTTCACCGAGCCGGTCAAGGACCCACTGGGCGACCTGCTGGCCCGCCACGCCCGTACTCACGGCCCGTTCACCGCCACCGAGGCCGGCACCCGCTACGGTCTCGGCACCGCCGTCGTCACCGGTACGCTGCACCGACTCACCGCCGCCGGCCGCCTGGTCCAAGGGCAGTTCCGGCCCGCGGAGAGCCACACCGCCCCCGAGTGGTGCGACGCCGAGGTGCTGCGCCGGCTGCGCCGCCGCTCGCTGGCCGCCCTGCGCCAGGAGGTCGAGCCCGTCCCGCCGCGCGCCCTGGCCGCCTTCCTGCCGCAGTGGCAGCACCTGGCCGGCCACCGGCTGCGCGGCCCGGACGGCCTGCTCCGGGTGGTCGAACAGCTCCAGGGCACGGCCCTGCCCGCTTCCGCCCTGGAGAAGCTGATCCTCCCGGCCCGGCTCACCGACTACTCCCCCGGCCTGCTGGACGAGCTGATGGCGGCCGGCGAGATCGGCTGGTGCGGCGCCGGCGCGCTGCCCGGCAAGGACGGCTGGCTCAGCCTGCACCTGGCCGAGAACGCCCACCTGCTGCGCCCCGAGCCGGTCCCGCCCGCGCTCACCCCGGTGCACAGCGCCCTGATGCAGGCCCTGGCCGGCGGCTACGGCCTGTTCTTCCGCCAACTCGTCCAGCAGCTCCCGGAGGACGTCCCCGAGCCGGAGGTCGTCGAGGCGCTCTGGGACCTGGTCTGGGCCGGTTACGTCACCAACGACACCCTCTCCCCGCTGCGCGCCCTGCTCGGCTCCGGCCGCACCGCGGGTGCCACCGCCCACCGCGCGCCGAGGGCCACCCCTCGCGGCCGCTACGGCGGCGCGGGCCGCGCCTTCGGCCGGGTCGGCGGCGCCCTGCGCAGCGGCCCGCCGACGGTGGCCGGACGCTGGTCGCTGCTGCCCACCTTCGCCGCCGACCCGACGGTCCGGGCCACCGCCCAGGCGCAGAGCCTGCTGGACCGGCACGGCCTGCTCACCCGGGGCACCGTGGCCGCCGAACGGGTGCCCGGCGGCTTCGCCGGGGTCTACCGGGTGCTCGCCGCGATGGAGGAGCGCGGCCGGGCCCGCCGCGGCTACTTCGTCGAGGGCCTGGGCGGCGCCCAGTTCGCCATGGAGGGCGCGGCCGACCGACTGCGCTCGGTCAACGGCCGGCTGGAGCGGGCCGGCAACGCCGAGTGGTCGGCCGCCCCGACGGCCGAGCCGCCGCAGCCGCTGGTGCTGGCCGCCGCCGACCCGGCGAACGCCTACGGCGCGGCCCTGCCCTGGCCCGAGCCGCCCACCGCCCCCGGCCGCAAGGACTCCACCGCCCATCGAGCAGGCCGCAAGGCGGGCGCCCTGGTGGTGCTGGTGGACGGCGAGTTGGCGCTGTACGTGGAGCGGGGCGGCAAGTCCCTGCTGGCCTGGCCGGAGGACGGGGCGACCCGGACGCTGGCCGCCGGGGCGCTCGCCGAGGCGGTCCGCGAGGGCGCGCTCGGCAGCGTCACGGTCGAGCGGGCCAACGGCGAGCCCGCCCTCGGCTCCGAGCTCGGCCGCGCCCTGGAGGAGGCCGGCTTCCACGCCACCCCGCGCGGCCTGCGACTGCGTCCGTAGCTCGGGCGGAGAGCCCGAAGGCCGCGGGGTCAACGACCCCGCGGCCTTCGTCCACGTCGCATCACCCGATCGGTGGCGGCTGCGCCTCCACCCGGCCCAGGGCCTCCTCGTCCCGGCGCAGGCGCCGCACCGGTCCGGTCGCGTTCCGGTCGGCGTGGACCGGGATGAGACCGAGCCCCCAGCCGCCGGCCGCCAGCAGCCCCAGCACCGCACCATCGGCCAGTTGCCCACGGACGACCAGGACCCACCAGGCGAGCCCGCTCACGAGGGCCACCAGGACCCACCGCGTCGGCCACGGCACCAACCGCCGCGCCCGCAGCCGTATTCGGGCCACCGCGTCCACCGTCGCGACTCTCCGCACGACCGCCCTCCTCCGCTCGCCCCGGGCATCGGAGGAGCCCGGGTGTCGAGGCCGGAATCAGGCGGCGACCACGTCCATCGCGGCGGCCTTGGGCGACATGTTCGCCCGGTCGGCGCCGGGGGCGGGCAGCGGAACCGGTTCGAGTACCGGCCTCAGCAGATCACCTTCGGAGAGGGTGGCCATCGCCGCAAGTTCGGCGAGCGACAGTTCGTCGCTGACCTCGCGCATGACCTCGGACATCCGGACGTCGAGTGCGTCGCAGATGGCGGAGAGCAGCTCCGAGGAGGCCTCCTTCTGTCCCCGCTCGACCTCGGAGAGGTATCCGAGCGAAACCCTGGCGGCCGCCGACACCTCGCGGAGTGTGCGGCCCTGGCGCTGGCGCTGCCGACGCAGTACATCGCCCAGTAGGCGACGGAGCAGGATCATCGGTGCCTCCCTCCTCGGACTGCGGATCGAGATGTCACGCCCCCACCGTACCGCCTTGCCCGCTTCGCGTGCGGGGACCCCGGTCGTGTTCACTCTGGGCTGCAAGGCCGCCCCCTCCTCGTTCCGGTGTCGCACCCGGGTTCCCGGGCCCCTCGTGGTACCCGACGCGGCCCACCCGGCCACCGTCACGCAACTCGTTCGCCACCTGGTTTCTGCCCAACCAGGACCTTGGATGTAACACGATCCTCCAGCTGTGCCATACCCGCGCGCCAGTTCGAGGGATCTCGGTTCGGTGGAGATCCTCCGGCGGGCCCCTATCGAGCGAGCCGGCCGACGAGCAGCTCCAGTGCGGCGGTCACCGCCCCGTGACGGATTGTGGCACGACCGCCCGACAGCAGGGGCGAACTGACCAGAGTTCCCCCCGGGCCGGCCACCGCCAGGTGTACCGTGCCCACCGGCCGACCGTCCTGCGGTTCCGGACCGGCCACCCCGGTCGTCGCGAGCCCGTACGTGGCCCCCAGCAGCCCGCGCACGCCCTCGGCCATCTGCCGGGCGACCACCGGGTGAACCGGACCGTACACGTCCAACAGACCCTCGTCCACACCGAGCACCGAGGCCTTCAGCTCGGTCGCGTACGCGGTGACCGAGCCGCGGAAGGTCGCAGAGGCCCCGGGGACGTCGACCAGCGCGGCGGCCAGCAGCCCGCCGGTCAGCGACTCGGCGACGGCCAGGGTGCCCCCCTGGGCCCTCAGCGCGGCGTGCGCCCGCTCAGCCAGCTCGTAGTCCGCCACCCGGTCTCCCCCGTCGCTCACCGGTCCGCGCGCTCCGCGGCCATGCCCTCGCGGCGCAGTCGCAGCGCCTGTCCGACGTAGTCCAGCGCGGTGCCGACGGTCAGCAGCACCGCCAGGCCCATCAGGACCGCCCGCCCGGTAGCCAGCCACCCGGTCAGGGCCAGGACGTACATGCCGACCGCGGTGCCCTGGGTCAGCGTCTTGAGCTTGCCGCCGCGGCTGGCCGGGATGACCCCGTAGCGGATCACCCAGAAGCGCATCAGCGTGATGCCGAGCTCGCGGGCCAGGATCACCACGGTGACCCACCAGGGCAGGTCGCCGAGCAGCGAGAGGCCGATCAGCGCCGAGCCCATGATCGCCTTGTCGGCGATCGGGTCGGCGATCTTCCCGAAGTCGGTGACCAGGCCCTTGCGGCGGGCGAGTTCACCGTCGAACAGGTCGGTGATCATCGCGATCGCGAACGCGGCCCAGGCGACCGAGCGCCACTTGGGGTTGTGCCCGCCGTCGGCGAACAGCAGCGCCACGAAGACCGGGACCAGCAGCACCCGGACCATCGTGAGCACGTTGGCGATGTTCCACACCCCCGGCGCCGACGGCAGGGCGGCCGCCGGTCTGCCCGGGTGGGCCGCAGCCGGGGCGCCGGGCCCCTTGGTCATTCCCCGGCTCCCGGAGCCTCGGCCCCCGAAGCACCGGACAGTCGCACCTGCTGCTGCGCCTCGGCGATCAGGTCGACGCCCTCGCTGGCCACCACGGTGGCCCGCCAGAACTGCCCGATCTCCGGGTCCTCGACGCCGGTCAGCGTGGTCAGACCGTCGGTCTCCGGGGCCTGGTGGGCGGAGCGGCCCTCGACCACGCCATCCTCGATCGACTCGATCAGCACCTCGACCTCGGTGCCGATCCGCTGCTCGGCCCGCTGGGCGGTCATCTCCTCGGCGAGGCGGCTCAGTCGGCTCAGCCGGTCCGCGACCACGTCCTCGGGCAGCTTGCCGTCGTAGGTCGCGGCCTCGGTGCCGTCCTCGTCGGAGTAGCCGAAGACGCCGATCGCGTCCAGCCCGGCGTGGGTGACGAAGCGTTCCAGCTCGGCGTAGTCCTCCTCGGTCTCGCCGGGGAAGCCGACGATGAAGTTGGACCGGGCGCCGGCCTGCGGGGCCTTGTCGCGGATGGTCTTCAGCAGCTCCAGGAACTGGTCGGTGGAGCCGAAGCGGCGCATCCGGCGCAGCACGGCGGGCGCCGAGTGCTGGAACGACAGGTCGAAGTAGGGCACCACGTCGGTGGTCCCGGTCATCGCGTCGATCAGGCCCGGACGCATCTCGGCCGGCTGCAGGTAGGAGACCCGGACCCGCTCGACGCCCTCGAACGCGGAGATCTCGCCGAGCAGCGTCTCCAGCAGCCGGATGTCGCCGAGGTCCTTGCCGTAGGAGGTGTTGTTCTCGCTGACCAGGACGATCTCGCGGACGCCCTGCTCGGCCAGCCACTTGGCCTCGTGCAGCACGTCGGAGGGGCGGCGGGAGATGAACGAGCCGCGGAAGGCCGGGATGGCGCAGAAGGAGCAGCGCCGGTCGCAGCCGGAGGCGAGCTTGACCGAGGCCACCGGGCTGTCGTCCAGCCGCTTGCGCAGGGTGCGCGGGCCGGAGGCGGGCGCGAGGCCCTCGGGCAGGTCGGCGATCGGCTCGGCGGCGGCCTCGGCGCCGTGGCCGGGCAGCGCGACGGCCTCGGCGGCGGACTGCCGCTCGGCCGGGCTGATCGGCAGCAGCTTGCGGCGGTCGCGCGGGATGTGCGGGGCGTGGTGGCCGCCGGAGAGGATGGTCTGCAGGCGGTCGGAGATGTCCGCGTAGTCGTCGAAGCCGAGCACGCCGTCCGCCTCGGGCAGCGCGTCGGCGAGCTCCTTGCCGTACCGCTCGGCCATGCAGCCGACCGCGACGACGGCCTGGGTGCGGCCGTGACCCTTGAGGTCGTTGGCCTCCAGCAGGGCGTCCACGGAGTCCTTCTTGGCGGCTTCGACGAAGCCGCAGGTGTTGACGACGGCGACGTCCGCCTCGGCGGCGTCATCGACGAGCAACCAGCCGTCGGCTTCCAGTCGCCCGGCGAGTTCCTCGGAGTCCACCTCGTTGCGGGCGCATCCGAGCGTGACAAGGGCGACAGTGCGGCGTTCAGGCATAGGCCCAAGATTAACGCGCGGCCTCCGGTGCCGTTCGCCCCGGAGGTCACACGTTATGGATCAGCTGATCATCAACGGCCCTCGCCGACCCCTGTGGTCAGCCAGCCTGCGGGTCTCCGGGGGTGTACGTGACGTGCACCACCTGGCCGTCCTTGCCGAGGACTCCGAGGTCCTTGCCGTTGACGTACGCGTGCACGGCCCCGCCGTTGCCGAGCACCAGCTTGATCTGCTTGGGGTCGGTGAAGGTCTGGTCCTGGCCGTCGCTGATGTTGTTCTGGAACAGCGACTTGCCGTTGCCGTCCATCGCCGAGACCCAGCTGGTGCCCTGGGCGACCAGCTTCACGGTGACCTTGTCGGCCGGGACGGCGGCGATCGCGGCGGCGCTCGGCGCGGGCGCCGACGGCTGGACGGTGGGCGTGGCCGGGGCGACCGAGCCGGTGCCGGAGCCGCTGGGCAGCGGCGCGCTGGCGGAGCCGGTGGTGCCGTGACCGCCCTTGCCGCTCACCAGGTTGAAGCCGATCAACACGACCACCGCGACGATCGCGGTGACCATGGCCGCCGCCCAGTTCGGCCGGCTGCGTCGGGGCACCCTGATCGGGCCGCTGTCGATCAACTGGGCGGCCGGGCGCTTGACGGCCGGTGAGCCGCCGTGCGCGGCGTCGTAGCGGGCGACCAACGCCTCGCCGTCCACGCCGACCGCCCGGGCGATCGAGCGGATGTGCCCGCGGGCGTAGAAGTCGCCGCCGCAGCTGCCGAAGTCGTCCCCCTCGATGGCATGGACGATCGGCACCCGCACGCGCGTGGCGGTACTCACCTGGTCCACCGTGAGTCCCGCCTCGATCCGGGCGGCTGACAGCACCCGGCCGATGCTCGGGGCATCGGCCGCCTGCACCGCGTCGTCGGTCGGCTCGACGGACGACGGGGCGTTCTCGTGGTCGGAGGAATTGCCGATGGTCACGGGGCACGCCTTTCGAGCGGATGGCCACCTGCTGGAGAACAGTCTAGGGGCGTGGGCGGATCGTTTCTCAAGCGGACGGGCCGCAAATGCGCGCGCCCGCTCCGACCGGGGCCCACCCCCCGCTGACCGGTGGTCAGCGGGGGGCTCGCGAGGGACCCGGGGTGCGCTTTCCGGCCTGTGACGCGGCGTACGGACGTTCGGTTCCTCGGGGCTCGTCGCCGGACTCCCGTCCGCGGGAGTTCGAAGACGAGCCCCACACCGCGCCCACGCTCCTCCGAACGGGTGAACACACCCGGAGGGAACGGCCCGTCAGCCCTGCGGGGCTGCTCTCAGCCCCGCAGGGTCATCAGCACGCCGTCCAGCTCCTCCGGCTTCACCAGGACGTCGCGGGCCTTGGAACCCTCGCTCGGACCGACGATGCCGCGCGACTCCATCAGGTCCATCAGCCGACCCGCCTTGGCGAAGCCGACCCGGAGCTTGCGCTGAAGCATCGACGTCGAGCCGAACTGGGTGGAGACCACCAGCTCGGCCGCCTGGATCAGCAGGTCCAGGTCGTCGCCGATCTCCTCGTCGATCTCCTTCTTCGGCCCGCCGCCGACCGTCACGTCGTCCCGGTAGACGGCACTCAGCTGGTCCTTGCAGTGCTGCACCACCCTGGCGATCTCCGCCTCGGTGACGAAGGCGCCCTGCATGCGGATCGGCTTGCTCGCGCCCATCGGCAGGAAGAGCGCGTCGCCCTTGCCGATCAGTTTCTCCGCGCCGGGCTGGTCCAGGATGACCCGGGAGTCGGCCATCGCCGAGGTCGCGAAGGCCAGCCGGGACGGCACGTTGGCCTTGATCAGACCGGTGACCACGTCCACCGAGGGCCGCTGGGTGGCGAGCACCAGGTGGATGCCGGCCGCGCGGGCCAGCTGGGTGATCCGGACCACCGAGTCCTCGACGTCGCGCGGCGCGACCATCATCAGGTCGGCCAGCTCGTCGACGATCACCAGCAGGTACGGGTACGGCGTGAGCTCCCGCTCGCTGCCCAGCGGCGGGGTGACCTTGCCGGCCTTCACCGCCGCGTTGAAGTCGTCCACGTGCCGGAAGCCGTACGCCGCGAGGTCGTCGTAGCGCATGTCCATCTCGCGCACCACCCACTGGAGGGCCTCGGCGGCCTTCTTCGGGTTGGTGATGATCGGCGTGATCAGGTGCGGGATGCCCTCGTACGCGGTCAGCTCGACCCGCTTGGGGTCGACCAGGACCATCCGCACCTCGTCCGGGGTGGCCCGGGCGAGGATCGAGGTGATCAGGCAGTTGATGCAGGACGACTTGCCCGCACCGGTCGCACCGGCCACCAGGATGTGCGGCATCTTGGCGAGGTTGGCCATCACGGTGTGGCCCTCGACGTCCTTGCCCATGCCGACGACCATCGGGTGGGTGTCCTCGGCGGCCGTGCGCGAGCGCAGCAGGTCGCCGAGGTTGACCATCTCGCGGTCCCGGTTGGGGATCTCGATGCCGACCGCGGACTTGCCCGGGATCGGGCTGATGATCCGTACATCCGGGCTGGCCACCGCGTACGCGATGTTCTTGGCGAGCGCGGTGATCCGCTCCACCTTGACGGCCGGGCCGAGCTCGACCTCGTAGCGGGTGACCGTCGGGCCCCGGGTGAAGCCGGTGACCTTGGCGTCCACCTTGAACTCGGCGAAGGTGCCGGTGAGCTGGGCCACCACCTCGTCGTTGAGGGCGCTGCGGGCCTTGGCCGGGCCGCCGCGCTCCAGCAGGTCGAGCGGGGGCAGCGAGTAGGTGATGTCCCCGGCGAGCTGGAGCTGCTCCATCCGCACCGGCGCCGGGCCGTGCTCCGCGGGCACGCCCGGGCCGCCGCTGCGGGCGGCCGGGACGGCGGGCTCCTCCGGCGGGGCGGTGAGGTCCTTGACCTGGTGCATCATGTCCGCCACCGCCGAGGAGGCGGGCACGCCGTAGACCAGCGCGCCGTCCAGGTCGGCGGCCGCGCCGGCGGCCAGGTCGCGGGTGGCGTACGGGTCCAGCGGCTCCTTGTCCAGCGAGACCCGGACGGCCTCCGGCTGTTCCTCGGGGTCGGCGCTCTGCTTGCGCCGCCGACGGCGACGGCGGGCCGCCACCTCGTCCGTCGGGTCGTCACCGTCGGTGTCCACGGTGAAGGGCAGCGCGTCGGGGTCGGCGTCCTCCGGCGGGTCGGTGGACAGCTCACGCTCCGGCGTACGCCCCCAGCGCGCCTCGTCCTCCGGACCGGGCTCGACCACGCCGAGCCGTATGCCCATCCCCCGCACCCGCTCGCCGATCCGGTTGACCGGGGTGGCGGTGACCACCAGCAGGCCGAAGAAGGCCAGCAGCAGGAGCAGCGGCACGGCCAGCGCCGGACCGGCGGCGGCCATCATCGGGGTGGACGCGGCCCAGCCGATGATCCCGCCGGCCGTCCTTATCCGGGAGGCGCCGCTGCCCATCATGGGCGCGCCGCAGCCGATGTGGACCAGGCCGAGGACGCCGACCAGCAGCGCGCTCAGCCCGATCACGATCCGGCCGTTGGCCTCCGGCAGCTCCGGGTGGCGCCAGAGCCGGATCGCGATCCCGGCCAGCAGGAACGGCACCAGCACGTCGAGCCGTCCGAACAGTCCGGACACCACGGCGGTGGCCCCCTCGCCCAGCCAGCCCTGCGGGCTGAACCAGGTGCCGGCGGCGGTCACCATCGCGAGCGCGAACAGCACCAGACCCAGCCCGTCCTTGCGGTGGGCCGGGTGGAGGTTCTTGGCACCGTCGCCGACGCCGCGGAAGAGCGCGGCGATCGGGCTCGCCAGGGCGTTGAGGAGGCGCATCAGTCCCGAGCGGGACGGCGGCGGTGGCGGCGGGGCCGACTTGGCGGCCGCCTTCTTCGCGGGGGCCTTGCGAGCTGCCGCCTTCTTCGCGGGCGGCTTGCCCGGGGCCTTCGCCGCGGCCTTCTTGGACGGTCCCGGAGTCGGTTTGCGTGCCGCGTTTCCGGGCGTGCGAGTGGCCATGGGTCAGCAGCCTACCGGTGTGGACCACCGGCGCACATGCGGTCGAGCCGGGGGTCCGGACGTGTCGCAGACGCACCGTCACGCTGACCGGCTTTCACCCGGGCGCCCCGTCGAACCACCCGGACGGGCGAACGCACGGCGAATGTTCGCGGGCGTACGGCGAGCGGTCCGCGCGGGTCCGGCGGAAGGCCTACGAGCTGCCCGGGCGCATCGCGTCCAGGGCCCGGCGCAGGCCCGCGAGCTTGCGCTCCAGGTGCCCCGCGGTGGCGGCCACCCCGGCGTCCTCGACCCCGTCCAGCTGCTTGCCCAGCGCCTCCGCCTGCTCCTCGACCGCCGCCAGCCGAGCGGACAGCTCGCCCAGTAGCGCCCCGCCGAGGGTCGGCTCGCCGCCGCCCGCCTCCAGCTGCAGCCGCAGCAGCGCGGCCTGCTCCTTCAGCTGGCAGTTCTTGACGTACAGGTCGACGAAGACCGAGACCTTGGCGCGCAGCACCCACGGGTCGAAGGGCTTGGAGATGTAGTCCACCGCGCCGGCCGCGTAGCCGCGGAAGGTGTGGTGCGGCCCGTGGTTGAGCGCGGTGAGGAAGATGATCGGGATGTCCCGGGTGCGCTCGCGGCGCTTGATGTGGGCGGCGGTCTCGAAGCCGTCCATCCCGGGCATCTGGACGTCCAGCAGGATCACCGCGAAGTCGTCGGTCAGCAGCGCCTTGAGCGCCTCCTCGCCGGAGGCGGCGCGCACCAGCGTCTGGTCCAGGGCGGAGAGGATCGCCTCCAGCGCCAGCAGGTTCTCCGGTCGGTCGTCGACCAGGAGGATCTTCGCCTTCTGCATGGGGGCCCGCCCTCCTGTCGCCTGCCTGCCGCCCGGTGAAGGCACTCGCGCACTGCCCACCGCTACCCCGGTCATGCTAGCCGCACCCCCTCGCCCGGCACATCGCTCCGTCGTGACCCGATCCGGAACGGCGCGCAGCCAGTGCTCCGGCGCACGCTCAGCAGTGTGTCGCCGTCCGGTCACTGTTCGCAACGATCGGTGACCCTACCGGGTTCCCGGGCCCGACCGCCAGCAAACCGACCGACCGGCAGGCGTGAACCCCGGGGCAGGGCCCGGAGTTCACGCCTCACCGCACACGCGCCCGCCTCGCTCGACCGGGGCATCCGCCCACGCGCACCTCTTGCCGGCCCGTTCGCTTCGCTCACTCGCGCACGCGCTCCCCGTTCAACCACTCGTGCATCACCGACAGCAGGTGGTCGGTCTCCACCGGCTTGGTGATGTGGTCGGTGGCACCCGCCTCCAGCGACTTCTCCCGGTCGCCCTTCATCGCCTTGGCGGTCAGCGCGATGATCGGCAGCCCGGCGAACTGGGGCATCCGGCGGATCGCCTCGGTGGTCGCGTAGCCGTCCATCTCCGGCATCATGATGTCCATCAGGACCAGCGCCACGTTCTCGTGCTGCTCCAGCATCTCGATGCCCTCGCGGCCGTTCTCGGCGTACAGGACGGTCAGGCCGTGCTGCTCCAGCACGCTGGTCAGCGCGAACACGTTGCGCACGTCGTCGTCCACGATCAGCACCTGCTGGCCGTCGAAGCGGGTGTCACCGCGGGCCGGCCGGAGCTGCTGCGCGGGCTCGACCGGCCGGGGCGCGGCGGCGCTCTCCAGCGCGGCGCTGCGCCGACGCTCCACCGCCCCGCGGCGGCGCTCCTCGGCCATCTCCCGGACCTCCTGGGCCCAGTGGTCGGCCGGGTTCTCGCCGACCGGCACCGGCAGGCCCACCGGGGTCACCCCGACCGAGGCACGCGGCGCGGCCGTGGCCGGGACGCCCGGACGCTCGGCCGGGCGGCCGTCCGGGGCGGTGTCCGGGGCCTCGGAGCGCAGCGGCAGGTAGAGGGTGAAGGTCGAGCCCCGGCCCAGCTCGCTCTGGGCGTGGATCTCGCCGCTGAGCAGCCGGGCGATCTCCCGGCTGATCGACAGGCCGAGGCCGGTGCCGCCGTACTTGCGGCTGGTGGTGCCGTCGGCCTGCTTGAACGCCTCGAAGATCTCCCGCAGCTTGTTGCCGGGGATGCCGATGCCGGTGTCGGAGACCGAGAAGGCGATCAGCTCGTCGTCCGGGCCCTGGATCGAGCCGGACTCCAGCAGCCGCTCGCGCACGTGCTGCGGGACGTCCTGGCCGGCCGGGCTGATCGAGAAGTCGACGCCGCCGGCGTCGGTGAACTTGACCGCGTTGGAGATCAGGTTGCGCAGCACCTGCTGGAGCCGCTGCTCGTCGGTGTGCAGGGTGACCGGCAGGGCCGGCGAGACCCGCACCGCGAAGGCCAGGTTCTTGTCCAGGGCGACCGGCTGGAAGGTGGCCTCGACGTAGTCGACCAACTGGACCAGGGCGATCCGGGCCGGGCGGACGTCCATCTTGCCGGCCTCGACCTTGGACAGGTCGAGGATGTCGTTGATCAGCTGGAGCAGGTCGGAGCCGGCGCCGTGGATGGTGTCGGCGAACTCGACCTGCTTGGGCGACAGGTTGCCCTCGTTGTTGTCGGAGAGCAGCTTGGCCAGGATCAGCAGCGAGTTGAGCGGGGTGCGCAGCTCGTGCGACATGTTGGCGAGGAACTCGCTCTTGTAGCGGGAGGCCAGGGCGAGCTGTTCGGCGCGCTCCTCCAGCACCTGCCGGGCCTCCTCGATCTCGCTGTTCTTGATCTCGATGTCGCGATTCTGCTGGGCGAGTTGCTCGGCCTTCTCCTGCAACTCCTCGTTGGTGCGCTCCAGTTCCTCCTGGCGCGCCTCCAACTCGGCGGATCGCATCGAGAGTTCGGCGGTGAGCCGCTGGGACTCCAGCAGCAGGCCCTCGGTCTTGGTGTTGACGCTGATGGTGTTGACGGTGACGCCGATCAGGTCGGCGATCTGGTTGAGGAAGTCCAACGCGACGGTGGTGAAGGAGCTGAAGGTGGCCAGCTCGATCACGCCGAGCAGCCGGCCCTCGAACAGCACCGGCAGCACCACGATGTGGGCCGGGGAGGCCTCGCCGAGGCCGGAGGCGATCTTGAGGTAGCCGGGCGGCGCCTCCTTGACGATGATCGCCCGCTTCTCGACCGCCGCCTGGCCGATCAGCGACTCGCCGGGCCGGAAGGTGGTCGGCATCGCCCGCCGCTGGTAACCGTAGCTGCCGATCAGCCGCATCACGGTGTCGTTCTCGTCGTCGTCCTCGGTGATCAGCTCGGCGGTGCGGCCGGCCGGCTGGGCCAGGAAGAAGGCGCCGTGCTGGGCGGAGACCACCGGGGTCAGCTCGGTCATGATCAGTGAGGCGACCGCCTCCAGGTCCCGGCGGCCCTGGAGCAGGCCGGAGATCCGGGCCAGGTTGGTCTTGAGCCAGTCCTGCTCCTGGTTGGTGCGGGTGGTCTCGCGCAGGTTGGCGATCATCTGGTTGATGTTGTCCTTGAGCTCGTCGAGCTCCCCCGCGGCGTCCACGTCGATCCGCAGGCTCAGGTCGCCCCTGGTCACCGCGGTCGCGACCTGGGCGATCGCGCGCACCTGCCGGGTCAGGTTGTTGGCCAGCTCGTTCACCGACTCGGTGAGGTCCTGCCAGGTGCCGTCCACGCCGGGCACCCGGGCCTGGCCGCCGAGCCGTCCGTCGGTGCCCACCTCGCGGGCGACCCGGGTGACCTCGTCGGCGAACGCGGAGAGCTGGTCGACCATGGTGTTGATGCTGGTCTTCAGCTGGAGGATCTCGCCACGCGCGTCGACGTCGATCTTCTGCGAGAGGTCGCCGCGGGCGACCGCCGTGATCACCAGCGCGATGTTGCGCACCTGGCCGGTGAGATTGTTGGCCATCAGGTTGACGTTGTCGGTCAGGTCCTTCCAGATGCCGGCCACGCCCGGCACGCTCGCCTGGCCGCCCAGGGTGCCGTCGGTGCCCACCTCGCGGGCCACCCTGGTGACCTCCACCGCGAAGGCGGACAGCTGGTCGACCATGGTGTTCAGGGTGCCGGCGAGCGTCGCGATCTCGCCCTGCGCGTCGATGGTGATCTTCTTGGAGAGGTCGCCGCGGGCCACCGCCGAGGCGACCTCGGCGATGTTGCGCACCTGTCCGGTCAGGTTCGACGCCATGAAGTTGACGTTGTCGGTCAGGTCCTTCCAGATGCCCGACACCCCGCGCACCCGCGCCTGACCGCCCAGAATGCCCTCGGTGCCCACCTCGCGGGCGACCCGGGTCACCTCGTCGGCGAAGGCGGACAGCTGGTCGACCATGGTGTTGACGGTGGTCACCAGCTCCAGGATCTCGCCCCGGGCGTCGACGGTGATCTTCTTCGAGACGTCGCCGCGCGCCACCGCCGTGGTCACCTCGGCGATGCTGCGGACCTGACTGGTCAGATTGTTGGCCATCAGGTTGACGCTGTTGGTCAGGTCCTTCCAGGTCCCGGACACCCCGGGCACGCTCGCCTGACCGCCGAGGATGCCCTCGGTGCCGACGTCCCGGGCCACCCGGGTCACCTCGTCCGCGAAGGAGGAGAGCTGGTCGACCATCGTGTTGATGGTGTTCTTCAGCTCCAGGATCTCCCCGCGCGCGTCCACCTGGATCTTCTGCGACAGGTCGCCCTTGGCGACCGCGGTCGTCACCTGGGCGATGTTGCGCACTTGATCGGTGAGGTTGTTCGCCATGAAGTTGACGTTGTCGGTCAGATCCCGCCACACCCCGGCCGCCCAGGGCACCTGCGCCTGACCGCCGAGCCGCCCTTCGGTGCCCACCTGGCGGGCCACCCGGGTCACCTGTTCGGCGAAGCCGGAGAGTTGGTCGACCATCGTGTTGATGGTGTTCTTCAGCTCCAGCATCTCGCCGCGCGCGTCCACCTCGATCTTCTGCGAGAGGTCCCCGCGCGCCACCGCCGTGGTCACCTGGGCGATGTTGCGCACCTGGCCGGTCAGGTTGTCGGCCATGAAGTTCACCGAGTCGGTCAGCTCGCGCCAGACCCCGGCCACACCCGGCACCTGGGCCTGCCCACCGAGCCGGCCCTCGGTGCCGACGTCCCGGGCCACCGTGGTGACCTGGGCGGCGAAGCCGTTCAGCTGGTCCACCATCGTGTTGACGGTGTTCTTCAGCTCCAGCATCTCGCCGGCCACGTCCACCGTGACCTTGCGGGACAGATCGCCCTTGGCCACCGCCGTGGTCACCTGGGCGATGTTGCGCACCTGCGCGGTCAGCCGGCCCGCCATGGTGTTGACCGAGTCCGCCAGGTCCTTCCAACTGCCTGACACGCTACGGACCTTGGCCTGACCGCCGAGCTTGCCCTCGGTGCCCACCTCGCGGGCCACCCGGGTCACCTCGTCGGTGAACTCGGAGAGCTGGTCCACCAGTCCGTTGACAGTCCGCCCGATCTTCAGGTACTCGCCGCGCAGCGGATGGCTGACCCCGTTGCTGTGCAGCGAGCGCAGCTCCATCTTCTGGTCCAGGTCGCCCTCGGCGATCGAGGTCAGCACCCGGCCCACCTCGGCCATCGGACGGGCCAAGTCGTCGATCAGCGCGTTGCAGTTGTCGACGGCCGCCATCCAGGCGCCCTCGCCCGCGCCGGTCTCCAACCGCTCGTTCAGTCGGCCCTCACGACCCACCGCCCGCCGCACCCGCGCCAGTTCACCGGTCAGGTGCTGGTTGCGCTCGGCGACCTCGTTGAACACCGCGGCGATCTCCGCCAGCGGCCCGTCGCCCGGAACCGTCAGCCGGCGACGGAAGTTGCCGTCCCGCATCGCGGTCAGCGCGGCCAGCAGCTTGCGCAGGTCGGCCGGCTCCGCACCGCGGTTGTGGCCCGCCCGCCGGCCGGCCGCGTTCCGCGGCGCCGTGCCGGAGTACCCGCCGCGCGGAGCGGGCGGCGTCGTACCGGTTGCGTCCTTGGTTGCGTCCTTGGTGGCCGAACTCAACGGGCCCCTCCCACATCGTGAACTGTCCGGTGACCGCCGTGCCTTACGGCACGCATCCGGGCACCGGCCCGGCTGGGCTGCGTACCGGCGGGCTCACACGGCACACCGGCACCCACACGACCGTACTGCTCCCACCGGCCGTCGCGGACCCCCCAGTCTGGCAGTACTGTCGCCGGGTATACGGCTGGTTGCGCTCGGTTGGTACCGCACCGTCCGAAACAGGTGGGCAGAATCACCCTCAGGTGCCTGTTTCACGGCCCCGCCCCCACGGGGAACCAAGCGGAAAGTAGGGTGGAGCGCTGCACCGGGCCACGACCCGACCCAGCGCCGCCGCTCACCCCGACGGCGCGCACCGGGAGTCGGCGCCGCACCCCGGACAGCCAGGGCAAGAGCAGCAGAGGAGAAGTGGCAACGTGGTCACCGCGCGCGCAGCCGCCACCTTCGACCCCGACGGCCGGTCCGCGGCCGCCGCCCGGGGCTTCGTCCGGGACGCGCTGCTCGGCTGGGGCCTGCCCGAGGTCGTCGACGACGCCGTCGTCCTGGTCAGCGAACTGGTCACCAACGCCGTCGTGCACGCCGGCACCGCCGCCGAGGTCTGCTGCCTGCGCGAGGAGGAGACCGTCCGGATCGAGGTCACCGACCACCACCCCGAGCGCGGCCTGCCGTTCCTCAGCGACGGACACCGCTACGCCGACCCGGACGGCGAGGGCGGCCGCGGCCTGCTGATGTGCTCCGCCCTCGCCGAACGCTGGGGCGTCGAGTACGCGGCCGGGCAGAAGACCGTCTGGTTCCGGCTCGCCCTGCCCGCGCACGTGGTCGGCACCCGCTACGCCGTCCCCGCCACCCCCGGCAGCGATCTGCCCAGCAGCCCCGGACCGGTGCACGTCGCCGTCGTCCAGCTCGACGAGGACGGCCGGGTCCTGGCCTGGAACCCGGACGCCGAGGCCCTCTTCCAGTACCCCACCGCCGCCGTCCTCGGCCGCCCCTGGGCCGACCTGGCGGCCTGGCCGCAGTCCCCCGGCCGCGGCCTCGGCCTCACCGACACCCTGCGGCTGGCCCGCTGGGAGGGCGGCTACGGCATCCGCCGCGCCGACGGCGAGGAGGTCGAGGTGTACGGCGTCCAGGTGCGCGTGCGCGACACCGAGGGCGTCCCCTCCACCCTCTGTCTGCTCGTCCTCGAACCCGACCGCGCCGTGCTGCGCTCCCCCGCCCGCGCCCTGCCCGGCGAACGCCCCGACCCGGCCGGTCCCCGGCTCGACCTGCTGGCCGGCCCGACCGCCACCGACGACCTCGACACCCTGCTGCAGCGCACCGTCGAACGCGCCCGCGACCTGCTCGACGCCGACGCCGCGTACCTGCTGCTCACCACCGACGACGAGACCGAGTTCGAGGTCCGTGCCGTCACCGGCCTCAACACCGGACACCGCCGGCACGCCCGCTTCCCGGTCGGGACCGGCAACCGCTACGACTCCGCCCGGCTGCCCTCCGTCCACGAGGACCTCGCCACCCGCTCCACCGGCCTGCCGCTGCTCACCGGCAGCGGCATGCGCTCCCTGGTCACCGTCCCGCTCAAGGTCGAAGGCCGGCTAATCGGCTCGCTCGGCA
Organism: Kitasatospora sp. NPDC004669; assembly: GCF_040609455.1. NCBI lineage: Bacteria > Bacillati > Actinomycetota > Actinomycetes > Kitasatosporales > Streptomycetaceae > Kitasatospora > Kitasatospora sp. NPDC004669. Next base: position 27,896 of record NZ_JBEXKB010000086.1, read on the forward strand.
TCGCCACCGCCGTGCCCGGCCGCTACGACAACGAGGACGCGCTGCGGCTGCAGTTCGCCGCCGACCGGGTCGCCCTGGCCGTCGAGAGCACCCGGCTGACCGAGCTCGAACGGCTGCGCCGCGGCTCGCTCTCCTTCCTCGTCGAGGCCTCCGACCTGCTGGCCGGCACCCTCGAGCACGAGCAGACCCTCGCCCTGATGGCCCAGATGGCCGTCCCCACCCTCTCCTCCTGGTGCGCCGTCTACACCAACGGCGACCACGGCTCCTCGGCCGGCCTCGCCTTCGTCCTGCACGAGGACGAGGACCGGATCGACCCGCTGCGCGAGCTGCTCGACAAGACCCCCGCCCCCGAGGCCGGCCCCACCCACGGCGTCCGCTTCTGGACCGCGCCCGCCGAGACCGCCGAAACCCGGGGCCTGACCGACAGCCCCGAACTGGCCGGCCTGCTCGGCGAAACCGTGGTGCTGCCGCTGACCGCGCGCAACCGGGTCATCGGCCTGCTCGCGCTCGGCGTCCCGGCCGGCGTCCGGTTCCGCCAGGAGATCCTCGAACTCGCCGAGGACCTCTCCCGCCGGGCCGCCCTCGCCCTGGACAACTCCCGCCTCTACTCCGAGCGCACCGCGACCAGCCAGGCCCTGCAGCGCAGCCTGCTGCCGCCGGACCTGCCCGAGATCCCCGGCGTCGAGGTGGACGTCTACTACCAGGCCGCCGGCGAGGGCAACGAGGTCGGCGGCGACTTCTACGACCTGTTCACGATCCGCGAGGGCACCTACGGCTTCGCCATCGGCGACGTCTGCGGCACAGGCCCCGAGGCCGCCTCGGTCACCGGCCTGGCCCGGCATTCGCTGCGTCTGCTCGCCCGCGAGGGCCTGGACGCCCCGCAGGTGCTGCGCCGGCTCAACGCGGCCATCCTGGACGAGGGTTCGCGCAGCCGCTTCCTCACGCTGCTCTACGGCGAACTGACGCCCCGCCCGGACGGCAGCACCGAACTCTCCCTGGTCTGCGCCGGCCACCCGCTGCCGCTGCGACTGCGCACCGACGGCCGGGTCGACCGTGCCGCCACCCCGCAGCCGCTGCTCGGCGTCATGGACGACCTCGACCTCACCGCCGAACACCTGGTGCTCGCCCCCGGCGAGGTCCTGCTCTGCGTCACCGACGGCGTCACCGAACGCCGCGAGGGCCGGCGGATGCTCGGCGACGACGGCCTGGCCGAGGTGCTCACCGGCTGCACCGGCCTGACCGCCGGTGCGGTCGCGATGCGGGTGCAACGCGCGGTCGAACGCTTCGCCCCGGAGCCACCGTCCGACGACATGGCGATCCTGACCCTGCGGGTACCCAACCAGCGCCAGTCGTGAGCATCCACAGCTGACGCGGTCACAAATTGTTATCTTCACAAGGGTACAAGCAAGTACGGCCGGGTACACCGATCTCACCGGGGAATCCTCCGGCGGGGACGTGACCAGCGGCTCTCCGCTGGCCCATCACTTCTGACCTCACTTCTGACCGCTGCCCGCGCACGCCTTTCGCCGTGCGCCTTCGGCGCGGTCGCGCGCACCCACTCATCGAAACGACACCAAGCGTCACTGCGCCCTGCGCGCGCCCAGAGTGAAAGGAGCCTCCGGTGAGCAACGACGCTACCGGGGCATCGAACGCCCGCTCCACCGGAGCCGATGCGGGTAACCTCGGCTACCTCGCCCTCGGCCTGACACTACTCGCCTACGGTCTGCTCTCCACCGGCGTCCTGCACGGCACCGGTGTCGGGGACGCGGCCCACCTCGCCCACCTGCTCGGCGGCGTCACCCTCTTCATCGCGGGCCTGTGGCAGCTCCGCCGCGGCGAGGGCTTCACCGGCACCGCCTTCACCAGCCTCGGTGCCTTCTGGGCGACCTGGTCGGTGGCCGGCGGCGCGAGCAAGAACGCCGCCGGTCTGTTCCTGCTGTTGTGGGCCCTGCTCGCCCTCAGCCTCACGGCGGCCAGCTGGGGCGCCGGTCTGTTCAGCCGCGTCGTCTACGGTCTGCTGACGGTCTCCCTGGTGCTGTCCGCCATCGCCGGCTTCGGTGGGTACGGCGGCCTCGCCAAGGCGGCCGGCTGGATCGCGGCCGTCTCCGGGCTCGTCGCCTGGTACTGGGCCACCTCCGCGCTGAGCAACGGCTCCTGGGGGAAGGTCGCCCTGCCGGTCAAGTGACCTGCTTCGGCCGCTCCTCGGCACCACTGCGGGGTCGGGTCTCCGTCTCGACGGAGGTCCGACCCCGTCGGCGTGCCGCCAACGCCAGGACGGTGTAGGCGAAGAGCAGGATCGCGACGGCGACGATGCCGTCCGCCCAGAAGTGGTTGGCCGTCACCACGACCACCGCGACCGTCAGCACCGGGTGCAGCACCATGACCCAGCGGAACGGGCTCCGCGACACCCGCACCACCGCGACCGCCGCCAGCACGCACCAGGCGACGTGCACCGAGGGCATCGCCGACAACTGGTCGGCGACCACCATCCCGCCGACCGCGCCCCCGTACACCGACTGCCCGTACTCGGCGGCCACATCGACGAAGCCGCTATGCGGCAGCATCCGCGGTGGCGCCACCGGGATGAACTGCACCAGCAGACAGACCGCAGTCGTGATCACCACCGTGTTGCGCACCCACGCGTAGCGCTCCCGGTGCCGTACGAACACCCAGAGGAGCACGCCCAGCATCACGGCGAAGTGCATGACCGCGTAGTAGTAGTTGGCCAGCCTCACCAACACCGGGTACGGCGTGATCGCCGTCTGCCAGGACGCCTCGTCCGGCAACCCGATCACCTGCTCGGCGCGGTGGATCCAGCTCGCCCGGTCCAGCGCGTGGTCGGTGTTCATCACCGACAGGTGCCCCACCAGCTGCCAGAGCGCGAACAGCGCCAACAGCGTGCCGGCCTCCCGCAGCAGCGCCGAGACCCCCGGCTTCCGGACCCGCGCAGCGACGTACGCGCCTCCGTAGAGGCCGACGGCGGCACCCCCGGCGGACTGCCAGGTCAGGGTCAGGTTCTGCATTCGCAGAGGTTAACGCAAAAAGACCCCCTCCCGAATGGGAGGGGGTCTTTTTGGAATAATTGTTCGGCGGCGTCCTACTCTCCCACAGGGTCCCCCCTGCAGTACCATCGGCGCTGTGAGGCTTAGCTTCCGGGTTCGGAATGTAACCGGGC
>NZ_JBEXKB010000087.1:0-30071 GCF_040609455.1 Kitasatospora sp. NPDC004669
GACCTGCGCCGGGGACAACCCCGAACGGATGCGTTCCGAGGCCGCGTTCGCCCACCTGGCCGGGGTCGCGCCGATCCCGGCCTCCTCCGGCCGCATGCACCGCCACCGCCTCAACCGCGACGGGGACCGGGCGGCGAACAACGCCCTGCACACCATCGTGCTGGTCCGCATGCGCCACGACGAACGCACCCGCGCCTACGTCGAGCGCCGCACCACCGAAGGGCTGTCGAAGAAGGACATCATGCGCTGCCTCAAGCGATTCGTCGCCCGCGAGGTCTACCGCGCCCTGACCAGCACACCAACCGCACAGATCACTCAAACCGACCTCGCTCCTGCGGCTTGACGTCTATAGGAGCATCCCGTCCGTCAAGGACGTGGGCCGAGGCCGGCCCGACCCCGTTCCGGGCGGGTCGGCCGCCTTAGCCTGGGCCGATGCCAGGGCATCGGGAGAGAAAGCGTCAGCAGCAGGACGGCAGGTCGAGGTGAGTCGACGGACGCGGTGTGGGAGCGGATGGAGCGCGACCTGGACGACGAGGACGACCGGGACCCCGAGACCCACGAGGCCGCCACGACCGGCGCCTTCTCGAACGAGCCGCCCTTCCGACGCTCACGGCACCTGACGGCCCGCTGCCCTGGCCCGGCCCGCACCAGCGGGCCGGGCCGCTCTGCTTCCCACGCGAGCGCCGACTCCTGCGGTGTGCTCCGACAAGTGGTCCGGCGCACCGGCCGTGGTGCTCCCGCCGTTCGGGAGCCACTGGTATTACTGGCCGGTAATTTGGCTGATCACCATCTCCCCTGATTGTGCGTCAGATCGCTACGCTCCGGCAATCGATCGGTTCGAGCACAGATGGAGCGCGTGATGGAACGACCCACCCCCAGCCGTGGACGCCGGACGGCGAGTGCCGTCCTCGCGGCGACGCTCGCCCTCGGCGGGGCCGCCGTCGCACAGCCCGCCGTCGCGGACCCGCCGCTCGCGGCCGCGGCGGGTGTCGGGTCGTTCCGCCTGGCCGACGTCCCGGTGAAGGATGGCGTCGCCCTCAGGGCCGACGTGTTCACTCCGGCCCTCGGGACGCCAGGGGCCGATCCGCAGGGGCGGTACCCGTTGCTGGTGCAGCCGGCCAGCTGGGGGCAGAACGACCTGGAGTACGTCGCCCAGGGCCGTGCGCTCGCCGCTGACGGGTACGTCGTCGTCACCTACACGGTGCGGGGTTTCTGGGGCTCCGGCGGGGAGGTCGACGTCGCCGGGCCCAAGGACGTCGCGGACATCTCCACGGTGATCGACTGGGCGCTCGCGCACACCCCGGCCGACCCGGACCGGGTCGGCATGGTGGGGCTCTCGCTGGGCGGCGGGCTGACCCTGCTCGGCGCCGCCTTCGATCCACGGATCAAGGCCGTCGCCTCGCTCAGCGGCTGGGCCGACCTCACCGACTCGCTCTACAGCGGGCAGACCCGGCACCTGCAGGCTGCGGCCGTGCTCGCCGGCATCCAGGCCCCGACCGGCCGCAAGAGCCCCGAGTTCGCACGGGTGCTGGACGACCTCTTCGCCGACCGCGACCTGCCCGAGGTCATCGACTGGGCGGACACCCGCTCCCCGGCTCGCTACCTGGACCGGATCAACGCGAACGGCACCGCCGTCCTGATGGCCAACGCCTGGGGCGACAGCTTCTTCAACCCCAGCCAGGTCACCGACTTCTACCAGCGGCTGACCGTACCCAAGCGCCTCGAACTGCGCCCGGGCGACCACGCGAGCCAGGAATTCACCGGACTGCTCGGACTGGACAACGCCACCTGGAACAGCGCGCGCTCGTGGCTCGACCGGTACGTCAAGGGCGCCCCGGCCCCGGACACCCGACCGCAGCCGGTCCACCTGAAGGTGCGGCCCTCCGGCGCGCCCGAGAACCACGCCGACTGGCGGTCCGTCAGCTCCCGCACCGAGCACCTCACGGTCGGCGCCGAAACCCTCGGTGCCGACACCCCCGGCGATCCGGCCTCCGCGAACTGGCGGACCACCGTGCGCGGCGGTACCCCCTCCGGCGCGAGCGGCGGCGTCGCCCTGCTGTCCGGGATGATCGACCAGGCGGTGCACCAGCCGCCGACCGTGGTCGTCCCACTGCTGGCCCGCTCGGCCGCCGTCGTCCGGCAGTCGAGGCCCTACCCGCAGGGCCTGTCGCTGCGCGGCGTCGCCCGGGTGCACACGACGGTCACCGCGACGGCCCCGCAGGGCACGGTCGTCGCCTACCTCTACGACGTGGACGCGCTGGGCGTCGGCCGGCTGATCTCGCACGCGCCGCAGAGCTGGTCCGGGCGCACGCCCGAGCAGCCGTTCCCACTGGATGTCGCGCTCTTCGCCACGGCCTACGACCTGCCGGCGGGCCACCGCCTGGCACTGGTGCTGGGCACCCGGGACGCCCTGTACGGCGGGCGGACTCCGCTCGGCTCCCGGGTGACCTTCGGCTCGACCACGGCCGACCCGGCCGACCTGACGCTGCCGGTGCGCTGATCGTCCGGCCGCTGCCGGGAACCCCCAAGAGCGTGCGGGCCCGGGAGATTCCCGGGCCCGTGGGCTCCCAGCGGCGAGCGGCCGTCCGGCCCTGAGGTCGTGGAGCCACCGACCGACGCCGCGCCGGCCTTCCGGAGGTGCGTTCCGTGGGTAGCGGACGAGGACGTCGGCGGGCGGCTCCCGCGTCAGGTCCTGCGCTCGGCGGCGGCGTCCAGGCCGGCCAGGGTGCGCTCGCGGCCCAGGACTTCAAGGGACTCGGACAGCCTGACGTCGTGATCTCGCTCTCCGACGTGAACTATGCCTGGCTCAAGATGTTGTCCGCGGACAACATCCCCGCCCCGGCCGCGCGGCCTGTCGTTGCCGAGCCGTCGCAGGCCTTCGTGTTGTCCGCGGACAACACGGCGCACGAGACCGCGCCGGGTAGGGGAGTGGCGCCGGCCGCGGTCGCCGCTTCGGCGCCCCAGATGTTGTCCGCGGACAACATGAGAGGGAACGTCGGTTGCGCCGGGCTGCTCCGGCGGGCTGGAGATGTTGTCCGCGGACAACATCGACCGGCAGGCCGGAGCAGCCGGGGGATATGGATGGAAAGTCTGAATTGCTCTGTGTCGCGTGTACTGACATCAAGCCAGCGGTTAGTAAACTCCCCTCATGACCGCACCAGCCATGCCCGATGACCGGGACAAGGTAGTTACCAAACTCCCCCAGCAGTTGCGGCGGGAGCTGAAGATCCGCGCCGCGACCGTCAACATCTCAATCCAGGACGCCGTCACCCAGGGCATCCAGGCATGGCGGGAGGCCGACCACCCGCTCGACCCGATCGACACCGCACGGTCGGACTCGTTCTCCACCTACGTCCCCTCGGCGCTGTACAAGGCCTTCCGCGCGGACTGCTCGGACCGCAGGCTCAACTTCAACCAGGGCCTCGCGCAGGCGATCCGGCTTTGGCTGGATGCGAACCCGCTTCCCCACCGCAGTCGGCCGCAGACCGGAGCCCGGCGCGTGGCGTTCGGCAACCAGAAGGGCGGGGTCGGCAAGACCGCCATGTCCGCCGGGGTCGGCCAGGCCCTCGCGGAGATGGGCTACCGGGTCTGCCTGGTCGACTTCGACCCCCAGGGCCACCTCACCAAGCAGTTCGGCCACGACCACCTCCCGATCAAGGGCGACAGCCTCGTCAAGAACATGTGCGGCGAACGGCAGGCCGACCTGCGCGAGCTGCTCATCGAGATCCCGGGGGAAACGTTCGGCGACCGCCTGCACCTCCTGCCGGCCTGCACCGACGGCTTCCTGCTCGACGCCAAGCTCGTCTCCTCCCGCGACATCCGCGTCAAGGAGACCGCCCTTGAAAAGGCTCTCGGCGCCATCGAGCGCGAGTTCGACTTCGTGATCGTCGACTGTCCCCCGAGCCTCGGGTACGCGATGGACAACGCGATCTACTACGCACGGACCCGCGACGGCGAGCCCGCGGGCAGCTCCGGCATCGTGATCCCGGTTCAGGCCGAGGACTCCTCCGCCGACGCCTACACCCTCCTGCGCGAGCAGATCGACTCCCTCTGCGACGACCTCGACATCAACGTCCACGACCTGGGCTTCGTCGTCAACCTCTACGACGTCCGCAAGGGCTACGTCGTGACCTCCTCGCTCGACTCCTGGAAGAGCCTCGGCCACCCCGAGGTGATCGCCGTCGTGAACGACCTGAAGGACCAGCGCGAGGCCGTGCGGATGAAGACGCCGCTGCTCGTTCACGCGCCCGACAGCGACCAGGCCGACGTCATGCGCGACATCGCGAGGAGGATCGCCAAGTGAAGGCAGCCGACCGACTCGGACCCGGGGGCGCCTTCGGGGCCATCAGCCGCACGCCGCGCAGCGAGCGGGGCCGGGCCAAGGCCCAGGCCGAAGGAGCGATTCCGGACTACGAGATCCAGCGCCTCCCCCTGAACCGGGTCGCGCTGTGCCCCATGAACCCCCGCCGCTACTACGGCACGGAGGAGCAGCGCGAGGCTCTGGGACAGAGTCTGGCGAAGAAGCAGACCACGGCGTGTGTCGCGGTCACCCGCGCCGCCTACCTCGCGCTGTGGCCCAACCACGTCCGCCTCATCGGCGAGGAAGCCGAGTTCGTCCTCCTCAACGGCGAGCGCCGTCACCGCTCCGCCTCGCAGGTGGGGCTGGAGGTTCTCGACTTCGTGGTCCGCGACGACCTGGCGACCAGCCCGGCCGACTTCATGGACTACCTCATGGCCGAGAACGAGGACCGTGAGGACTTCAACATCATTGAGCGGGCCATGGGCCTGGAGCAGCTCCTGAAGGCTTGCGATGGCAACGCCGCCGAGGTCGCCCGCCGTCGTGGCCGGGACCGCTCCTGGGTGGGCAACCAGATCCTGCTCCTGACCCTCCCCTCGGCGATTCAGGACCGGCTGGCCACCGGTGAGATGGCCGAGCGCTACGGTCGGCGCCTGGCCCGCGCCTACAAGGACGACAAGTCGCTGACAACCGACGGTCTCCTCGCCCTCGAGGAGCAGCTCAAGGAGGAAGAGCGCGCCAAGCGCATCGCCCAGCGGGACGCGCTCAAGATGTTGTCCGCGGACAACATCCCCGCCCCGGCCGCGCGGCCTGCCGTTGCCGAGCCATCGCAGGCCTCCGTGTTGTCCGCGGACAACACGACGCACGAAACCGAGCCGGGTAGGGGAGTGGCGCCGGCGGCGGTCGCGGCTTCGGCGCCGGAGATGTTGTCCGCGGACAACACAGGCCGGCCCGCGGCCCCGCGGGACGAGGATGCGGGCGCACCAGTGCCGGATCGGCAGGAGCCGGTCGATCGCCCTGCCGAGACCCAGCAGGCTCCGCTGCCCAGGCAGACTCCTGCCCCGGACCCGACGCCCGTCCCCACGGCACGTCAGCTCGTACAGGCGCTCGGAGCGACCGTCGACGAGCAGGCCGCGACGCTTCGCGCTGGGCTGGACTCCGACGGGTTCCTCGCTCTGGTCGAGGTGCTGCACGCCCACGTCTAGTCGCGTCTGCTCGCCCTCACGCGTGGCACCCGATGTTGTCCGCGGACAACATGTGGCCCCGGCATCGCCGGGGCCACGCTGCTTCTCCAGCGATCGCCGCTCCAGGAATTGCATCTTCATGGCAGGAAAGTGACCTGCAGAAAGGCCTCTTGTGGCGCCTTTCAGGATGCTGCCGGTACGTCGGGCTTGTCGACCGGCCGACAAGCCGCCAGAAGGCTCTTCTAGAGATTTCGATCATGATGATGATCGTTCTAGTGGCGAAACCTGCCTTGACGTCTGCCGTGAGCGACCGTCTCCTCGGGTCGATCCGATGGCCTGCCGGGCGACGGCACACATTCATGACACTCCCCACGGAGTTGGCCAAGTCGGGGCGAGTGGCAGTCCTCGGCGAGGGTGTGGGCGGAAGAGCACGACCGAAGAAGTCGCAGTCGCTTCCGGGTCCTAGCGTGTTGACCGGGCGTGGGAGTGGACCGTCCCTGACCGGGGAGGGGCTCTCGCGCCGGTCCGTGCGGTCTCGGTCGTCCCTCCGAAGGAGCCTCGATGAACCATCCCCCAGGAATGCCGGGGATGGGGGCATGGCGTCCTCCGTGGATACGGCCGGTGCGGTGCTCTTCATCCTCTGGACCATCGCGATGTGGACGGCTGTCGCCGGTGCGGCCGTCGCGTCATCCTGTGGGACCGCGGGCTGTCCGATGTTGTCCGCGGACAACATCGGGTGCCCATGGGCTCGTCGGGCTCGGATCCGGGCAACGTTCACCGGACAGGCCCGGTCAGGGCGGCAGTCGAGGCGGTGTGGGTCGGGGAGGAGGCCTGAACCCGGCAGCGCCAGCAGAGGCCGCCGGATACCGCGGGCCGGTCGCAGTGTGCCGTGCCGTCGCTGGTGCAGCGCTGGGCCGGGAGGGCTATGGGGGTGGCTGCCTGCGAGGTGTGCCCGCAGCTGCCGCACAGGCCTGACATTCCCACCGGGCGGGGGCGTTCGCAGCCGGGGCAGCATTGGCCGAAGCGCGGGAGAAGGGCCGGTCCGGTGGGTGCGGTGCTGGCGCGCGGGGCGGGTACGGTCGGGGGGCGCCCCGCCGGGGCGTGGGAGGCGGCACGGCGGATGGTGATGACCTCCCGGCACGTCCGGCACGGGGCGCCGGACGACCAGAGCACTCCGGTCTCGCAGTCGGGGTCGGCGCAGCCCCAGCGGGGCAGTGCGACGCCCAGGAGCCATCGGCCGACGTCGCGGATGTCCGACGGGCTCGTGGCGGCCAGACGGGCCGTCAGGCGGCCCCGCAGCCTGGCGTCGTCGGTGCCCGTGCGCAGCTGGCGGCCGACTTCGCGGCCGATGAGGCGTTGCGTGAAGGTGTTGGCCCCGGGCAGGAGCCAGCGGACGGGCTCGAGGGCCGCGTGGACGCGGGGGCTGTAGGTGAGTTCGGGGGCGTGGGTGTCGGGGTGCCCATCCGCGCGAAGCGCGAGACGCGGGGGCGAGGGCTGAGCCGCCGCCGGCTGACCCGGGAGGGCCGACTCACCTGAGCGGGCCGTTTCGGCCGGACGCACCGCTTCCATCGGCCCGGTCGCGGGGCTTCCCGCGGCCGTACCCACCGGTACCTCGCCTACGGCGGGTGAGACAAGCGGGCGTTCGTTCTCGGGTCGGTCAGTCATGAGGTCTTCTTTGTACGCGAGCGATCCGTCATCAACTCGGGAACCTGATCCGTCATCAACAACAGAAGACCCGGGCGTGGCAAAGAGGTCGAACGGGTCACCGGGGCGGGGTGCCGGTTCGCCGGTGGCGAGGGTGAAGAGGTGGCGGCCCTGGGTGCCGGCGCGGCGGTCGACGGTGACCCAGCCGGTGGTCTCCAGGGCGTCGATCACCTTCCCGGCGGCTTCCGTGGTGATCGGGCGGCCCGCGCGGCTGCCCGAGTGGTGGCGCAGGTGGGCGGCGAGTTCGGTCTCGGTCAGGGCGATCTTCTGGGCGACGGCGTAGGCGATGACGGCGTACGCGCGCAGCTGACGCGGGGTGAGGTCCTCGCTGGCGGCGACGGGCAGCCAGACGAAGCGCTCCGAGGATGTCATCGGCCGCACGCGGCGCAGGCACGTGGTGCCCCAGCCGCCGGGCATGGAGCGGCGGGTGTTCTCCGGCAGTTCGATCACGTTGTCGGGTGCGCCGGAGCGGAGCTGGGAGATGCCGCGTTCGACGGTGGATTTCGACAGCCCGAGGTAGGACGCGAGCGTGCGGGCGCCGGCGGTGCAGCCCTCGGGGCGCTGGGCCAGTGCCTTGACCTTGATGTAGACGCTGAGCGCCGCGTCCGCGTAGAACGGGGACTCCACGATGCGCATGGGGACCTTGACCCGTTGCCGACGCTGCCGTGGGGTGATCACGTCCCGCGAGTCGATTTCGCCGGACGGCTGGAAATTACGGGATGTTTGCTTCATCATATTGCCCATCCCTATGGCTGTTCGACCCGTGCGGGAGTCTGATCACTCCGGCCGGGGCAGTGCGGTAGCAGACCCTTCTCATACGGGAGGTGCTGCTTCTGTGTTCGTGTCATGTGGATGTCTCCGTGTAGGGAGGCGAGAAGCCCTCATCGGCTTCGGTTCGGCAGAACCTTGCTGTGCGTTCGTTCGGGTTGGCGCCTGGAACGAGCGGTGGCCCACTGAGTTGGCGCTCGGTGGGCAGTTGACCTCTGGCCCGCTCCGGGTGCCTGGCAGCACCTGGAGCGGGCCGTCATGGCGGCGGCCACCCGTGGCGGGGGCCGCCGCCACGTTTTCTGCGGACTGTCAAGCGAGCGGCGCGGTGGCGACCTTGGCGAAGAACACGAGTTCCTCGTTCTGCCAGGCGGTGACGTTCACACAGCGCCCGCCGCCCGAGTGCGGGGCGGTGGAGCTGGTCTTGATCCAGCAGGGGCTGTCGAACTCGACATAGCGGTGGAACAGCGCGTCCATCGAGACGGGGACGGCCCCGATTCTGCCCGGCTCCAGCGCGTGGACGGCCTGGCGTGCGGCCTCCAGCAGCACCATGCCGGGGACGTGGTCGACGGGGTGGTCGAACAGCACGGGATGTGCGGTGTCGACCCTGAGCTGCCACGTGCCGGACTGGTCGGTGGGGGTGAGCACGACGTCCCGCACCCGGTCGCGGCCGACAGTGCTCGGGGTGGCGGGGGCGGTCGGCTCGGGCGCCCCGGCGAACATGCGGTCGACGTCGGCGCGGCCGGTGCGCAGCCGCTGGTAGAGCACGGGGGCGTGGGAGCCGAAGCGGGTGCTGGCGGTGGCCAGCGGTACGCCGTCGCGAACGACCTGGAAGTCCATGGTGAAGGCCACCGGTACGGATCGGCGGTAGCTGATGTCGGAAGCCGTCACGTGCAGTTCGATCTCGGCGGGCGCGTTCGTGATGCACATGGCCCGGGCGCCGGGGCTGAGCTCGTAGGAGAAGTGGGACCAGCTCATCTGGTGTCCGAAGGGGACACCGTAGGAGGTGTGCGTCAGGAGCGGCAGGGTCTGCCGGATCGTCTCGCAGAGCATCAACGGATCGTGCAGTCCGTGCTCCGAGAGGTAGAAGCTGTGGCTTCGCGGCCACTGGGCGGTGACGACGAAGGTGTCCTGGCCGGTGCTGCGCCAGCCGCTCAGGAACACCTCGGAGAACGCGGCGCGGTGGACGTACTCGCGGGCCACGGTGGTGGTCAGAGCCGGGCGTGCGGGTGCGACCGGACGCACGTGAGTAAGCAGCATGATTGCCTCCCCCTAAGCAAACCAAGGCCTCCGGACGGCGATGACCGGGGCTGGATGTAAAATAAAGGGTGTTCGTTATGTTTGTCGACTGGGTCCCGGAGGACTGATGGCTGAGCCCAAACAGGAGCGGGCGCTGAAGACGCGGGAGGCGATCCTGCGTGCAGCGGCCGAGGTGTTCGACGAATGCGGTTTCAGCGGCGCGAGCATCAGCAAGATCATGGATCGCGCCGGTGTGACCCAGGGTGGGATGTACTTCCACTTCAAGTCGAAGCAAGGGCTCGCGCTGGCCGTCATGAACAGCCAGCAGGACCACGTGGAGATTCCGGCGGGGGAGGAGGGGCTGCAGCGGATCATCGATATCACCTTTCACGTCGCTCGGGAGCTCCGGCGCAACGTCGTGTTCCGCGCCGGTGTCCGGCTCGCCGTCGAGCAGGGGGAGATCGGTCTGCAGGACGCGACCCCGTACGAGCAGTGGGTGGACCAGTTCTACGAACAGCTGCTCGTGGCGCGAGGCCGAGGCGAGTTGCTGCCTGATGTGGACGAGAAGGAGTTCGCCCAGGTGATCGTGGGTTCCTACAGCGGCACCCAGCTCTTCTCGCAGATCGCGACCGGTCGGCAGGACCTCCCCCAGCGCGTGGCCGCGCTGTGGCGTTACCTGTTGCCGTCGGTCGCCACGGTAGAGGCGAAGGCGCGTCTTCGGGCCCGGGCGGAGGATTTCGAGTGGGACGAGGCGTAGGGCCGCGCCGCGTCGTGCTGACCGGCGCCACCGGCTTTGTCGGTTCGGCGGTGCTGCGCGAACTGCGGGGCTGGCTCGCGGAGGAGAAGCAGGGTCACGGGGCGTCACAGCCCGTCGTCCGGACGGTCGGCAAGCGCCCTTCCGCCGAGGCCGACGGCGAGTGGTTCCCCGCCGACCTCGCGGACCCCGCCTCCCTGCGCGGGGCCTGCGAGGGGGCGGACGTGCTGCTGCACCTGGCCGCGTCGCTGAGTTCGGACGAGTCCGAGTGCGCCGCGGTCAACGTCGTAGGGACGGCAGCTCTGATGGCCGAAGCCGAACGTGCCGGTGTGGGGCGTATTGTCCATCTTTCCACAGCAGCAGTTTATGGTCCGGGTCCACACCATGGTGACGAAATCGGAAAAATCGTACCGGCTCCGGTTTCGGCGGCCAGTCGGACCCGACTCGCCGCCGAGCGGCCCGCGTTGGCGGCGGGGGCGACGGTGCTGCGGCCGGGGCTGATCGTCGGTCAGGGGGACCGCTGGGTGGTCACCGTCCTGGCCGAACTCCTCGACCGGGTGCCCGCGCACTGGGACGGCGGGCGGGGCAAGCTGTCGATGGTCGGCGTCACCGACCTCGCCCGGCTGGTCACCGGCCTCGCCGCTCGGCCCGCCCCCGGGGCGGGCGCGGTGTTCCATGCCAGCCATCCGGCGCCGGTGCGCAACCGGGACCTGATGGCGACGCTGGCCGGGCACGGGATCCTGCCGCGGGTCGACCGTGACCTCACCTGGGCCGAGTGTGTGCGGCGCCTGGAGGAAGTGCCGGGTCGTGTGAGCGAGCGTCAGTTCGCGCTACTGGCACGCGATCACTGGTACCGGTCCGAGGATGTGTGGACCGCGGCCGGATGCCGGCCGGGACCCGGCCCCCTGGTCCGCATCGGGGAGGCGGCGCCGTGGTACCGCTCGCACCTGGCGGCGGTCCGATCGGGCTGATCCGCCCCCGGGTGCCGGGGAGGGCGTCTCACTGGTCGGGGTCGGAGATCCGTGGCCGGACGAGGCGCCACACCCGCGTCAGCTCCTCGGTGATGGCCTCGGAGGAGGCGGCGGGCCCGTCGTCCCGGATCCGCGTCTCGGCCCCCGCGACGAGCAGCCGGGCCAGCGCCGTGACGTCGCCGGGTGCCGCCGGGGAGAGCAACTCCCCTCCCTCGTGTGCCAGTTCGGCCAGGCGTCTGATCTCGGGAAGCCAGAACGTCGACCAGTCGGGCGAGCCTGGCCGCTCCCGCCCCAGTCGCGCCGTCGACTGTACGAAGACGTTCTTCTCCAGGAGGCGGGACAGTTCGACCGTCAGCTCGGTGAGTAGGTCCAGCCATGGGGCCGACACCTCGGTCACCCGCTCCAGCGCGCACTCCACCACGAACTTGCCCCGCGCCTCCACCGTGTCGGCCAGCTCGGCCTTGGTCTTGAAGTGGAACGTCAGGGCTCCCATCGACAGGCCGGCCTCCTGCTTGATCTGCACCAGGGACGTGCCCTCGTAACCGTTGCGGGCGAACTGCAATGCCGCCGCCCGAACAAGGACGTTGCGGGTGCGCATCGCCCTTTCCTGCTTCACCATGCTCTCTCCGAGCCCAAGACCGTTAGCCAGTGACCAGACTGCGCGGCGCACGAGCCTTCCGGCAAGCGCGAGTTGCCGAAGATGCGCCAGGTTCGACGGAAACCCGGCCGGGGTCGGCCGGCCGTCGCTCCCGGCCGGCGAGCGCCTCGCCCGACCATGCGTCAGTACGACAAGGTACCCCCAACAAAAAAAGAGGGTGTTCGCTATTATTTTGCCGTACCCGCCGGCCGCGTGCGGGCACGGGGAGGACATGTCATGCTCACACCCTCACTTCCGGGCTCCGGTGTCTCGGTCCTGGGGTTCGTCGAGAGGATCTTCGACGCGCTGCCGCGCGTGGACCAGCGCCGCTGGGCGCACGTCTACCTGCGCAGCATGCTCAGCACCCCGGGGCGCAAGTCGGTGCGGCGCCTCGCGGCCGGGGCCGAGGACGCGCCCAGGGTGCTCCAGTCGCTGCACCAGTTCATCAACGGCAGCCCCTGGGAGTGGGCCCCGGTCCGTGCGGAGCTCGCCCAGTGGACCGGGCAGGGCCTCGCCGCCCGGGCGCTGGTGATCGACACCGCCGTGCTCCGCAAGAGGGGCGAGCACTCCTGTGGCGTGCACCGCCGCTTCGTGCCCGCCACCGGCCGCTCGGTCACCTGCCAGGTCGGCGTCGGGGCCTTCCTGGCGACGCTCGAGGAGGCCGTTCCGGTCGACTGGAGGCTGCTGTTGCCGGCCTCGTGGACCGAGGACGCCGAGCGCCGGGAGCGCACGAGGATCCCCGACGAGGTGGGCCGCTGCTCGGTGGCGCGGCAGGCGCTCGACCTGGTCGACGCCGTGGCGGCCTCCGGGTCCGCTCCCGTGCCGGTGGTGGCCGACTTCAGCGGTGAGGGCGGGGCCGAGGCGCTGGTGCACGGACTCGGGCTGCGCAAGCGGGACTTCGTGGTCGCGGTCCCGGGGGGCCTGCGGGTCACGGCCGGCGGCCGGAGCGGCGTTCTGCCGCAGCGCTCGGGCGCGGCGCAGCCCGCCGCGACGGAGGCCCGCGCCCTGCTACCCGGTGGGCGGGCGGATGCGGCGGGGCAGAGCGCCGTGGTCTCCCGGGCCGGGCAGAGCCGCGTGGTGACCGTCCTGGGCGGCACCGTCGGACTGGCCGGCGCGCCCGGGGGCCCGCGGCAGTACCGGCTCTTCAGTGTCCGCACCCCGGGCTCCCGCGGCCAGGCGCGGCTGTGGCTGACCAACCTGACCCATGCCCGGCCGGAGAGCCTCTGCGACTTGACGCTCCATCACGCGGTGGCGCAGCGTACGACGGCCCGGCTGGAGGCCGACTTCGGGCTGGCGGACTTCGAGGGGCGCTCCTTCCCGGGCTGGCACCACCACATGACGATGGTGTCCGCCGCCTACGCCTACCAGCGGCTCGGCCGGGGCGCCGCCGCGGAGCCGCTAGCGGCGGCGGGGTGAGGCCGACGGGTCCGGCTCAGGCCGGGTGACTTCCCAAAGTCGCGGGATGTGCGCCTCCGGACCCCGAAAACATAGCGAATGTTCTTTATGATTTGAGGGTCGGGCGCACCGCTGCCCGGCCAGGATCACGGGTCCAAAAGACCCGTCGCTACGGCAGGGGGGCGTTGCGTGTCAACGGCAGTGGAATTCCGCATCCTGGGGCCAGTGGGGGTCCGCGTCGGCGGGCAGGAGGTCCACCTCGGCGGGACCAAGCCCAAGACCGTGCTCAGCTCGTTGCTCCTGGCCGGGGAACAGGTCGTCAGCGATGACAGACTGAGCTACGTGCTGTGGCGCGACCGGCCGCCGAGAACCAGCGACGCGCAGATCTACACGTACATATCGAGGCTGCGGAAGGCCTTCGCCGGACACGCCAGCATCGCCCGCCAGGGCCAGGGTTACGCGATGTCCATCGGCGCGGCGACGTTCGACTGGAAGCAGTTCACCCAGCTCTCCGCACAGGGGCGGTCCGCTCTCGCCAACCGCCGGTACCGGCTGGCCTCGCGCTACTTCACCGAGGCCCTCGACCTGCAGAGCGGACCGGTGCTCACCGACACCACCGAGTACCTGCTCAGCGAGGAGGCCGCCCAGCTGACGGAGGCGAGGGTGGTGAGCATGGAGGGGCAGATCGAGGCGAACCTGGCCCTGGGACTCTACGAGGACGTGGTGCCCGACCTGTTCCGGCTGGTGGCCAAGTACCCGTTCCGAGAACGGGTGAGAGCGCAGCTGATGCTCGTCCTGCACCGCTGCGGCCGCCAGTCGGAGGCCATCGCCCTCTATCACCAGGGACGTCGGCTCCTGGCCGAGGAACTCGGCGTGGACCCGGGCATCCAACTGCGCGAGGTCTACCAGGGGATCCTGATGGGCCGCCCCGAACTGGGCGACGCGGCCTGATGACCGCCTACCGCCACGACCCGTACGGCCGGCAGACGTGCGCCTGGCAGGCGCAGATGACCGCGGCCGCCGCCCACATCGCCGCCAGCGGACCGGGGCTGTCGACCAGTGCCACGGACAGCGCGGACACGACCGCGATCAGCACGACCATCAGCAGCCAGGCCCGCCGGCGGTACCGGCCGAGCCGCCCGGCGACCGCCGCGTCGAGGCTGTCGTCGAGCAGCGCGTCGACCGCCTCCGCGACACGGTCGTCGATCAGGTCGCCGAACTTGTCGTTGAAGCCCGTGAGATCACCACGCGACGTCTGAGCGGTCTTCATCATCGGCTCGCTTCCCGTTCTCGGCTGGTCGGTCGGTACGGCTACAACTCTGCCGGTCACGGTCACCGCGGTCAGTCATGAAGACCCACGAGCCCGTGGTGGGTTTTCCCTACCCCACGTCCGTGGGTTGCCCCTGTGCCGCCGACGCGGCCCCCACACCTACTGTTTCCCGGAGTTCAGCAGATGGATGAGCAAGGAGCGTGGGCCGGCCGTGGACGAGCAGAGGCGCCGATGGGCCGGCCCCGACGGATGGCGGGGCTGAGAACTGATGATGGACAACCCGAGGCCGACGGCCGCACCCGAGAGCCGGAGCCTGCTGCGCAACCCCCTCAGGGCACTGCGTACCCCCGAACTGTGGCTGGCGTCCGCGCACCTGGCCACCGACGGGGCCATGGCGCTGGCCGGATTCGCCGTTCTGGCGCTGCTGGCGACCGGCATCATGCTGCTGCCCGTCGCCCTCACCGGGATTCCCCTGGTGGTGGGCGCCGGATGGGCGCTGCACCAGCTGGCGCGGGCCGAACGCAGCAGGTTCGCCGTGCTCACCGGAGTGGAGATCGCCGGGCAGCAGGCGCCCGAGTTGTCGATGCGTCCGCTGCAGTCCACGGCCTCGGTCCTCGGCAGCGAGCCGGTCTGGCGCCAGGCCGCGTACTTCACCCTGCTGATGCCGGTGTCGCTGCTGAACTTCTTCGCCGTGGCGCTCCTGTGGGCCGGCCCGGTGATGCTGGCGCTGCTGCCCCTCTACTACCTGGGCCTGCCGGACGGACAGGCGGCGATCGGCCCGCTGGTCGTCGACAACCCGCTGACCGCACTGGCGGTCGCGGCGATGGGTCTGCTCTTCGGTGCTACGGTGTCACCGCTCGCGGTGCGCGCCCTGCTGGCCATGGACACCGGCATCGCCCGGGCCCTGCTCGCTCCGGGCCGGGACGTGGAACTCACCCGCCGGGTCGAGTACCTGACGCAGAGCCGGGCCAGGGCCATGGACGCGGCGGAGGCCGAGCGCCGGCGCATCGAGCGGGACCTGCACGACGGTGCGCAGCAGCGGCTGGTGGCCATGGCGATGACCCTGGGACGGGTCAGCTCCCGGCTCAAGGGCTCCGGCCAGGAGGCCACCGCGGAACTGGTCGACAGTGCCCGCGACGAGGCCCGCCAGGCCATCGTCGAGTTGCGGGACCTGACCCGGGGCCTGCACCCGCCGGTGCTCACCGACCGGGGGCTGGACGCCGCGCTGTCCGCGGTGGCCGCCCGGTCGCCGATCCCGGTGACGGTCGACGTCGAGGTGGAGCCGAGGCCGTCCGCCACCGTCGAGGGAGCCGCGTACTTCGTGGTGACCGAGGCGCTGGCCAACGTCGGCAAGCACTCCGCGGCGACCAGCGCCTGGGTGCTGGTGCGGCGGATCGGCGACCGGCTGATGGTCACGATCGGCGACGACGGGATCGGTGGTGCCGATCCGGCCCGGGGCAGCGGCCTCACCGGTCTGGCGGACCGGGTGGCCGGGCTGGACGGAAAGCTGACGGTCACGAGCCCTGTGGGCGGGCCGACCATGATCGAGGTGGAAATGCAATGCGCGTAGTGATCGCCGAGGATTCCGCACTGTTGCGGCAGGGCATGGTGCTCCTCCTTGAGGAACAGGGCATCGAGGTCGTGGAGTCGGTCGGCGACGGCGAGGCCCTGCTGCGGGCGGTGGCCACACACCGGCCCGACGTGTGCGTGGTCGACGTGCGGATGCCGCCGACCTTCGTGGACGAGGGCCTGCGTGCCGCGCTGGTGATCCGCAACCGGTGGCCGGACGTCGGGGTGCTCGTGCTGTCCGCGTACGTCGAGCAGAGCTACGCCGTCGACCTGATCGGCGACGACGACCGGGGAGTGGGCTACCTCCTGAAGGACCGCGTTTCGGACGTCGACGAGTTCGTCGGCGCGCTGAAGCGGGTGCTGCTGGGGGACACCGTGCTGGACCCCGAGGTCGTCAAGCAGATGCTGGCCCGCAGCCGTAGGAAGGACCCGCTGAGCTCGCTGTCCCCCCGGGAGAAGGACGTGCTGTCCGCCATGGCGGAAGGCCGCTCCAACTCGGGGATCGCCGCCCAGCTGGTCGTCGGACCCGCCGCAGTCGAAAAGCACATCAGCAACATCTTCACGAAGTTCGGCCTGCACCCGGAGGACGGCGAGAACCGCCGGGTCCTGGCTGTCCTACGCTACTTGGGAGCTTGAAAGCATGTCCTCTGGCAAGAACAACAAGTCGCTCATCACGGGCACCGCGCTGCTCGTCCTGCTCGTCGTCGTCGGGGTCGGCGCCTGGGCGGTGCTCAACGTGCTGCCCGGTCGCAAGGACTTCTCTCAGACCGACCAGGCCGACGCCGCCTCCGCCACGCTGCTGACCATCAACACCGCCAACGCGGGCGTCTCGCTGAGCCCCAGCAACGACTCCGCGGTGCACGTCACGGCCACCGGCAAGTACACCGACAGCGCGCCGACCGTCACCACCAGCACGTCCGGCGGCACCATCACCGTCTCGCAGTCGTGCTCGGGCGACTGCGACATCAAGCTCGACATCACGCTGCCCGCCCAGCTCGCGGCGAAGGTGTCCTCCGGTGACTCCTGGACCACCGCGCACGACCTGGCCGGCAGCCTCGACATCACCACCCGCTCGGGCGCCATCGACCTCACCAACCCGTCCGGCCCGCTGACCCTGAACAGCGGCAGCGGCCAGATCAAGGTCGCCGGCGCAGGCTCGGACACGATGAACGCGACGTCGAAGGACGGCGAGGTCCGGGCCGCCTTCCGCACCGCCCCGACCACGGCGAACGTGACCACCCACGACGGTGGAGTGGACCTCACCCTGCCGTCCTCCGACTACTACATCCAGGCGCAGAGCGCGAACAGCTCCCCGAAGATCGACCTGCCGATCGACCGGAACTCCAAGCACAGCGTCATGGTGAAGACCAACAGCGGCGGCATCGACATCCACCGCTGATCGACCGCCGCCACCGGTGAGCAGCCCGGCGACCGCCTCCCCCCGCGGCCGCCGGGGCCGGTGACGGCCCGGACGAAGCCCAGATCACTACCCCCGGTGGTCTGGGCTTCGTCACTTCCCCTGGACACACCGACCCTGGAAACACCGACCCTGGAAACACCGACGCCCCCGGTCCGCGCGGGGAGCGGCGGCCGGAGGCGTGGTGACGGGCAGGGCGGTGAGCAGTGGGATGTTCAACCGCTCCCGGCGGGCGCGGGGTCGGCGGGGACGGTGACCGCCGTCAGCAGGAGTCCGCGGCAGGCGGCCCAGACCCCCTCAAAGCCGGTCAGCCGCACACCCGCCACGACGGGGCCCGGTACCAGCAGACGGGCCGTGAAGACCGGGGAGTCGGCCCCGAAGGTGATGACGGCCTGGTCGAAGTCCAGCCAGCTGCCGGTCAGTGGGTACCAGGCCTTGTAGACGCTCTCCTTGGCACTGAAGAGCAGCCGGTCCCAGCGCACGCCGGGGTGACGGTCGGTCAGGTTCGCGACCATCGACCGCTCCTCCTCGACCGCCACCATCCCCAGCTTGAAGGGCAGCGGTTCGTCGGGTTCGGCGTCCAGGCCCAGGGAGGCCATCCGGGCCGCCGGCGCCACCGCGGCGGCCCGGTACCCGGGACAGTGGGTCATGGAGCCGACGACGCCGGGCGGCCAGGACGGAGCGCCGGACGGCCCCGGCACCAGGGCTGCCGGGGCCGCCCCCAGCCGTGCCAGCGCGGTCCGGGCGCAAGCTCGGACGGTGGCGAACTCCCGACGCCGGCGCCGCACGGCGTGCGTGAGCACCGCTCGCTCCTCGGGGAAGAGCGGGACCCCGTCGAGGTCGGCGAACGCCTCCGCGACCTCGACCGGCGGGGAGAGCAGGTCCGCGAGCATCGCGCCGCCGCTCACACCAGGACGCTGCCGTTGCCGGGCCGCTGTCCGCGGGTGCGGCGGTTGTCCAGGTTCACGAAGGTGCGGTGCAGCCAGCGGTCGAAGCCGTCGTAGCTCGGCTCGAACGCGGTGCGTCCGTGGAGGGTCACCCGGTTGTCGACGAAGGCCATCTCGCCCTGCTGGAGGACGAGCGTGCGGGCGGTCCGCAGGAAGGCGTCGCGCAGGGCCGTCAGGGCGAACCCGGCCTCCTCGTCCAGCGCCTCGGTGGCGTGGAAGTCGACGCGAACGTTGGGGTCCGCCGGGCTGCCGCTGAACACCGGGTGCACCGGGCCGGAGTCCCCGCTGCCGAAGGACGGCGGCGGCGCGGTACGGAAGCGCGGCTGGCCCAGCACCTCGACGATGCGCTCGGGCAGCAGGTCCAGGGTGTTGCGCACCGAGGTGACGAGCGTGCCGGCGGTGCGGGTGCGGTCGTTGCGCAGGCACAGCAGTCCGACGAAGTCGGGGCGGTGGGGGTGGAACGCGTTCTCCACGTGGAGTTCGAGCGGGACCGAGCCGGCGTTGCTCTGCGACGTCTCCCGGCCCGGGACGGGCACGACGTTCTGGACGAGGGCGCCGAACTTCTCCTCGCGGTAGGCGACGATCTCCCCGAGGTTCAGCGCGATGAGCGCGGCGATCGCGGCCGGCACGGTCGCCTCGCGTTCGACCGAGTCCGGTACGGCCGGGGTGAGCGGCAGCTCCTCCTCGACGACCGGCAGGTTGCGCAGCGCGAGGATGCCGTCCTCGCCGGGGTCGTGGCGGTAGGCGCGGATCACCTCCTGCAGGCGGCGTGGCAGCCGGCACGAGAGCTCCCGTGCCGCCTCCACCCACAGGGGGTCGTCGATCAGCCGCGGCGCGGTGTACGCCAGCTGCGTCGCGAGCAGTGCGACCTCGTGCCGCTCCTGCTCGGACAGCGTCAGCGCGAGCCAGTTGTCGGCGGGCGCCAGAACCGGTTCAGGCAGCAGTGTGGTCATGGGTTTCCTCTTCTCCCGATCTTCTAGGGGCCGTACGGGGCAGTCAGGGCCTCAGCTGGACATCGCCACCAGGACGCGGCGGTCGCCGGTGAAGGGCCGGCGGCCGTGGGCGACCAGGAGGTTGTCGATCAGCAGCAGGTCGCCGGTGCGCCAGTCCACGTCGACCGCGGCCTCCAGACCGCGGTCGCGGACCTGGGTGACGTACTCGGGCGGGATGGCGCTGCCGTCGGCGAAGCTCACCGACTGCGGCAGCTCGTCGGCGGGCATCACCCTGGCCAGGGCGGCGGCGTCCGCGCCGAGCATCGCCGGGTGCCACTGGTCGGCCTGGTTGAACCAGACCTCCGCGCCGGTGACCGGGTGCTTCACGGTGGCGGGGCGGTTCTGGACCACGCGCAGGGCGTTGCCCGGCCGCCACTGCCATTCGGCCTCGGCGCCGGCCAGGAACCGCTCGACCTCCGCGGGGTCGTCGGTCTCGAAGGTCTCCTGCCAGCTCTTGCCGAGACCGCGGCCGCCGTGCAGGTTCTGGGTGTAGCGGACGCCGCCCGCGAAGGCCTCGCGCACCTCGGCGTCCAGCGACTCCAGCCACAGTGCGGCGTCGACCACCGGGGTGGCCCCGCCGGTCCCGGGCTGGACGGCGCAGAAGAACAGCAGCCGCTCCGGCCAGGCGTGGGCGTAAGAGAGCTCGTTGTGCATCGAGATGACGAACTCGGCCGGGTACTCCGTCGAGGTGTAGACGTTCCGGCCGACCTTGGTCCGCGGGGAATTCCCGTGGACGTAGGCTGCCCGGTTCGGCAGCAACTCGTCCATGACGGTGCCGAGCGTCTCCTCGGTAATGCCGAAGCCCCGGAACACCAGTGCCTTCTGCTCGGTCAGCAGCGCGGAGATGTCCGTTCGCCGGAGCTCGGTGAGGAGCCCCTCAGCGTCGCCAGGCACGTCCGAACTCTCCGGGCTGATCTCCAGGGGCTTCCACGCCAGGCGATCCGTCATCACAGCCTTTTCCCTTTCTCCGCCACCGGCGGCACCTCCGCCGCGAGCAGCGCACGGAATCACTGAGTGGAGAGGATCTTTCGCTTTTCTATATTCCGTCTACAAAATTCAACTCTTTGAATATAGGGCCGATCTGACCGTTCTGACCTGGGGTTATGTGCAAATTCAGAGTGTCCATGTCATGCCATTGAGCGGCTCGGACGCGGTGCTCGGGTGAGATATAGGCCACCTATAGGGCCATTCGGAGAGTAGGTATTCAAGCATCGCCGCCGTCCGTCACCAGGCGGACGAAGACACGTATTGGGAGCGAGATGTCCGAGCAGAACGCGCAGGAGTACCTGGTCGTGCTCAACGACGAGGAGCAGTACTCGATTTGGCGGGCCGAGCGTGAGCTGCCCGCCGGCTGGCGCGCCGAGGGTACCCGCGGCACCAAGGAGGAATGCCTTTCCCACATCGGTACGGCGTGGACCGACATGCGCCCGCTGAGCCTGCGTCAGCGCATGGCTGAGAACGCCGCCTGATTCTCCCCAGTCCCCACCCCATTTCCCCGTCCCTCCTGACCACGCTCGGAGCACTCGTGGCACGTCAGATGCCCCTCACCCGTCTCATCGCGGACCTGGCAGCCCAGGCTCCGGACACGGTCGCCGTTCGCCACGGCAACCAGGAGATCACCTACGCGGCGCTCGACGAGGCGGCCAACCGGCTCGCGCACTACCTGCGCGATGCCGGTGTCCGCCCGGAGAGCCTGGTCGGCACCCACCTGCCGCACAGTGCCGAGCTGCCGTCGGCCGTCCTCGGCGTCTGGCGGGCCGGCGCGGTCGCCGTGCCGCTGGACGCCGACGGGCCGGCCGCGCACCTGCGCCGGATCCAGCAGGGCAGCGCCATCGGCGTCGTCCTCACCCTGGAGCGGTTCGCGGCCGAGGTGGCGGGCGAGGGCGTGCGGGTGGTGCTCCTGGACGCCGACGAGGAGGACATCTCGTTCTCCCCGGCGACCGACCCCGGGGTGACCTCGGAGACCGCGTGGGTGAGCCGGGGAACGGACGGCACCGCTCTGGTCGTCGAGCACACCGCCCTGGCCAACCAGGTCCGCTGGACGGCGCGCCGGCACGGGATCCGCGCCGCCGACCGGATCCTCCACCTGGACCGCGCCGTCGACGCCCCATGGCCGGTGTTCACCGCACTGGCCGCCGGCGCGACCGCGGTGCTGGCGACGCCGGAGGAGGCCGCCGAGCCGAGCCGGCTGACGCACCTCGTCGCCGGACAGCGGGTGACCGTCCTGCCGGCCACCCCCGACCTGCTCGCCGGCCTGGCGGGCGGCCAGGAGCCGGCGGACTGCTCCGCCGTCAGGCTTGTGCTCGCCGTGGGCGCCCCGCTGGAGGCGGACCTCGGCCGGTCGGTCCTCGAGGCCCTTCCCGGGGCCGCGCTCTGGCACGTCTACGGACCGGGCGCCCTCGCCGTCACCGCCCACCCCTTCGACGCCGGGCAGGACGCGCCCCACGCCGTCCTCGGGCGTCCGATCGACAACGTTCGCGTCCTCGTCCTGGACGAGGACGGCAGCCCGGTCCCGCCGGGCGTCCCCGGCGAACTCCACGTCGCCGGCCTCGGCGCCGCCCACGGCTACCTGGGCGCCCCCGAGCTGACCGCGGCGGCCTTCGTCCCCGCCCAGTACGGTCCCCCCGGCTCCCGCCTCCACCGCACCGGGGACCTGGCCCGCTGGCGCACCGACGGCGCCCTGGAGTACCTGGGCCGCACCGGAGAGGTCACCACCGCCGGCGACGACCGGCAGGCACCGCGCACAGCGGGGCGCCCGCCCTACACCGCCCCCGCCACCGAGGCCGAGCAGACCGTCGCCCAGGCGTGGTCCCGGCTCCTGGAGGTGGACCGGGTCGGTGCCGACGACAACTTCTTCCAGCTCGGCGGCTACTCGCTGATCCTCACCCAGCTCGCCGAGCAGCTGCGCACGGCGACCGGCCGTCAGATCGCCCTCGCCGACCTGTTCACTGCGGTGACCGTGCGCGAGCAGGCCCGCCTGATCGATCCCGACGGCGGCGCCGACCGGGCGACCCCGCCCGCGGTCACCGCCGTGCCGCGCGACACCCCGCTGCCGCTGTCCTACGGCCAGCGCCGCCTGTGGTTCATGGACTCGATGCAGCCGCAGAGCCCGGAATGGGTCTCCTCGCTCTCCCTGCGCGTGGCCTCGGACATCGGGCCGGAGGCCGTCCGGGCCGCCCTCGACACCCTCGGCGAGCGCCACGAGGCCCTGCGCACCCGGTACCTGAGCCAGGACGGCGAGCCGCTGCAGGTCGTCGAGGCCCACCGGCCGATCGAGCTGCAGGTCGTCGAGGGCACCCGCGAGGAGCTGCTCACGGCCTGCCAGGAGCAGTTCGACACCGGCTTCGACCTCGCCTCCGGGCGCCTGTGGCGGGCCCTGCTCTGCCGTGAGGGCGACGGTGGCCAGCTGCTTCTGATCACCTTCCACCACATCGCCTGCGACGGCTGGTCCACCGCCGTCCTGGAGAGCGAGTTCCGCGCGCTCGTCGAGGCGAACCGCGCGGGCCGCAGCGCCGAGCTGCCCGAACTGCCCCTGCAGTACGCCGACTTCGCCGTCTGGCAGCAGGAGTGGCGCAGCAAGGAGAGGCTCGCCGAGAGCCTCGACCACTGGCGGACCGCCCTGGCCGGCGCCACCCCGCTCGAACTGCCCGTCGACCACCCCCGCCCGGCCGAGCGCGACGGGCGCGGCGGCGTCGTCACCTTCACCGTCCCCGGCCCGCTGGCCGCCGCAGCCAAGGCGTTCGGCCGCCGGCACGAGGCCACCCCGTTCATGACCCTGCTCACCACCTTCGGCACCCTGCTCGCCCGGCACACCGGGCAGTGGGACGTCGTGGTGGGCGCGCCGGTCGCCGGCCGCACCCGCGCCGAGACCGAGCCCATGGTCGGCTTCTTCCTCAACTCCCTGGTGCTGCGCTGTCGCCTCGACGACCGGCAGTCCTTCGCCGCCGCCCTGCAGGACGTCCGCACCTCCTGCCTGTCCGCCTTCGCCCACCAGGACCTGCCGTTCGAGCACCTGGTCGAGGAGCTGCGGCCCGAGCGCGACCTCTCCCGCACCCCGCTGTACCAGGTCGCGTTCAACATGCACGACGAGCAGCTGGCCGCGGGCATGCCCGATCGCGAGGACATCGGCTTCCTGCGCGACGCCCGCCGGGTCGCCAAGACCGACCTGACCCTGTACGTCCGCGCGGAGGCCGACGGCAGCTGGACCGGCGCCTTCGAGTACGCCAGTTCGCTGTTCGAGCACGCCACGATCGAGCGGCTGGTCGACCACTTCCTGCGGCTGCTGGAGTCCGCCGTCACCGACCCCGGCTCGGCGCTCGCCGAACTGGACATCCTTACCGACGCCGAGCGCGAGGAGCTGTCGACCGGCTGGAACGACACCCGGCAGACGTGGGAGCCCGGCTCGGTCATCGACCTGTTCGAGGCCCGCGCCGCCGAGACCCCCGACGCCCCCGCCCTGATCAGCGGCGGACAGGTGCTCACCTACCGGGAGCTCGACGAGCAGGCCAACCGGGTGGCCCACCACCTCATCGCCAACGGCGCCCGCCCGGACACCCTGGTCGGCGTCTGCCTGGAGCGCGGCCCCGGGCTGGTCACCGCCCTGCTCGGCGTCTGGAAGGCCGGGGCCGGCTACGTCCCGCTGGACCCGGCCAACCCGGCCGAGCGGCTGAGTCACGTCCTGGCCGACTGCGGCGCGCCCGTCCTGGTCACCGAGTCCTCGCTCACCGCCCTCACCGAGTCCTTCGCCGGCGCCCGGGTCTTCGTCGACCGGGACCAGCAGGCCATCGCGGCTCGCCCCGCCGACGCCCCGGCGCGCCCCGGCGACCCGGACCACCTCGCCTACGTCATCTACACCTCGGGCTCGACCGGCAAGCCCAAGGGCGTCATGGTCACCCAGCACGGCCTGGTCAACCACCTGCGCTGGGCGGCCCGCGACCTGGTCACCGGCGAGGGCGGCGCCCCGCTGTTCTCCTCCGTCGCCTTCGACCTCCCGGCGACCAACCTCTACGTCCCCCTGATCACCGGGCAGCCGGTGCACGTCCTGCCGGCCGACCTGGACCTGTCCGGCCTCGGCACCGCCCTTGCGGCGGCCGGCCCGTTCAGCTTCATCAAGCTCACCCCCGGCCACCTGGAACTGCTCAGCCACCAGCTCACCGCCGAACAGTGCGAGCGGCTCGCCAGGCTGATCCTGGTCGCCGGCGAGGCGCTGACCGCCCGCACCGCCAACCACTGGCTGGAGATCCTCGGTCCCGGCCGGCTCATCAACGAGTACGGGCCGACCGAGGCGTCGATCGGCTCCACCGCCCACCCGGTGGTCACCGCCTACGACCAGCCCGTGCCGCTCGGCGGCTCCCTGCCCAACACCACCGGCTACGTGCTGGACGGCAACGGCCGGCTCGCCCCGGTCGGGGTCGCCGGCGAACTGCACATCGGCGGCGACGGCGTGGCCCGCGGCTACCTCGGCCGGCCGGACCTGACCGCGGAGAAGTTCGTCCCGGACCCGTTCGGCCCGGCGGGCTCCCGGCTGTACCGCACCGGCGACCTGACCCGCCGGCTCCCCGACGGCGCCATCGAGTTCCTCGGCCGCATCGACGACCAGGTCAAGCTGCGCGGCTACCGGATCGAACTCGGTGAGATCCAGGCCCAGTTGACTGCGATCCCGGGCATCAGGGACGCCGTGGTCGTGCTGCGCACCGACGACCAGGGGGAGAAGTCCCTCGCCGCCTACGTCGTCCCCGACAGCGGCACCGCCGACCTGCAGGCCATCCGCGCCCACCTGGCCGGGGTGCTGCCGGAGTACATGGTCCCCGCCGCCATCGCGGAGCTGCTGGCCATCCCGCTGACCTCGAACGGGAAGCTGGACCACCGGGCCCTGCCCGCCATCGCCGCCCCGGCCGGCAACCACCATCCGCCGGCCACCCCCACCGAGGAGCGCATCGCCGAGATCTGGGCGGACATCCTCGGCCTGGAGCGGGTCAGCGTCCTGGACAGCTTCTTCGAGATCGGCGGCCACTCGATCCTCGCGATCCGCATGACCGCGCAGCTCCAGGACGAGTTCGACGTCAACCTCACCATTCGAACGGTGTTCGACAAGCCTACGGTCCGGGGACTGGCCGAGGCGATCGAGAACGAGATCAAGGCGGAGATCGAGCGGCTTGCCGACTCCGAGCTCATCGACAACTAGCGCTGGCGGGAGACCAGGGATCATGAACACCGGCGACAAGTCGTCCACCGAGCAGAACGCGGCCAACCTGCGGGAGGAGCTGCTGCGCCGCCGCCTGGCGGGCAAGCGCGGCAACCACCGGCCCACCATCACCGCCGCCGACCGCGAGCAGCCGCTGCCGCTCTCGTTCGGTCAGGAGCAGATGTGGGTCCTCAACCGGATGGACCCCGAGAGCCCTGAGTACCTCGTCCCGCTGGCGCTGCGGCTGACCGGCACGCTGGACGTCAGCGCCCTGCGTACCGCCTGGGACCGGATCGTGGCACGGCACGAGATCCTGCGCACCCGGTACGCGCTGGCGGGCGGGCGCCCGGTGCAGCGGGTCGACACGGCCAGGCCGCTGGACTTCGCCGTCGTCGACCTGTCGCACCTCCCGGCCGACGGCCGGGAGGCCCGGGCCCGCGCCCTGGCGGAGGAGGAGGCCGCGGCCCCCTTCGACCTGGAGCGCGAGTGGCCGGTGCGGGCGAAGCTGTTCACCCTGGCCGACGACGACCACCTGCTCGTCGTCACCCTCCATCACATCGCCTGCGACGCCTGGTCGGTGGGCATCGTCACCCGGGAGCTGGGCCGGTTCTACCGCGCGGCCGTCACCGGCCAGGACGACGAGCCGGCCCCGCTGCCCCTCCAGTACGCCGACTACGCGGCCTGGCAGCGCAGCGAACTGAGCGGCTCCGCCCTGGAGCGCCAGCTCTCCTACTGGCGGGAGCAGCTCGCCGGCCTGCCGGTACTGGACCTGCCCACCGACCGTCAGCGGCCCGCCCTGCGCGACCCGAGCGGCGCCTCGGTGCCGTTCAGCATCCCGGCCGACCTGGCAGGGCGCGTCGGCGAGCTCGCCCGTCGGCACGGCGTCACCCGCTTCGTCGTCCTGCTCACCGCCTACCAGGTGCTGCTCTCCCGCTACACCCGCAGCACCGACATCCCGGTCGGCGTGACCGTCTCCGGACGCAACCGCCCCGAGCTGCAGGACCTCGTCGGCTACGGCATCAACGTCCTGGTCGCCCGCGCCGCCTGGACCGGCGACCCGTCCTTCGCCGAGCTGGTCGGCGCCGGCCGCGGCACCATCCTCGACGCGTACGAGCACCAGGCCGTGCCGTTCGCCCGCCTCGTGGACGAGCTGCAGCCCGAGCGCGACCTCTCCCGCACCCCGCTCTACCAGGTCGACTTCATCATGCGCGAGCAGCGCGACGCCGGCCTGGAGCTGCCCGGCGTCTCCGTGCGGCGCGAATCCGGTGAGGGCATCGCCAAGGTCGACCTCACCCTCGACGTCGAGGACGTCCAGGACGGCCCGCTCAACGCCCGGCTGGACTTCGCCACCGCGCTGTTCGACCGGACCACCGCCGAGCGGTTCGCCCGCCAGTACGTCCAGGTGCTGGAGAGCGCCACCGCCGGCCCCGAGGCGCCGCTGTCCACGCTGGAGATCCTCCCCGAGGAGGAGCGCCGCCTGGTGCTCGACACCTGGGCCGACGGCGGCGCCGCCGAGCGGCCGCGGCTCACCGTCGACCTGATCCGGGCCCAGGCCGCCGCCACCCCCGACGCGGTCGCCGTCGTCGTCGGCGAGGAGCGCCTCACCTACCGCCAGCTGGACGAGCAGTCCAACCGGATCGCCCAGTGCATGCTCGAACTGGGCGCCCGCCCCGACATGCTCATCGGCGTCTGCCTGAACCGCGACATCCACCTCGTCCCCACCCTGGTCGGCATCTGGAAGGCCGGCGCCGCCTACCTCCCGCTGGACCCGAGCGTCCCCATCGACCGCCTCCGCTTCATGCTGGAGGACACCCAGGCGTCGATCGTGGTCACGACCGGCCAGCACATCCCCACCCTGGCCGGCATCCACTACGGCACCTTCCTCGTGCTGGACCAGGACCAGTACCTCGTCGACGAGCAGCCGGACACCGACCCCCTCGTTCCGCTCGACCCGCAGGCGCTGGCCTACGTCATCTACACCTCCGGCTCCACCGGACGCCCCAAGGGCGTCATGATCCACCAGCACGGCCTCGCCAACTACCTGCAGTGGACCGTCGGTTCGTACGCCGCCCACGGGAGCGCCGGCGCGCCGCTGTTCTCCTCCATCTCCTTCGACCTCGGCATCCCCGACCTCTTCACCCCGCTGATCACCGGCCAGTCGGTCCACCTCATGCCGATGGACCTCGACACCGCCACCCTCGGCCCCGCCCTCGCGGCCGCCGGCCCGTTCAGCTTCATCAAGCTCACCCCCGGCCACCTCGACCTGCTCACCCACCAGCTCACCCCCGAGCAGGCCCACGGCCTCGCCGGCCTCGTGATCGCGGCCGGCGACACCTTCCCCACCTCGCTCGCCGACCGCTGGCAGCAGCTCGCCGGCCCCGGCGGCACCATGGTCGGCTCGGAGTACGGTCCGACCGAGATCACCATCGGCAACTCCGGCAGCCCGATCACCGACCTGCCCGAGGCCGAACTCATCCCGCTCGGGGAGCCCATCCCCAACAGCACCATGTACGTCCTCACCGACGACCTCGCGCCCGCCCCCGTCGGGGTGCCGGGCGAGATCTACATCGGCGGCGACGGCCTGGCCCGCGGCTACCTGGGCCGCCCCGACCTGACGGCCGAGAAGTTCGTCCCCAACCCCTTCGGCCCGGCCGGTTCCCGCCTCTACCGCGCCGGCGACCTGGCCCGCTGGCTCGCGGACGGCTCGCTGGACTTCCTCGGCCGTATCGACAACCAGGTCAAGATCCGCGGCTACCGCATCGAACTCGGCGAGATCGAGGCCCGTCTGCGCCTGCACCCGACCGTCGGGGACACCGTCGTCAGCGTGCGCGAACCCAGCCCCGGTAACAAGCGGCTCATCGGCTACGTAGTCGCCGCCGACGGCGGCGCCTTCGACCCGGAGGTGCTGCGCGCCCACCTGGCCGCCGCGCTGCCCGAGTACATGGTCCCCACCGTCTTCGTCGCCATCGACAGCATCCCGCTGACCGGCAACGGCAAGGTCGACCACCGGGCACTGCCCGCCCCGGGCGACGCGGCCGCCGGCGGCCACCGCGCCCCGGCCACAACCCTCGAGAGGGAGCTGACCGAGATCTGGGGCGAGGTGCTCGGCCTGCAGCGCATCAGCGTCCTCGACAGCTTCTTCGAGCTCGGCGGTGACTCCATCGGCGTCGTCCGCCTGGTCGGTGCCCTGCGCACCGCCGGCTACGACCTCACCGTCCGGGATGTCTTCCAGCACCGCACCGTCGCGTCCCTCGCCGACCACCTCGTCGGCCAGGCCACCGGCGAGTCCCTCGTCAAGGCCGTGGAGCCGTTCGCGCTGATCGGCGCCGAGGACCGCGCCGCGCTGCCGGCGGGCGTCGTGGACGCCTACCCGCTGTCCCAGATCCAGACCGGCATGCTCGCCGAGATGCTGGCCGCCCAGGACGACCGCACCGGCAAGGACGTCTACCACAACGTCAACCTCTTCCGGATGGTGGACGGCCGCCCGCTCCACCAGGACGCCCTGCGCGGAGCCCTGCGGGAGGTCCTGAACCGCCACCAGGTGCTGCGCACGTCCGTCCACCTCAACGGCTACTCCCAGCCGCTGCAGCTCGTCCACGCCGAGACCGGCGACCTCCCGCTGCGCATCGAGGACCTGCGCGGCCTGGACACCCAGGAGCAGGAGCGCCGCAAGGCCGCCGACCTCGCCCACGAACGCGACAGCGCCTTCGACCTGACCGCCGCCCCACTGCTGCGGGTCGGCGTGCACCTGGAGTCGGACGACGCCTGGTCGCTCACCCTCAGCCACTGCCACGCCGTCACCGACGGCTGGACCCTGAACACGCTGCTGATGGAGCTGGTGGAGTGCTACCGGGAGCTGCGCGACGGCCGTGAGCTGCCCGCCTACGAGGCGCCGGCCGTCCGGTACGCGGACTTCGTCGCGGCCGAGCTGGAGTCGCTGGCCTCCGAGGAGGACCGCGCCTTCTGGCGGGACGTGGTGGCGGAGCACGCGCCGCTGCGGCTGCCCGAGCCATGGGCCGACCCGCAGGGCGGCACGCGCGACCGGCATGGCGTACGGGTGCCCTTCCTCGACCTGGAGGAGGAGCTGCACCGGCTCGCCAACGACGCCAAGGCCTCGGTGAAGACCGTCCTGCTGGCGGCGCATCTGAAGGTGCTGGGCATGCTCAGCGCGCAGGAGGCCATCCACGCGGGCGTCGTCTATCACGGGCGTCTGGAGGCTCCGGGTGCGGAGCGGGTGCTCGGCATGCACCTGAACACGCTGCCCTTCCCGGCGCGGCGCACCTCGGGGACCTGGCGTGAGCTGGTGGAGCGGGTCTTCGCGCAGGAGGCGGAGATCTGGGCCCACCGCCGCTACCCGCTGCCCGCCGTCCAGCGCGACAGCGGCACCGGTGAGCGGCTCGTCTCGGTCCTCTTCGAGTACCAGGACTTCGGCCAGCTCGGCACCGCGAGCGTCGGCACCTCTGTCCAGCAGGACATCGGCGGCAACGAGTTCGCGCTCAACGTGACCGCCTCCGACGGGCACATCGCCCTCAACACGACCTCGGACGTCGTCGGCCGTGAGGCGCTGGGGCGTTTCGCGGGGATGTACCGGCTGGTGCTGGAGGCGATGGCGGCGGACCCGGAGGGGGACGCGTCGGGTGTGGTGCTGGCAGAGGCGGAGCGGGTGGCCCTGCTGCGTGGTGGTTCGTCGGTGGAGTGGGGTGCGGGTTCGGCTCTGGAGCTGTTCCGGGCTCGTGCGGCGGCTGC
>NZ_JBEXKB010000088.1:0-29508 GCF_040609455.1 Kitasatospora sp. NPDC004669
AGCTAAGCCTCACAGCGCCGATGGTACTGCAGGGGGGACCCTGTGGGAGAGTAGGACGCCGCCGAACAATTCTTCAGAAAAGGCCCACCCGGCTTCGGGTGGGCCTTTTCGCGTTTCCGGACTCTCCCGAGGCTCCGGTGGCTCCGCCGCCGATCCAAAAAATCTTGGTCGGCGACGTCGAGAACCCGTGGCTGGCTCCGTCCCCGGGGTGAACGCGGCCACAATGGGTCGCACCAGCACCGAGGGAGAAGCACGATGGCCAAGTACCTGCTGCTCAAGCACTACCGAGGCGCCCCGACTGCGGTCAACTGCGTGCCGATGGACCAGTGGACGCCGGAGGAGGTGACGGCGCACGTGAAGTACATGCAGGACTTCGCGGCCCGGCTGGAGAAGACTGGCGAGTTCGTCGACGGCCAGGCGCTCGCGCCCGAGGGGGCGTGGGTCCGGTACGACGGCGAGGGGCGTCCGCCGGTCACCGACGGTCCGTTCGCCGAGACCAAGGACCTGATCGCCGGCTGGATGGTGATCGACGTCGACAGCTACGACCGTGCCATCGAGTTGGCCGGGGAGCTGTCGGCCGCCCCCGGGGCCGGCGGCAAGCCGATTCACGAGTGGCTGGAGGTCCGTCCGTTCCTGGCCATGCCGCCGACCATCACGGAGTGAGCTCCCCGATGAACGAGGCCCTGGTCCGGAGCCTCACACCGAGCGTGCTCGGCACTCTCGTCCGCCGCGGAGCAGACTTCGCGGCGGCCGAGGACGCCGTACAGGAGGCGTTGGTCGAGGCGGTCCGCGTCTGGGAGACCGATCCGCCGAGGGACCCGAAGGGCTGGCTGGTCACCGTCGCCTGGCGCAAGTTCCTCGACACGACCCGGGCGGACACCGCGCGGCGTCGGCGTGAGGACCTCGTCGATCAGGAGCCGGAGCCCGGCCCGGCGGCCGAGGTGGACGACACGCTCCGGCTCTACTTCCTGTGCGCCCACCCGTCGTTGACGCCGTCGTCCGCGGTCGCACTCACACTGCGGGCGATCGGCGGGCTGACCACCCGCCAGATCGCCCAGGCCTACCTGGTGCCCGAGGCGACCATGGCGCAGCGCATCAGCCGGGCCAAGCGGACCGTCTCCGGTGTGCGGTTCGATCAGCCGGGCGACGTCGTCACCGTGCTGCGAGTCCTCTACCTGGTCTTCAACGAGGGCTACTCCGGTGACGTCGACCTCGCCGCCGAGGCGATCCGGCTCACCCGGCAGCTGGCGGCGGCGATCGACCACCCCGAGGTGGCGGGGCTGCTCGCGCTGATGCTGCTGCACCACGCCCGGCGGGCCGGGCGGACCGCGCCGGACGGCAGCCTGGTGCCGCTCGCCGAGCAGGACCGCAGCCGGTGGGACACCGGGTTGATCGCCGAGGGTGTGATGATCCTGCAGGCGGCCCTGGCCCGTGACCGGTTGGGGGAGTACCAGGCCCAGGCCGCCATCGCGGCGCTGCACGCGGACGCGCGGACCGCCGAGGAGACCGACTGGGTGCAGATCGTCGAGTGGTACGACGAACTGGTGAGGCTGACCGACAGCCCGGTCGTGCGGCTCAATCGCGCGGTCGCCGTCGGCGCGGCCGACGGGCCGCGGGCCGGGCTGGCGGCGCTCGGGGGGTTGGACGACTCGCTGCCCCGCTACACGGCGGTGGCGGCCTACCTCCGTGAGCGCGACGGTGACCTGGCGACGGCGGCCCGGCTGTACGCCGAGGCGGCCCACAAAGCGGCCAACCTCGCCGAGCGCGACTACCTGACGCGCCAGGCGGCCCGGCTCAACGCCCTGCTCGATGCCCGCCACAAGGCCTGACACGTCGGGTCGACTCACAGCCGGCCGGCGGCCTTCAGCGCCAGGTAGGTGTCCGCCAGTGCCGGGGCGATCCGACTCGGCGGGGCGTCGAGGACGGTGACGCCGTGGCGGGTGAGGTGCTCGGCGGTGGCGCGGCGGTCGGCGCGGGTCTGCTCGGCGGCGGCCGCGCCGTAGACGGCCTGAAGGGTGCCGCGGCCGGCGGCCAGGACGTCCAGGTGCGGGTCGGCGACCGAGGCGAGGACGACCTCGTGGCGCTTGGTGAGCAGCGGCAGCAGCGGGCGCAGGCCGTCCTCGACCGGGGCCGCGTCGAGGCCGGTGAGCAGGACGATCAGTGAGCGGTGCGGCGCCATCTTGAGCGCGGTGGCCACCAGCGAGCGCATGTCGGTCTCGTGCAGCGCGGGCTCCAGGACCGCCATCGCGTCGGTGAAGGCGGGCAGGATCTCGTTGGCCGAGCTGCCGGCCACGGTGGCGCGTTTGTGGGCGTCGTGGGCGAGCAGGTCGACCCGGTCGCCGGCGCGGGTGGCGAGGGCGGTGAGCAGCAGGGCGGCGTCGAGGGCGGCGTCCAGGCGGGGGGCGTCGCCGACCCGGCCGGCCGAGGTGCGGCCGGTGTCGAGGACGACCAGGATGTGCCGGTCTCGTTCGGGGCGCCAGGTGCGGACGGCGACGGTGTTGCGGCGGGCGCTGGCGCGCCAGTCGATGGAGCGGACGTCGTCGCCGGGCAGGTACTCCCGCAGCGAGTCGAACTCGGTGCCCTGGCCGCGGGTCAGTACCGAGGTGCGGCCGTCGAGTTCGCGCAGCCGGGCGAGCCGGGAGGGCAGGTGCTTGCGGCTGGTGAACGGAGGGAGCGCGCGGATCGTCCAGGGGACGTTGTGCGAGCCCTGACGGCCGGCCAGGCCGAGCGGGCCGAGCGAACGGACCGTCACCCGGTGGGCGTGGTGGTCGCCGCGGCGGCTCGGGGTGAGTACGGAGATCGCCCGGCGGCGTTCGCCGGCGGGGACGGTGAGGGGGTGCCGGGAGGCGGTCTCGGCGGTGCCGGGTCGCCAGGCGGAGGGGGCCCAGGCGTCGCGGACCAGGGCCCGGAGCGGGCGCCCGGAGGGGTTGGTGACGGTCAGTTCGACCGAGGCGGACTCGCCGAGGCGGACGGTGGTGTCGCCGCCCCGGTCGATCCGCAGGCTGCGGACGGGGGCGGCGAGCACCAGGTCGACCAGGACGGCGAGCAGGACCGCGCCGGTGACGACGCCGATCCCGGCCCAGGAGGGCAGCAGCAGGCCCACGACGAGCGTGCCGAGCGCGGCGAGCAGGGCGGTTCGCCCGGTGAGGGCCATGCGGGTGCGCTCCTTCGGAAACCCGTGACAATCGGGAACCCATGGGTTCGGGACCCCGTGGACCGGGGGCCCGGACGCCTACGGGCGGTGGATCAGCGGGCGGTGGGTCAGCGGGGGGCGGGTCAGCGGGGGGCGGGCGTCTGCGCCAGGACGGCCTGGATGACGGAGTCGGCGGTGACACCCTCCATCTCGGCCTCGGCACGCAGCGCGACGCGGTGCCGCAGGGTGGGCAGGGCGAGTGCCTTGACGTCGTCCGGGGTGACGTAGTCGCGTCCGGCCAGCCAGGCCCAGGCCCGCGAGGCGGCGAGCAGGGCGGTGGCGCCGCGCGGGGAGACGCCGATGGACAGCGACGGGGACTGCCGGGTGGCCCGGCAGAGGTCGACGATGTAGGCGAGGACCTCGGGGGAGACGGTCAGCTCGGCGATCTGCGCGCGGGCCGCGGCGAGGTGCTCGGGCCCGGCGACCGGGCGGACGCCGGCGGCGGCGAGGTCGCGGGGGTCGAAGCCGGCGGCGTGCCGGGAGAGGATCTGGAACTCCTGGTCGCGGTCGGGCAGCGGCAGGATCAGCTTGAGCAGGAAGCGGTCCAGCTGGGCCTCGGGCAACGGGTAGGTGCCCTCGTACTCGACCGGGTTCTGGGTCGCGGCGACCAGGAACGGGACGGGCAGCGCGCGCGGTTCGCCGTCCACGGTGACCTGCCGCTCCTCCATGGCCTCCAGCAGGGCGGCCTGGGTCTTCGGCGGGGTGCGGTTGATCTCGTCGGCGAGCAGCAGGTTGGTGAAGACCGGGCCGGGCTGGAAGGAGAACTCTGCGGTGCGGGCGTCGTAGACCAGCGAGCCGGTGACGTCGCCGGGCATCAGGTCGGGGGTGAACTGGATCCGCTTGGTCTCCAGGCTGAGCGCGGTGGACAGGGTGCGGATCAGCAGGGTCTTGGCGACGCCGGGGACGCCCTCCAGCAGCACGTGGCCGCCGCAGAGCAGCGCCACCACGAGGCCGGTCACGGCGGCGTCCTGGCCGACCACGGCCTTGCCGATCTCGGCGCGCAGGGCGGTCAGGGCCGCGCGCGGGTCGGTGGCGGGGGTGGCGGGCGTGGTGGGTGCGGCGGGGGTAGCGGGTGCCGTGCCGGGGGTGATGCGGAGCTGGGCGGTCGCCTGTTCGGTCACGGGTTCCGTACCTGCCTTTCGAGGGCGTCGAGGTCGTCGGCGAGCCGCAGCAGTGCTGCGTCGTCGGTCGGGGGCGGGCCGTAGAGCAGGGCCCGGACGTCCCCGGCGGGTCGTTCGGGGAGGCGGCCGGCCACGGCCGCGCAGAGGGCTTCGGGGTCGGGCGCGCCGACGTGGAGCGGGACGCCCAGGGTGGGGGCGAGGCGGTGGGCGGCGGCCCGGCGCAGGGCCTCGGCGGCGCGGCCGCGGGCCTTGGCGCGCCGGTAGAGGCGGGCGCGGCCCTCGGTGGTCTCGGCGGCGCGGACCACCACGGGCAGGTTCTCGCTGACCACCGGGCCGAGCCGGCGGGCGCGCCAGAGCGCGGCCAGGACGGCGGCGATGGCGAGCTGGTAGAAGGCCCAGTGCCAGCCCTTCGGGATGTAGTCGTCGAAGCCCTTTTTGGGGGTGCCCTCGGCCGGCGGCGCGGAGTAGTCGGGCAGGTGCCAGGTGAGGCGGGGCTGCGAGCCGAGCAGGCCGAGCGCGAGCGAGGCGTTGCCGTCCTTGGTGAGTTCGCCGTTGGTCAGGAGGATGCCGCTGCCCAGCACGATGACGTCGCCGTCCCCGGTCGGGGTGGTGACCAGCGGGTAGCCGTGGCCGCGCGGGTAGCAGCCCTCGCCGCGGCTGCCGCTGGTGTAGAGCATGCCGCCGATGGTGGCGTTGCCGGCCCGGACCGCCTCGGTGAGCGAGCAGCCCATGGCGGTGCTGCGGATGGGGGCGTACCCGCCGTCCTCGTCGGAGGGGCGGACGCCGGGGGCGAGCGCGGTGAGGGCGGCCGGGCCGGGGGCGATCAGGATCAGCCGCTTGTGCCGGGCGGCGGCGATCGCGCGCAGCTGGGCCTTGTCGAGCAGGTCGGGTTCGGGCAGCACCAGGGTGTCGGCGCCGCCCGGTGCGGCTGCGGGGTCGGTGGTGAGCTCGGTCTTGAGGCCCTGGTGTTCCAGCAGCGCGACCACGGCGTGGCCGCCGTCGGCGTCGTACGAGCGCGGGTCGCCGGGCGGGTACTGGTGGCCCCGGTCGAGGGTGGCGATGCAGACGGCGCTGATCAGCAGGGCGGCGAGGAACGACAGGTACCAGCGGGCGCGGCGCAGCAGGCCGCGCCCGGTGGGGGCGAGGCTGGTCGGCGCGGCCGCGGGGGTGTCGGGCCGCTCGGCGGCGGGGGGAGCGGGGACGGTACCGGTCATGCCGCTCCTCCCGTGGTCGAGGTCGGGGCCGCTGCGGGGACCGTGGTGTGGGCGAGGGCCGGGCGGGTGCGCTCCAGGGTCCGGTCGAGGTCCAGCAGTAGCCGGTACGCGGCCTGGTCGGCGGTCCGGTCGCCGTAGGTGATGTCGTCGAAGGTGCGGGCGGCCGCGGTCAGCGCGGCGGCGTGCTCGGGCAGGGCCCGGCCGGCCTCGACGGCGGCTTCGTCGGCGGTGCGGCCGGGGCGGGTGTCGAGCAGGGTGCGCTCCTCCAGAGCCCGGACCAGCGCCCGCATCTGCTCGCGGACGGCTTCGGCCCACTGCCCGGCGGCGGCGTGCCCGGCGGCGTCCGACCGGTACTGCGCGGCGCTGCGCGGGCCCTGGGCGCCGTACACGCCCAGGACGGTGCGGGCGGCGCGCTTGGGCGCGCCGAGGCGCCACCAGAGGGCGGCGGCGATCAGTACGGCGACGATCAGGAAGAGCACCAGTCCGGTGGTGCCGTCGGTGCCCCCGCCGGCGAGGCTGCCGAGCGCGTGGTCGATGTGGTCCCAGAACCAGTCGGTGATCCGTTCCAGGACGGTCGGGTCGTTCTTGTGGTAGTCGGCGTTGAGCAGCTCGTCGCGCGCGGCGTCGCGGGCCGGGTCACGTGGCACGGTGACCGGGGCGCCGCTCGCGGCGAGGAGCCTGTCCCCCCAGATAGGCATCCGGCTCAGCGCCTCGCGGGGGTCTGGTCGGCCTGGCGGCCCGAGCCGGTGCCGCCCTGCTCGGGCAGGCCGGCGGCGCGCGCCAGCTCGATGTCCAGGGCCTCGCGGCGGATCCGCTGGTCGATGTAGACCAGCACGCCGACCGCGGCCATGAACGGGGTGGTGAGCGCGGAGGCGATGATCCCGGCGACCGCGGTCATGACCAGCATGCCGACGGACTGGTTGCCGCTGCTGAGGCGGTCGACGCTGCCGAAGCCCAGCACCAGGCCGATGAACCGGGCCGGGATGAGCAGGACCATCCCGATGATCACGGACAGCACCTTGCTCAGCACCACGATGCCGAAGATCCGCCACCAGGAGCCGCGGACCAGCCGCCGTGAGCGCGACAGCGCGGTCATCACGCCCTGCTTCTCCAGCATCAGCGCGGGGGCGGCCAGGCTGTAGCGGATCAGCAGCCAGACGGCGACCGGGACGGTCAGCAGGCCGACCAGCGCCAGCAGGGCCTCGGTCGCGGGCGTGCCGGAGCCGCCGGCCTGGTAGCCGAGCAGCGGGGTGAAGCCGAGCAGCAGCGCGCCGGAGCTCATCAGGGTGGTGAGCACGGTGAGGCCGAGCAGCTGCAGCAGCCGGGGGCGGGCGTCGCGCCAGGCGTCGCCGGCGGTCACCGACCGGCCGAGGACGGCGCGGCTGACCACCACGGTGAGCAGCGCGGTGGCGAGGGCGTTGAGCAGCAGCATCAGCGGCATCCGGGCCAGCAGGGTGAGCAGCTGCGTGGAGGTGCCGGTCCTGCCGCTGACCAGCAGCTCGGAGGCGATCGCCCCGGCCTGGTCGATCACGGCGATGCCGAGCGAGAGGGTGAGGGCGGTGCGCCAGTACCGGCGGATGGTGGTGACGGCTCCGTCGAGCAGTTCGCCGACGGCGAGCGGACGCAGCGGGATGACCCCGGGCCGCGGGCTGCTCACGGCACTCCAGCCGTACGGGTTCCGGCCGCCGGGCGTCTGCCCGCCCCAGGTCGGTTGTGCGGGCCGGGTGTTCCAGCCGGGGGTGGCCTGCGGTGGTGCCGACGGTCCGGGCACGGCGGCGGGCGCGTCAGCCGGGGGCCGGGCGCCGTCGCGGGGTGGCTCGGACGAGCTGGGCGAAGCCCAGCCCGGAGTGTCGGTCATCACTGCTCCTCGGAGGGGCGTCACGGGCGCGGCTCCGGGCGGATCTTTCGCCCGCGCGCGGTGCCCATCGTGCCATGGGGCCCGAACAGGCCCCAGGGGTATCCGGTTGCTGATCGGCAACAGGGCTTTCCGGGAGGTCGGAGGGCTGGCTCCGGACCGTTCGGAGATGCTCCGGCGAGGAGTATTCGCCCGGTATGGCCGAAATGCCCCGGTGGGGGAGTTGGCCGTTGTGGAGCATTGGCACTGCTGTGCGGCAGGTCACAATCCGGTAATGAGAAGATGGAGCCATGAAGGGACGCGTCCTCGTCGTTGATGACGACTCCGCACTGGCCGAGATGCTCGGCATCGTGCTGCGTGGTGAGGGTTTTGAGCCGTTTTTCGTCGCCGACGGGGACAAGGCGCTAGCCGCGTTCCGGGAGACCAAGCCTGACCTGGTCCTGCTCGATCTGATGCTGCCCGGCCGGGACGGCATCGACGTGTGTCGGCAGATCCGGGCGGAGTCCGGTGTCCCGATCGTCATGCTGACCGCGAAGACCGACACGGTCGACGTGGTGGTGGGCCTGGAGTCCGGCGCCGACGACTACGTCACCAAGCCGTTCAAGCCCAAGGAGCTGGTGGCCCGGGTGCGTGCCCGGCTGCGCCGCGCCGAGGAGCCGACGCCCGAGCAGCTGACCATCGGCGATCTGGTGATCGACGTGGCCGGCCACTCGGTGAAGCGGGACGGCCGCAGCATCCCGCTGACCCCGCTGGAGTTCGACCTGCTGGTCGCGCTGGCCCGCAAGCCCTGGCAGGTGTTCACCCGCGAGGTGCTGCTGGAGCAGGTCTGGGGCTACCGCCACGCGGCGGACACCCGCCTGGTCAACGTCCACGTCCAGCGACTTCGCTCGAAGATCGAGAAGGACCCGGAGCGCCCCGAGATCGTGGTGACCGTCCGCGGCGTCGGCTACAAGGCCGGACCCAGCTGACGTGACGGACCGGGCTGACGACACCCCGCCGGGTTCCGCGACCGGCGGGGCGGGGGCCGTGCGCGGTGACGTGCTGAGTTCGACCACCCGCCGCCGTCGCGGCCCTTCCGGAGTTTTCGGCCTGATGAAGCGCCAGTTCCGCCGTCCCGTGCACCGGGTGTCCGCGCTGTACCTCCGCTCGATCCAGCTGCGCGTGGTCGCGGTGTCCCTGCTGGCGTCCATCGCGGTGGTCCTGGTGCTGGGCGTGGTCGTGGTGGCGCAGGTGCGCACCGGCCTGCTCGACACCAAGATCGACGCTGCCCGCGCCCAGGCCCGGATCGGCTTCCAGGTCGAGCAGAAGAAGATCGACGAGGCCCGCGACCTCAAGCTGCGCAACACCGCCGACCCGACCACCGAGGAGACCGGCACCTGGCTGCTGCGGCAGGTCAACGACCTGGCCGCGAGCGGGCAGACGGTCTACTCGGTGATCGCGATGGCCCCCGGAACCGGTGCCGTCGTCCCGGACACGGCCGGCTTCGCGCCGCGCTACTCGGGCGACATCCAGCCCAGCAGCGTCCCGGACACCCTGCGGGCCAAGCTCTTCGACGAGCCCGGCCAGATGTTCGACCAGCCGACCCGGATCCACCGCTCGCCCGAGAGCGGCGGCAAGACCGAGCCCGGGCTGGCCCTGGGCATGCAGTTCGTCGGCCCGGCCGGCACCAGCTACCAGCTGTTCTACGTGTTCTCCTTCGGCCAGGAGACCGACACCCTCAACCTGATCACCGGCACCCTGGCGACCGCCGGCGTGTTCGTGGTGATCCTGATGGGCGGCATCGCCTGGGTCGTGGTGCGCCAGGTGGTCACCCCGGTGCGGATGGCCGCCGGGATCTCCGAGCGGCTCGCCGACGGGCACCTGGAGGAGCGGATGAAGGTGACCGGCACGGACGACATCGCCCGCCTCGGCGAGTCCTTCAACCGGATGGCCAACGCCCTCCAGGCGCAGATCCGCCAGCTGGAGGAGCTGTCCCGGGTCCAGCGGCGCTTCGTCTCGGACGTCTCGCACGAGCTGCGCACCCCGCTGACCACGGTCCGGATGGCCGCCGACCTGATCTACGACAGCCGCGAGGACCTGGACCCGATGGCGGCCCGCTCCGCGGAGCTGCTGCAGGGCCAGCTGGACCGCTTCGAGTCGCTGCTGGCCGACCTGCTGGAGATCAGCCGCTTCGACGCCGGCGCCGCGATCCTGGACGCCGAGCCGGTCGACCTGCGCGAGATCGTCGCCCGGGTGGTGGAGGCCGCCGACCCGCTGGCCCAGGCCAAGGGCAGCACCGTGGTGATCCGCGGCGACGGCGAGCCGGTACTGGCCGAGGTGGACTCCCGCCGGATCGAGCGCATCCTGCGCAACCTGGTCGTCAACGCGCTGGAGCACGGCGAGGGCCGCGACGTGGTGGTCCGGCTGGGCTCGGCCGACGGCGCGGTCGCGGTCGGCGTGCGCGACTACGGCATCGGCCTCAAGCCGGGCGAGGCGTCCCGGGTGTTCCACCGCTTCTGGCGGGCGGACCCGTCCCGGGTGCGCACCACCGGCGGCACCGGCCTCGGCCTGTCCATCGCGGTCGAGGACGCCCACCTGCACGGCGGCTGGCTCCAGGCCTGGGGCGAGCCCGGCGGCGGCTCGCACTTCCGGCTCACCCTGCCGCGCACCCGCGGCGGCGAGATCAGCCGGGCGCCGTTCCGGCTGGAGCCGGAGGACTCCCGCAACAACCGGGGCCTGGGCGCGTACGGCACGCCCTACCGGCGGGCGATCGCCCCGGCCGGCGCGACGGCGCTGACCGCCGTCGAGGAGCAGGCCGAGGCGCCGGAGGGGCCCGGCAGCGGGCTGGGCAGCGGGCTCGGCGGGGTGCTGAACATCGGCCCCGGGCTGGGCCGACAGCGACTGCCGGAGGGGCCGCGTTCGGACCCTTCGGACGTATGGACCGCAGGGGCCGGTTACGGCGTCACCGGCGCCCAGGTCATGGTGGACCCGACGCCAGGACGGCCGTCGGTGGCGCAGCGGACGGCGGAGCCGGACATGACGGGTGGGACGGACCTGGAGGGGTCGCAGCGTGCGAAGGACGAGCAGCAGGACTGAGCCGCGGCTCACGGCGGTGGCCGGTGCGGTGCTCGGCGCCCTGGTGGCGAGCGGCTGCGCGGCCATGCCGGACTCCGGCGGCATCACCAAGGTGGAGCTGTCCCAGGGCTCGGCCGACAAGAACCTGCAGGCCAGGGTCTACCCGGTGGCGCCCGGCAAGGGCGCCAAGCCGCGCGAGCTGCTGACCGGGTTCCTGGACGCGGTGACCGCCGACGAGGGGTACGACACCGCGCGCAAGTACCTCACCGAGAGCGCCGCCGCGAGCTGGAACCCGGAGGCGGGCATCCAGGTGCTCGCCAGCACGACCATCAAGGAACCCGGCCAGTCCGTCTCCGACACCGACA
Organism: Kitasatospora sp. NPDC004669; assembly: GCF_040609455.1. Lineage (NCBI taxonomy): Bacteria > Bacillati > Actinomycetota > Actinomycetes > Kitasatosporales > Streptomycetaceae > Kitasatospora > Kitasatospora sp. NPDC004669. The sequence continues at coordinate 10,803 of NZ_JBEXKB010000088.1, forward strand.
CCACGGCCTCCGAGACGGTCACCGGGCAGATGGTCGCCACCGTCGACGAGAAGCACTCGTACCTGCTGGTCGCCGGGCAGAACAACAACGCCTCGTCCGACTTCACCTTCGTCCGGGAGAAGGACGGCGAGTGGCGGATCGACAAGCTGCCGCCCGGCGTGATCATGAACGAGACCAACTTCCGGAACAGCTTCCGGCAGGTCGAGCGCTTCTTCTACACCGCCCCGGACCCGTCGGCCGGCAACGGCGGCCAGGAGGTGCTGGTCGCCGACCCGATCTACCTGCGGCGCCGGATAGACCCGCTGACCGCGGCCGCCAAGGCCCTGGTCGGTGGGCCCTCGAACTGGCTCTCGCCGGTGGTCCGGACGGCCTTCCCGACCGGCGCCTCGGTGGACAAGGTCGCCATCGACGACAGCCGGGTCGCCCACGTGCAGCTCGGCGGCGCGGACCTCGGCGAGCCGATGGCCTGCCGCCGGATGGCGACCCAGCTCTTCTACACCCTCGCCGAGCAGGGCAAGGGCCAGGTCGAGCGGCTGGAGCTGAAGGGCCAGCGCGGCTCCTGCACGGCCAGCCGCGCCGACTCGCCCGCCACCGGTCCGGGTGCCCTGACCGGAGCGTCGTCCGTCCAGCAGTACTACCAGCGCTCCGACAACGGCGTCCTGATGGCGACCGACGACGGCCGCACCGGCGACCCGGTGCACGGCGTGCTCGGCAAGCCGCAGCCGAACCCGGCGGCCCAGCCGAGCACCCTCGCGGTCAGCCGGGACGGCACCCGGGCCGCCGCGATCAGCGCGGACGGCCGCCAGCTCTACTCGGTGGCGCTGTCGGACAGCGCCGTGGCGATGCCCGAGCCGGTGCTCAGCTCGCCGGTGAAGGCCGGCAGCAAGGACGACGGCCTCGCCTCGCCCAGCTGGGACGGCCGCGGCGACCTCTGGGTGGTGGACCGCAACCCGCAGGGCCCGCGGGTGGTCATGGTGCGCGGCGACAAGTCGTACACGGTGCCGGTCGACGGGCTGACCGGGCAGACCGTGCAGGCGCTGAGGATCTCCTCGGACGGCACCCGGGTCGCCCTGGTGGTCAGGTCCCCGGGTGTGGCGACCAGTTCGCTGATGCTCGGTCTGGTGGTGCACGGCGGTACCCCGGAGGCACCGACCGCGCGGATCACCGCCCGAAGCAGCTCGGCGCCCTCGCTCACCGACGTGGCCTCGGTCTCCTGGGCGGAGAGCGACCAGCTGCTGGTGCTCGGGAACGAGGCGGACCGCCCCAAGCAGCTGTACTACATCAGCACCGACGGCTCGCAGAGCACGGACGGTCAGCTGCAGGGCGGCCTCGGCATGTTGAGCGTCTCGGCCTCGGAGTCCCGGGGCGACAGCCTGACGCCGGCGCCGCCGGTGCTCGCGGTGGCGGAGGGCAAGGTCTACCGGCTGGTCAACAACCAGTGGCGGGAGGCCCAGCTGCTGGACAAGGCCCGCTCCTTCTTCTACGCGGGCTGACGCCCCGGCGGATCAGCCGGCCGGCTGCACCGCGGTGGCCGCCACCGTGGCGGCCACCCGGGCCGGCAGCCCGGCGTCGGCCAGTGCCCGGGCGGCCTCGGACAGGCTCGCCCCGGTGGTCACCAGGTCGTCCACCAGCACCGGCTGACGGTCGGCCAGGTCGCGTCGGGCGCGCGGCAGCACGGTGAGCGCCAAGTGCAGATTGCGCCGCCGCTCGGCCGCGTTCAGCCCGGTCTGGTCGGCGACCGGGCGGGCGTGCCGCAGCAACGGCGCGGCCCGGGCGTCCAGGCCTGCCCGGCGCAGCGAGCGGGCGGCGGCCCCGGCCAGCCGCAGCGTCGGGTCGTGGCCGCGGGCGCGGACCGCCGTGCGGGCCGAGGGCATCGGGACCAGCAGCAGCGGTGTGGACTCGGCCCGGGCCCCCAGCGCGGAGCGCACCGCCCGTCCGAGCGCCTCCCCGAGCGGCCCGGCCAGCCGCAGCGCGCCGCGCTCCTTGTGCGCGAGCAGCAGCTGCCGGACCGGGTCGGTGTACGGGGCGGCGGCGTGCGCCCAGGGCAGCAGGGTGGGGCCGGGGCGGGCGGTGGCCAGCGCGTGCCGGCAGGCCGGGCAGAGCTGGGTGCGCTCGCTGCCGCAGCCCGCGCAGTCGGCGGGGAGCAGGACGTCCAGCAGCCCGGCCAGTGCGTGGGCGAAGGGTGCCCGGGCGGACGGCGGACGGGCGGGCGAGGGGGACGGCGGCACGGCTGCTCCTGGCGGCGGCAGGCACGGAGAGTCAGCAAAGGATGCGCCGTATGGGGGGTGTTGTCTAGGTATTTACCCTTACTTCACTCGCAGGAGGGTAGACAGGGTGAAACAGTTTGACCGCCCGCCCGCAGTATCGGGTCATACCCGGGTTCTCGCCTGGGGAGGCGAAAACCCCGTGTGAGGTGTTCGATAAGGCTCCAGGGGGTTTCAACCGTCCCTGATGGGGAGGAAGTGAGATGAGGGCCAGTCGTTCCCGCCGCTGGCGGGGGCGGGGGGCCGGCAGTGGATGGGCTGGTCCAGCTGGAGCTCAGTCCGGTCCGGTAGCACCCGGATCGGCGTCAGCACGAGGGATCGGAGTTCTGCGTGGACATCGTCGTCAAGGGCCGCAAGACCGAGGTGCCCAAGAGGTTCCGCGAGCACGTGGCCGAGAAGCTGGAGAAGGTCCAGAAGTTCGACGGCAAGGTGATCAGCCTCGACGTCGAGGTGTCCAAGGAGCACAACCCGCGGCAGGCCGACAGGTCGGACCGCGTGGAGATCACTCTCCGCACCCGGGGCCCGGTGATCCGGGCCGAAGCCGCCGCCGCCGACCCGTACGCGGCGCTCGACCTGGCCTCGGCGAAGCTCGACGCGCAGCTGCGCAAGTCCGCGGACCGGCGTCGGGTGCACAAGGGCGGCGCGAACGGCCGCACTCCCATCAGCGTCGCCGAGGCGACCGCGGCCCTGGCCGCGTTGCCGTCGACGACGGCGACGGAGGGCGAGACGAACGGAGCCGTCCGCAAGACCATGATGGGATCCCTGGAAGTGGAGGGCGAAGGCCCGCTGGTGGTCCGGGAGAAGACGCACTCGGCCGCCCCCATGGCGCTGGACCAGGCGCTCTACGAGATGGAGCTGGTCGGCCACGACTTCTACCTCTTCGTGGAGAAGGACAGCGGCCTGCCGAGCGTCGTGTACCGCCGACACGGCTACCACTACGGTGTCATCCACGTGCAGCCCGACATGGCGGCCGGCGTGGCCAGCGGCGCGGGCGGTGCGATCGGTCGGTCCGACGACGAGGACTGACCGTCCCGGCAGTGATGGAGTGGTGACCCCGGCGGCAGTGGCCGCCGGGGTCACCGGCGTTCGGCGACGGGATGGGCCTCGGCGGCGGGTCGGGTTGCGGGGCGGGACGGGCGTCGCGACGGGACGGGTTCGAACGGTGCTCGGACGCACGGGGGCCGAGGAGGTCACCCGATGCGGGGGCGTCGGCGCCGGAGGGTCACCGTGGCGGTGCCGGGGCGTGGAATGATTGGCTGACGACGACCCGCGAAGGGGGAGGAGCGGATGGGGGATCACTTCGGGCTGGGGCCCGCTGGGAGGCCTGTCGCCGGACTGTCGCCGGGTCCGGAGGAGGAGCTCGCGTACGCGCCGCGCCGGGGTGAGCCGATCCGCGTGCTGGTGGTGGACGACCACGCCTTGTTCCGCCGGGGGCTGGAGATCGTGCTCGCCGAGGAGCCGGACATCAAGGTCGTCGGCGAGGCCGGGGACGGCGCCGAGGCGGTGCTGAAGGCCGCCGACCTGCTGCCCGACATCATCCTCATGGACGTCCGGATGCCGCGCCGCAGCGGGATCGAGGCCTGCACGGCGATCAAGGACGTGGCGCCCAGCACCAAGATCATCATGCTGACGATAAGCGACGAGGAGGCCGACCTCTACGAGGCGATCAAGGCGGGGGCCACCGGCTACCTGCTGAAGGAGATCTCCACCGACGAGGTCGCCACCGCGATCCGCGCGGTCGCCGACGGGCAGTCGCAGATCAGCCCGTCGATGGCCTCCAAGCTGCTCACCGAGTTCAAGTCGATGATCCAGCGCCGCTCCGAGGACCGGGACCTGGTGCCCGCGCCCCGGCTCACCGACCGGGAGTTGGAGGTGCTCAAGCTGGTGGCGACCGGAATGAACAACCGGGAGATCGCCAAGGAGCTGTTCATCAGCGAGAACACCGTGAAGAACCACGTGCGCAACATCCTGGAGAAACTCCAACTGCACTCCAGGATGGAGGCGGTGGTGTACGCGATGCGGGAGAAGATCCTCGAAATAGGGTGAGCCGGTTCGCTCGGCCCGTTCAGTCGGCGAGCAGCTTCTCCAGGGCAGGGCGCAGCCGTTCGTCGTGCAGCGCCCCGACCCGTACGGTGTCGCAGCCGACCCAGGCGGCGGCCTCGCGCAGGGCGGTGGCCAGCGCCTCGACGTGCCGGGCGCCAGATCCTCGGTCGCCGGTCAGCGAGACCTGTCGGGCGACCAGGGTGCGCCCCTCCCGGGCCGGGTCGACCCGGCCGACCAGCCGACCGCCGGTCAGCAGCGGCATCGCGAAGTAGCCGTGCACCCGCTTGTGCTTGGGCGTGTAGGCCTCCAGGCGGTGCGTCATGCCGAAGATCCGCTCGGTGCGGGCGCGGTCCCAGACCAGCGAGTCGAACGGCGAGAGCAAGGTGGTGCGGTGGCGCCCCCGCGGGGCGGCGGACAGCGCGGCCGGGTCGGCCCAGGCGGCGGCCCGGCCGCCGTCCGGGCCCCAGCCGGCCACCTCGACCGGGACCAGCCCGCAGTCCGCGAGCACCGGGTCCAACTCCTCGGCGCGCAGCCGGTGGTAGTCCAGCAGGTCGGCCCGGGTGGCCACGCCGAGCGCGGCGCCGGCCTGGGCGACCAGGGTGCGCACGCACTCCCGGTCGGACCGGTCCTGGCCGAACAGGGCGTCGGGGATGGCCTGTTCGGCCAGCGCGTACACCCGCTTCCAGCTCCGGCGCTCGGTGCAGACCACGTCCCCGAAGGCCAGCGCCCGTTCGACCGCGATCTTCGTGTCGGACCAGTCCCACCACTCGGCGGTCCTCTTCGCCCCACCGAGCTCGGTGGAGGTCAACGGCCCCTCGGTGCGCAGCTTGTCCAGCACCGCCCGGTACGTCTCGGGCGCGACCTGGTGGCCCCAGAGGTGGCCGCGGTCGCGGTAGCGGCGGCGCCGGAAGGCGAACAGCGGCCACTCCTCGACCGGCAGGATGCAGGCCGCGTGCGACCAGTACTCGAAGCTCGTGCCGGCGCCCCAGTACGCCGCCTCGACCGCCGGACGGCCGACCGCGCCGAGTCGGGCGCACGGCACCAGCTCGTGCGAGCGGGCCAGCACCGAGATGGTGTCCAGCTGGACGGCGCCCAGGTGCCGCAGCACCCCGCGCACTCCGGCCCGGCGGTCCGGCGCGCCCAGCAGGCCCTGGGCGCGCAGGGCGATCCGGCGGGCGTCGTCGGCGCCCAGGACGGTGACGGGGGTGCGGTCGGCGGCTGCGGCGGTCATGCCGGCGAGCGTAGCCCGGGGCACCGACAGCGGGCCCGGGCCGGTGTCCGCTCGATTCTGCACCCAGTCCAGGTCGGACCTCAGTGTCCAGGTCGGACCTCAGTCCAGGTCGGACGGGAGCAGCGAGGCGACCCAGGAGTCGTGGAAGACGCCGCGTTGGTTGGCGTAGGAGCGCAGGGTGCCCTCGTAGCGGTAGCCGACCCGCTCGGCGACCGCGCGCGAGCCCTCGTTGCCGACGTAGGCGAGCCACTGGAGGCGGCGCAGGCCGAGCTCGGTGAGCGCCCAGCGGGCGACCGCGCGGGCCGCCTCGACGGTGTAGCCGCGGCTGCGCTGCTCCTTCACCGTCCACCAACCGACCGAGGCGGAGTCCGGGTCGGCGGCGGAGCGGATCACGGCCTGGGCGCCGACCAGCCGCCCGGTGTCACGTTCGACCACGCACCAGATGAACTCGCTGCCTTTGTCCAACCCCTCCGGGGCCAGAGTGCGTACGAAGAACTCCGCGTCCGCGCGCCGGTAGGGGACCGGCACGACCGTCCAGCGCTGGATCTCGTCGTCCTGGCAGGCCGCGAAGATCGCGTCGATGTCCGATTCCCGGGGGGCCCGCAGGACCAGGCGGTCGGTGGTGAGGGTGGCGAGTTCGCTTCGCGGTTCTTCCATGGGCGGATTATTTCGCCGGATGAGGAATACGGGCATCCGATATCGCGGCCAACTCCTGGGCCCGCCGACCGATTTGTCACGGTGGACGGTGCTATCGATCCATGTGCTCGGGCGGGTGACACGGGAATACCGTGCTGACGCACCTCCCGGCGCATTGGACTCCTCGCATACGATGGCCCGTGCGGTGGGGTGGACCCGCCGTGCAGTCGTCCAGTGCCAATACAGGCAAGGAGCCCGCTCAAGTGTCCGTCTTCGACAAGATCCTGCGCGCCGGCGAGGGCAAGATCCTTCGCAAGCTGCAGCGGATTGCTGCCCAGGTCAACTCCATCGAAGAGGACTTCGTCAACCTCACCGACGCCGAGCTGCGCGCGCTGACCGACGAGTACAAGCAGCGGCTCGTCGACGGCGAGTCGCTGGACGACATCCTCCCCGAGGCGTTCGCCACCGTCCGCGAGGCCGCCAAGCGCGTGCTCGGCCAGCGGCACTACGACGTCCAGCTCATGGGCGGCGCGGCCCTGCACTACGGCTACGTCGCGGAGATGCGCACCGGTGAGGGCAAGACCCTCGTCGGCACCCTGCCCGCGTACCTGAACGCGCTGACCGGCAAGGGCGTTCACCTGATCACCGTCAACGACTACCTCGCCGAGCGTGACTCGGAGTGGATGGGCCGGGTGCACCGCTTCCTCGGCCTCGAAGTCGGCGTGATCCTGGGCAACATGACGCCCGTCGAGCGCAAGCGCCAGTACGCGATGGACATCACGTACGGCACGAACAACGAGTTCGGCTTCGACTACCTGCGCGACAACATGGCCTGGTCGAAGGACGAACTCGTCCAGCGTGGCCACAACTTCGCGGTCGTCGACGAGGTCGACTCGATCCTCATCGACGAGGCCCGTACCCCGCTGATCATCTCCGGCCCGGCCGACCAGGCGACCAAGTGGTACGCCGACTTCGCCAAGCTGGTGCTGCGTCTGAAGATCGACCGCGACTACGAGGTCGACGAGAAGAAGCGCACCGTCGGCGTCCTGGAGGAGGGCGTCACCCGGGTCGAGGACTACCTCGGCATCGACAACCTCTACGAGTCGGTGAACACCCCGCTCGTCGGCTTCCTGAACAACGCCATCAAGGCGAAGGAGCTGTACAAGAAGGACAAGGACTACGTCGTCATGAACGGCGAAGTCATGATCGTCGACGAGCACACCGGCCGTATCCTGGCCGGCCGCCGCTACAACGAGGGCATGCACCAGGCGATCGAGGCCAAGGAAGGGGTGGAGGTCCAGAACGAGAACCAGACCCTGGCCACCATCACCCTGCAGAACTTCTTCCGCCTGTACGACAAGCTGTCCGGCATGACCGGTACCGGCACCACCGAGGCGGCCGAGTTCCACCAGATCTACAAGCTCGGCGTGGTGCCGATCCCGACCAACAAGACGCCGCTGCGCATCGACCAGCCCGACCTGATCTACAAGTCGGAGCCGGCCAAGTTCGCCGCCGTGGTCGAGGACATCGCCGAGAAGCACGAGAAGGGCCAGCCGGTGCTGGTCGGCACCGTGTCGGTCGAGAAGTCCGAGTACCTGTCGCAGGAGCTGCGCAAGCGCGGCATCCCGCACGAGGTGCTGAACGCCAAGCACCACGAGCGCGAGGCGCAGATCGTCGCGCAGGCCGGCCGCAAGGGCGCCGTCACCGTCGCCACCAACATGGCCGGCCGTGGCACCGACATCATGCTCGGCGGCAACCCGGACCACCTCGCGGCGGCCGAGCTGGCCCAGCGCGGGCTCTCCGCGGGGGACAACCCGGAGGAGTACGAGGCCGAGTTCCCGGCCGCGCTGGAGAAGGCCAAGGCCTCGGTCAAGGCCGAGCAGGACGAGGTCAAGGAGGCCGGCGGCCTCTACGTCCTCGGCACCGAGCGGCACGAGTCCCGCCGGATCGACAACCAGCTGCGCGGCCGCTCCGGCCGTCAGGGCGACCCGGGCGAGTCCCGCTTCTACCTGTCGCTGGGCGACGACCTGATGCGCCTGTTCAAGGCCGGCATGGTCGAGCGCGTGCTCTCGATGGCCAACGTGCCCGAGGACGTGCCGATCGAGTCCAAGATGGTCACCCGCGCGATCGCCTCCGCGCAGACCCAGGTCGAGCAGCAGAACTTCGAGATCCGCAAGAACGTCCTCAAGTACGACGAGGTGCTCAACCGCCAGCGCGAGGTCATCTACGGCGAGCGCCGCCGCGTGCTGGAGGGCGAGGACCTGCAGGAGCAGGTCGGCCACTTCATGGACGACACCGTCGAGGCCTACGTCAAGGCGGCCACCGGCGAGGGCTTCGAGGACGACTGGGACCTCGACAAGCTCTGGTCCGCCCTCAAGCAGCTCTACCCGATCACCCTGGACCTGGAGGAGCTGGAGGAGGAGGCCGGCGGCAGCGGCGGGCTGACCTCCGAGTTCCTGACCAAGGTCATCCAGGAGGACATCCAGGCCCAGTACGGCGCCCGCGAGGACCAGCTCGGTGAGGAGATCATGCGCGAGCTGGAGCGCCGGGTCGTCCTGTCCGTTCTGGACCGCCGCTGGCGCGAGCACCTCTACGAGATGGACTACCTCCAGGAGGGCATCGGCCTGCGGGCCATGGCGCAGCGCGACCCGCTGGTCGAGTACCAGCGCGAGGGCTTCGACATGTTCACCGCGATGATGGAGGGCATCAAGGAGGAGTCCGTCGGCTACCTGTTCAACCTGGAGGTCCAGGTCGAGCAGCAGGTCGAGGAGGTCCCGGTCGAGGACGCCCAGGTGGTGCTCGACAAGCTGGAGAAGGACGCCGCCCGCCCGGAGATCAAGGCCAAGGGCCTGGAGGCCCCGAAGCCCCAGCGGCTGCACTACACGGCCCCCTCGGACGAGGTCGGCGGCGGTGTCATCGAGGGCGACTTCGAGGACCTGGCGCCGGAGGACGAGGGCGACGGGCTGACCCGCGCCGAGCGCCGCAAGGCCGCCAAGTCCGCCAAGGGCCGTCGCCGCAAGGGCTGAGCCCGACGTAGGACGCCGCACAGGGCGCCGCACCCGCACGGGGGCGGCGCCCTGTGCCGTCCCGTGCCGCCGAGTGGTCATCGGGCCTCCACGGCGGTGCACTGCCACTGCCCGGCCGGGCCGCGCTGCTCCAGCCGGAAGGCCACCATGTGGTGTCGCCGGCCGAGATCGACCCGGACGCAGGCCTCGACCGCGTCGGGTGAGGGCGATCGGTCGTGCACCGGGCCGAGCCGGGGCCGGTCGGCGGGGCCGCCGCGGCGCAGCGCACCGGCCCTGACCAGCGAGGCGAGCTGCCCGTAGCCGTCCAGGCTGGTGTGCCGCATCAGCTGGCCGGAGGGCCGGGCGCCGGTGAGCACCTCGACCAGCTGGTGGGCGAATCGGGCGGCGAGCGCCCGGGGGTCGTGCTCGTGGGGGACGGCGGTGCCGGTGCAGGCGACGCGCGGTCGGCGCGGCCGGCGCCCGGCCGGGTCGCAGCTGCCGGAGGCGCGGACACGGCGGTGCGGGCGGGCGGTGAGGTGGGCGGTCACGGTGGCTCCCGGTGCGGGTGGTGCGGGTACGGACGGGTCCAGGCTGGCGGCGCCGCGCGCGGCGCGGCAACGTGTTTCCGGGCCGCCCGGGGCCTGATGCGGAGTTCACCTATCCGGGGGAATCGACCAATGCGGCGACGGGCCCGGCGGGCCGTCCGCCGATGCCCCGGTTGACGCCCGGGGGCGGGCCGTACGGTCCGAAAGGGGACGCCCCGGTACGGCGGACCGGGTGGCCCCGCCCGGGTCTCCCGTCGCGTCGTACGGCCGTCCGTGCGCACCGACGGAGCCTTGACCCGTTCCCGACGACGACGGGCGGCCGGGATGGCGACGGCCGGAATCACGACACGGGCGGCGGGGCCTCCACGGCCACGGCCGAGGCACCCTGGCCGACCTGGCGGTGACGGGCCCGAACACGATGGACCCGGCCCGCCGGGGCGAGGTGTCGGAGAGCGGCCCGCGGACCGGCCGGGAGGCCCTGCGGGCCGCGCGCCGATCGGGGTGGAGGGTGATCACGGCGGGCCCGGCGGAGCTTATTCTTGGGGCGCTGCAGAATCTGTGCCGCTGGACGAACCCCGCTGGACGAACCGGAGAGTGCCACCGATGCGCGTGTACGTGCCCACCACCCTGACCGGCCTGGCGGCGGCGCACGAGGGCGGCGCCCTGGAGCAGTCCGCGGCGTACGCCGTGACCCCCGCGCTGCGCGAGTGGTACGTCAGCGACGACCTGGAGGAGCTGGAGTACGCGGCGCTGAACCGGGCCGCCCAGTCCTCGCTGCGGCTCCTGGCCGACGACCCGGACGCCCCGCGTCGCCGGGTCGTGGTGGCGCTGGACGTCGCCGACTCCGCCGTGAAGCCCTTCCCCGGCGACGAGTACCAGGACCAGGCCTCGCTGGGTCGGGTGGTGCTGGCCGGCCCGGTGAAGCTGGCCAAGGCCGCCTCGGTGCACGCGGACGTGGCCGACGACGAGGTGGTCGCGGACGTCACGGCGGCGGTGGCGGCGGTGGCCGCGGCCGACGCGGGCGACCAGGACTCCCAGTTCACCGTGGACGGTGCCGAGGACCACGACCTGCTCTGGTACGCGACCCAGGAGATCCCCTCGCTGCTGGCCTGAGTGACCGCGGTCCTACCTGTGTGTCGTCCGTCCGGGTTACCGTTTGCACCCGTGCGCACTCACATCGTTTGGGACTGGAACGGCACCCTCTTCCACGACATGGACGCGGTGCTCGGCGCGAGCAACGCCGCGTTCGCGACCATCGGCGTCGGGCCGATGACCATGCAGCAGTACCGCGAGCAGTACGAGATCCCGATCCCCAACTTCTACGAGCGGCTGCTCGGTCGTATGCCCTCCCGGGAGGAGTGGCTGAAGCTGGACGACGCCTTCCAGGACCGCTACCGCGAGCTCAGCCCGGCCTGCGGCCTGACCGACGGCGTGCTGGAGCTGCTGGAGGGCTGGCAGAGCGCCGGGCACAGCCAGTCCCTGCTGTCGATGTACATGCACGACAAGCTGGTCCCGCTGGTCGACTCCTTCGGTCTGACCGGCCGCTTCCTGCGGGTGGACGGCCGCAGCGGCCCGTCCGGCGGCCAGAAGGCGGAGCAGCTCACGAGGCACCTGGCCGCGCTCGGGGAGCAGGTGGACCCCGCCCGTACGGTCCTGATCGGCGACGCCGCGGACGACGCCCTGGCGGCGCTGAACGCGGGTGCCCACGCGGTGCTCTACACCGGCGGCTCGCACACCCGGGAGAAGCTGGAGCCGGTCGGTGTCCCGGTGGTGGACAGCCTGGCCGAGGCGGTCGAGCTGGCGGGCCGGATGGCGGGCTGAGCCGCCCTGACAGTGGCGGGCGCCACGTCCGCCGTCCGCGTGTCCGAACAGGCGGAACCCGGCCCCGCTGGTCAGGCTGGAGCCGGGCCTGTCTCTTGGATCCCCGCCGTGCCCGCGACGTGATCCGGCAGACCGGCCCTGATCCCCAGCCACCAGCAGGACGGAGCCGCCATGCCCATCGACGCAGTCACCGAGGTGCCGACCCCGGTCAACGAGCCGGTGCAGGCGTACGCGCCCGGCAGCCCGGAGCGGGAGCGGCTGGTCCGGCGGCTGGACGAGCTGGCGGCCGAGCAGATCCCGCTGCCGATGACCATCGGCGGGGAGCAGCGCCTCGGCGGCGGTGAGCGGATCGACGTCGTCCAGCCGCACCACCACGCCGCCAAGCTGGGCGTGCTCGGCAACGCCACCCGGGAGGACGCCCGGGCGGCGGTGGACGCGGCGCTGGCGGCCGGGCGGCAGTGGCGCTCGCTGTCCTTCGACGACCGGGCGGCGGTCTTCCTGCGCGCCGCCGACCTGCTGTCCGGGCCCTGGCGGGAGACGCTCAACGCGGCCACCATGCTCGGCCAGTCCAAGACCGTGCAGCAGGCCGAGATCGACTCCGCCTGCGAGCTGATCGACTTCTGGCGGTTCAACGTCCATTTCGCCCAGCAGATCCTGGCCGACCAGCCGATCTCCTCCCCGGGGGTGTGGAACCGGATCGACCACCGCCCGCTGGAGGGTTTCGTCTACGCGATCACCCCGTTCAACTTCACCGCGATCGCCGGGAACCTGCCCACCGCCCCCGCGCTGATGGGCAACACCGTGGTCTGGAAGCCCGCGCCGACCCAGGCGCTGGCCGCCCACTACCTGATGCGGCTGCTGGAGGCGGCCGGCCTGCCGCCCGGGGTGATCAACCTGGTCACCGGCGACGGCCTGCAGGTCTCCCCGGTGGCCCTCACCGACCCGGCGCTCGCCGGGCTGCACTTCACCGGCTCCACCGCGACCTTCCAGTCGCTGTGGCAGGCCGTCGGCGCGGGCATCGGCGGCTACCGTACCTACCCGAGGATCGTCGGCGAGACCGGCGGCAAGGACTTCCTGCTGGCCCACCCCTCGGCCGACCCGGAGATCCTGAAGACCGCCATGATCCGTGGCGCCTTCGAGTACCAGGGCCAGAAGTGCTCGGCGCTCTCCCGCGCCTACCTGCCGCGCAGCCTGTGGCTGAGGATCAAGGACGACTTCCTGGCCGAGGTGGACGCCCTCGCGGTGGGCGACGTCACCGACCTGTCCAACTTCATGGGCGCCCTGATCGACAAGCGTGCTTTCGAGAAGAACCGCATCGCGATCGAGCGGGCCAAGGCCGACCCGACCGTCGAGCTGGTGGCCGGCGGCCAGTACGACGACGCGATCGGCTGGTTCGTCCGCCCGACCGTCCTGGTCTCCTCCGACCACCGGGGCGAGATTTTCCGCACCGAGTACTTCGGCCCCATCCTGGCGGTCCACGTCTACGAGGACTCCCGCTGGGACGACGTGCTCCGCCGGGTCGACGCCGGCGCCCCGTACGGCCTGACCGGCGCGGTGATCGCGCAGGATCGTTACGCCATCGCCCAAGCCGTGGAGGAGTTGCGCTTCACCGCCGGGAACTTCTACATCAACGACAAACCCACCGGCGCCGTGGTCGGCCAGCAGCCCTTCGGCGGCTCCCGGGCCTCCGGAACCAACGACAAGGCGGGCGCCGCCCAGAACCTGCTGCGCTGGACCTCGGCCCGCGCGATCAAGGAGACCTTCGTCCCGCCGATCCACCACGGATACCCGCATATGGGCTGAGAGTGAACATGAGGTTCCGGTTTGGACATGGCGTCCATGACGGACCCGACATCCTGCGGGTTTGCGCCTCCCTGTCCCTGTGCACCTTCGATTGATCCGGTTAGGCTGGCTGGCGTCGTCGGGTGGCTTGCAGGACGAATGAGTCGTCCTACCCGCTGGGAGGGCATTTCATGCGTGCCATGAGCCCCTTCAGTTGGATGGTGCGGCAGGATTGCGGTGACCCGTCGGTGTACATCCACACACCACCGAGTCACGCAACGGCGCGCGACAGGAGCCAAGAAGTCATGCAGACCAAGCTGGACGCAGCCAAGGCCGAACTGCTCAAGAAGGCAGCCGCAGCCGCTGAGAACAGCCAGGTGGGGGGAGCGGCGCCCGGGGAGGGTCTGAGCAACGGCGCTCTGACCGCGTACCTGCACCACTACTACCTGCACACCGCGCCCGAGGACCTGGTCGACCGCGACCCGGTCGACGTGTACGGTGCGGCCGCCTCCCACTACCGCCTGGGCCTCAAGCGCCCCCAGGGCACCGCCGAGGTGCGGGTCCACACCCCCTCGGTCGAGGAGAACGGCTGGTCCTGCGGCCACACCGTGGTCGAGGTCGTCACCGACGACATGCCCTTCCTGGTGGACTCGGTCACCAACGAGCTGTCCCGCCAGGACCGCGCGATCCACATCGTCATCCACCCCCAGCTGGTCGTCCGCCGTGACATCACCGGCAAGCTGCTGGAGATCCTGGACGTCGACGCCTGCGCCCGCAGCCAGGCCGCCGGCACCGAGTGGCCCGCCGACGCGACCGTCGAGTCGTGGATGCACATCGAGATCGACCGCGAGACCGACCGCGACGACCTGCGCTCCATCGAGACCAACCTGCGCCGTGTGCTCGGCGACGTCCGCGAGGTCGTCGAGGACTGGGGCAAGATGCGCGAGAGCGCGCTGCGCCTGGCCGACGAGCTGGCCGAGGAGCCCCCGGCCGGCCTGGCCGAGCAGGAGGTCGGCGAGGCCTGGGAGCTGATGCGCTGGCTCGCCGACGACCACTTCACCTTCCTCGGCTACCGCGAGTACGACCTGGTCGAGCACGAGGGCGAGGAGGTCCTCAAGGCCGTCGCCGGGACCGGCCTCGGCATCCTGCGCTCCGACCCGCACAGCCACGACGACCGCCACCACTCGGTCTCCGAGGCCTTCGGCCGCCTCTCCGCGCCGGTGCGCGCCAAGGCCCACGAGAAGAAGCTCCTCGTCCTGACCAAGGCCAACAGCCGCGCCACCGTGCACCGCCCGGCCTACCTGGACTACGTCGGCGTCAAGAAGTTCAACGCCGCCGGCGAGCCGATCGGCGAGCGCCGCTTCCTCGGTCTGTTCTCCTCCGCCGCCTACACCGAGTCGGTCACCCGCATCCCGGTCGTGCGCCGCAAGGTCCAGGAGGTGCTGGACGGCTCCGGCTTCTCCAGCGAGAGCCACGACGGCCGCGACCTGCTGCAGATCATGGAGACCTTCCCGCGCGACGAGATCTTCCAGACCTCGGCCGCCGAGCTGCTCTCCATCGCCACCAGCGTGCTCTACCTGCAGGAGCGCCGTAAGCTGCGCCTCTTCCTGCGCCAGGACGAGTACGGACGCTACTTCTCCGCGTTCATCTACCTGCCGCGCGACCGCTACACCACGCGCATCCGGCTGCTGCTCACCGACATCCTCAAGGAGGAGCTGAACGGCGCCACCATCGACTACACGGTGTACGCCACCGAGTCGGTGCTGACCCGCCTGTACTTCGTGGTCCGGGTCGCCCCGGGCACCGAGCTCCCCCACCTCACCGACAGCGACATCGAGCGGATCGAGAACCGCCTGGCCGAGGCCGCCCGGTTCTGGATGGACGGCTTCCACGACCAGCTGCACCTCGAGCTGGGCGAGGAGAAGGCCGCCGAGCTCGGCCACAAGTACGCCAACGCCTTCCCCGACGGTTACCGCGCCGACTTCCCGCCGCGCACCGCCGTCTCCGACATCAAGCAGATCGAGTCGCTGCAAGGCGAGGGCGACTTCCGCCTGAACCTGTACCAGCCGGTCGGCGCGGGCGACGACGAGCGCCGCTTCAAGATCTACCGGGTCGGCGGCCCGATCTCGCTCACCGAGGTCCTGCCGGTGCTGCAGCGCCTGGGCGTCGAGGTGCTGGACGAGCACCCGTACGCGCTGCGTCGCTCCGACGGCACCACCGCGTGGGTGTACGACTTCGGCCTGAAGCTGCGCGAGGCCACCGGGCTCACCGACGAGGCCCGCGAGCGCTTCCAGGAGACCTTCGCGGCCACCTGGACCGGCAAGGCCGAGAACGACGGCTTCAACGAGCTGGTCCTGACCGCCGGGCTGAACTGGCGCCAGGCGGTGGTGCTGCGCGCGTACGCCAAGTACCTGCGCCAGGCGGGCTCCACGTTCTCCCAGGACTACATGGAGGACGCGCTCCGCAACAACACCCACACCACCCGCCTGCTGGTCAACCTGTTCGAGGCCCGGCTGAGCCCGAGCCACCGTTCGGGCGCCCTGGAGCTGACCGAGGCCGTCCTGGAGGAGCTGGCCGGCGCGCTCGACGAGGTCGTCTCGCTGGACGAGGACCGCATCCTGCGCTCCTTCCTGAACCTCATCAAGGCCACCCTGCGGACCAACTTCTTCCAGCACGACGGCTCCGGCGAGTGGCACTCCTACGTGTCGATGAAGTTCGACCCGAAGGCCATCCCGGACCTGCCGGCCCCGCGCCCGGCGTTCGAGATCTGGGTCTACTCGCCGCAGGTCGAGGGCGTGCACCTGCGCTTCGGCAAGGTCGCCCGCGGTGGTCTGCGCTGGTCCGACCGGCGCGAGGACTTCCGCACCGAGATCCTCGGCCTGGTCAAGGCCCAGATGGTCAAGAACACCGTCATCGTCCCGGTCGGCGCCAAGGGCGGCTTCGTCGCCAAGCAGCTGCCGGACCCGTCGGTGGACCGCGACGCCTGGCTGGCCGAGGGCATCTCGTCCTACAAGACCTTCATCTCGGCGCTGCTGGACATCACCGACAACCTGGTGGCCGGCGAGGTCGTCCACCCGGCCGACGTGGTCCGCCACGACGAGGACGACACCTACCTGGTCGTCGCCGCCGACAAGGGCACCGCGACCTTCTCCGACATCGCCAACGGCGTCGCGGAGTCGTACGGCTTCTGGCTCGGCGACGCCTTCGCCTCCGGCGGCTCGGCCGGCTACGACCACAAGGGCATGGGCATCACCGCCCGCGGCGCCTGGGAGTCGGTCAAGCGCAACTTCCGCGAGCTCGGCGTCGACACCCAGACCGAGGACTTCACCGTCATCGGCATCGGCGACATGTCCGGCGACGTCTTCGGCAACGGCATGCTGCTCAGCGAGCACATCCGGCTGGTCGCCGCCTTCGACCACCGCCACATCTTCCTCGACCCGAACCCGGACGCGGCCGCCTCGTACGCCGAGCGCCGCCGACTGTTCGACCTGCCCCGCAGCTCCTGGGACGACTACGACAAGTCGCTGATCTCGGCCGGCGGCGGGGTCTTCCCCCGCAGCGCCAAGTCGATCCAGGTCAGCGCGCACGTCCGGGCCGCCCTGGGCATCCAGGAGAGCCGCCTGACCCCGGCCGACCTGATGAAGGCGATCCTGCAGGCGCCGGTCGACCTGTTCTGGAACGGCGGCATCGGCACCTACGTCAAGGCCTCCACCGAGACCAACGCCGAGGTCGGCGACAAGGCCAACGACGCCATCCGCGTCAACGGCGAGCAGGTCCGGGCCCGGGTCATCGGCGAGGGCGGCAACCTCGGCTGCACCCAGCTCGGCCGCATCGAGTACGCGGCCTCCGGCGGCCCCGAGAGCACCGGCGGCTGGATCAACACCGACGCCATCGACAACTCGGCCGGTGTGGACACCTCGGACCACGAGGTCAACATCAAGATCCTGCTCAACCAGGTCGTCACCGAGGGCGACATGACGGTCAAGCAGCGCAACGTTCTGCTCGCCGAGATGACCGACGAGGTCGGCCACCTGGTGCTGCGCAACAACTACGCGCAGAACGTGGTGCTGGCCAACGCCGTCGCCCAGGCGCACAGCATGGTCAACGTCCACGCGCGGATGATCAACCGCTTCGAGGCGGCCGGCCAGCTCGACCGGGCGCTGGAGTTCCTGCCCGGCGAGCGCCAGATCCGCGAGCGCCAGCAGAACGGCCGCGGGCTCTCCCAGCCCGAGATGTCCGTGCTGCTCGCCTACACCAAGATCATCCTGGCCGACGAGCTGCTGGCCACCGACCTGCCCGACGACCCGTACTTCCGCACCGCGCTGCACGAGTACTTCCCGAGCGCGCTGCGGGCGAAGTTCGCCGACGCGATCGACAACCACGCGCTGCGCCGCGAGATCATCACCACGCTGATCGTCAACGACACGATCAACCGCGGTGGCTGCACCTTCGCCTTCCGCCTGAAGGAGGAGACCGGCGCGACCTACGAGGAGATCGCCCGGACGCACACCGCCGCGCGGGCCGTCTTCGGCCTGGAGGAGATCTGGGCCGAGATCGAGGGCCTGGACAACAAGGCACAGGCCCGGATCCAGACCAAGATGCGGCTGCACTCGCGCCGCCTGGTCGAGCGCGCCACCCGGTGGATGCTCAACAACCGCCGCCAGCCGCTCGACATCGCCGGCACCATCGAGTTCTTCCACGACCGGGTCAACCAGGTCTGGGGCTCGCTGCCCAAGCCGCTGCGCGGCGAGGACCTGACCTGGTTCGAGTCGATCTACAACGAGCTCGCCTCGGCCGGAGTGCCGGAGGAGCTGGCCACCCGGATCGCCGGCCTGTCCTCGGTCTTCCCGACCCTGGACATCACCGAGGTCGCGGACCGCTCGGGCAAGGACGTCGCCGACGTCGCCGAGCTGTACTACGACCTGGGCGACCGCCTGCAGATCTCGCACCTGCTCGACCGCATCATCGACCTGCCCCGCACCGACCGCTGGTCGTCGATGGCCCGGGCCGCGATCCGCGAGGACCTCTTCGCGGCGCACGCGGCGTTGACCGCCGACGTCCTGGCCTGCGGTCCCGAGGGCGCCACCCCCGAGGAGCGCTACAACGCCTGGGCGGACCTCAACTCCACCCTGCTCAACCGCGCCAAGAGCACCCTCGACGACATAAGGGGTTCGGACAACTACGAGCTGTCCAGCCTCTCGGTCGCGATGCGCGTCATCCGCACCCTGCTGCGCACCGGTTCGATGCGCTGACGGACGGCCGAACGGAAGGGCCCGCGTCCTCGCTTGGGTTCTAGGAGTCGTTGCAACACCCCAGCTCAAGGGGTGCGATGGACTTCGAGATCCGAGCGGACCGGAAGCCACAGGGGCGCAACAAGTT
>NZ_JBEXKB010000089.1:0-29124 GCF_040609455.1 Kitasatospora sp. NPDC004669
CCACGGCCTCCGCCACTGCCGCTACCACGGCATCGCCAAAACCCACGTCCAACACGTGCTCACGGCAGCCGGAACCAACATCATCCGACTCCAGCGGCACCAGCCGGACAACGACCGAACCAAAGACGCGACCCGTTTCACCCGCCTCTGTCAGCAACTCAGCGACGGGACTCGAACCCGCTGACACTCCCGCACCTACTTGAAGATCGCCAACAGCATCCAGAAGTTGAGCCAGAGCCCGAGAACCGACAGCATCTGTACACGAGTTCGGGAGGCGTCGACGGTGCGTCGTGTTCGAGGTTCATGAGAACCGACAGCGCCCCAGTGCGCCCCGCCGTCGCAGAGCCTCCACTCGGGAAGCCGCGATGAGAGCCCGAGCAGCTCTGCGTAGTTCCGACGCCGTGGCGTCCGGCCACGGAGCCTCCGCAAAAACCCGTTGGCAGACCACGGCGGCCACTGCTACGTTTCCGGAGGCCGTGCGAGAGAACGAGGAGGTGGTACCCGTGAACGCAGTATCGACATGGGTGCTCCCCTCCGGGGTCACGGTCGGGCGATAGGTCGTCCGGGAGCGCCGTCTCTGAGCACTCCCGAAAGGCACGACCATGCAATTCACCTCCGAGCAACGCCTCGACGATGGCATCCTCGAACGCGAATTCACCCTCGGTGAGATCCCCGGCATCCTGTGGACACCCGCATCCGCATCCGCACCGTCGCCGCTGATCCTGCTCAGCCCCCCTCCCCTCGGGCTGCGCAAGACGTACCCCCGACTGGTGGCGCGGGCCCGACACGCCGCGGCGGACGGCTTCGCCACGGCCACCATCGAGCTCCCCGGGAGCGGCGACCGGCCTCGTTGGCCGGCTGTAGAGCAGGCCCGCGCCGACCTGCGGCGGGCGATGGAGTCCGGCGAGCCGGTCAGCGACGAGATCGTCGACGCCCTCATCCTTCCGCTGGTCGACAAGGCGGTCCCGGAATGGCAGGCCGCCCTGGACGCCCTCCTGTCGCTGCCCGAGATCGGCGGCCCGGTCGGGTACTCGGGGGGAGTGATCTCCATCGGGATCCGGCTGGCGGTGGTCGAGCCCCGCATCTCGGCTGCCGGTCTGTTCGCCGGTAGTCTCGTGCCCCGCTCCATGTTCGAGGAGGCCCGCCAGGTCACCATTCCGCTGCACGTCCTGCTGCAGTGGGACGACGAAGGGAACGACCGACAGGCGGCCCTGGACCTGTTCGACGCCTTCGGCTCCAAGGAGAAGACCCTGAACGCCAACATGGGCGGGCACACCGGCGTCCCGCAGTTCGCGGGGGACGCCGCAGCCCAGTTCTTCACCCGACACCTGAAGTGACGCCGGGCCGTCAGGCCACCAGCAGACGGTGAGCCGTGTTGGCCAGGATGCTCCTCCTCGTCGAGGGCAGGTCCCGGCCCTCCTCGGCTCTCCACACCACGGGACCCTGCCAGACTCGGCAGGGTCCCGCGCTGCCCGAAGCCATGAACCTGTTCGATGTCTGCAGAGCTTCGAGTGCTGCCCAAACTCGTGTACAGGTGCTGTCGGTTCTCGGGTTCTGGCTCAACTTCTGGGCTCTGTCGCGGATTGAGGGGTCCGTTCCGCCCAGGAACGCGTGGTGGGCATGACCTGGGCGTGATGGATGCGGCGCGTGTGGCTGACCTTCTCTTCCCTGGGATCGGTGTGGAGGTCGAGGAGGTGGTTCTCGGGGATGGCGAGGTTCGTCTCGCCGTGCGGTCGGCGGCAGCGTCGGCCGCCTGCCCGCCACATGCGGCCCTACCGCACCGGAGCGATCCCGGCGGAGGCCCCGCTGCCCCACCTGACCGTCCGCCGCGTCACTGAGTGGATCACGCGCCGACCCGAGCGGCTCGACGACACCGAACGCAAGTCCCTTGAGGACCTGTGCGAACGCAACCCCGCCCTGGCCACCACCACCCAGTACGCCCGGCGTCTGGCCACCATGGTGCGCGAACGCCGCAGCGAGCACCTGGCCCTCGACGTCTGTCTCGCCGGCGTCCGCCTCTACGGACAACCGGAACTCCGCACCCTGGCCGGCGGAATCCGCCGCGACCGGGCGGCCGTTCTCGCGGCCCTGAACACGACGCTCACCTCGGGAGCAGTCGAGGACAACGTGGCCAGGATCAAGCTGCTGAAGAGGCAGATGTATGGCCGAGCCAACTTCGACCTCCTGCGACGTCGCATCCTCCTGTCACCCTGATCAACCGGCACACACCCCTCAATCAGCGACAGAGCCCGGAAAATGATCCAGAACCAGTTTTCACCCGTCGCCGACACAGCGAGCCATGTGCGGATGCGGCCCCATTCGGTCAGAACATCGTGATCAGGCGCTGTCATGACGAGCAGTCCGCCCCATCCGGTAGTGGAGGGGCCGGCCGTCGGGACCGTCGACGACGTGGGCCGGAAGCAACTGGTCAGGCTGCGGTGAAGACGTACCTGTAGCGCCGAACGCCGTCATACCGGGGTCCTACAGAGGACTTGGCACCCCGGTATGACGGTTTCCGCTTCTCCTTGCCCGTACCGTCGCCCGTGTCCAAGGCGAACACGGAACCGAACGAGGGGGAACGGCGATGAACAGGCGAGGACGGGCCGTGGCGGCGGTGCTGCTGGCGGCGACGGCGACACTGGGCGTGATCGGCGCACCGGGCACGGCGGTGGCGGCGCCGGGGCGGGGCACCGAGCAGCAGGCCAGGGCCTGGCTGCCGCAGCCCACCGGCCCGTACCCGATCGGCACGACGTCCCTGCAGCTCACCGACGACCACCGGGACGACCCCTGGAAACCCGGACAGCACCGCAAGCTGATGATCAGCCTCTGGTACCCGACCACCCGGCCCGCCACCGGCAACGACCGCGCCCCGTACATGCTCCCCGCCGCCGCCGACCACTTCGGCAGCGCCGACAGCGTCGCCCAGAGCGAGAACCACTTCGAGCCCGGCCGCACCGACTGGACAGGCATCCGCACCCACGCCCGCACCAACGCGCCCGCCCTCCCCGGCGGCAAACGACCCGTCGTGCTGTACTCGGCGGGCTTCGGCGACCCGCGCACCTGGGGCACCGCCCTGGTGGAGGACCTCGCCTCGCGCGGCTACGTCGTCGTCACCGTCGACCACACCTACGACGCCTCCGAGGTCGCCTTTCCCGACGAGGACCTCGCCACCTCCGTCCTCCCCGCGCTGTTTGCCCAGCCCGGCCTCGACATGGACGCCCTCCTACGCAAGATGCTGCAGACCCGGGTCGACGACACCCGCTTCGTCCTGGACCGGCTCGCCGGGCTGCGCCACGACGCACAGCTGCCGGCCGGCCTCGCCGCCTCCCTCGACCTCGACCTCGACCGGATCGGCATGGTCGGCCACTCCGGGGGCGGCTCCACGGCCCTGCAGACCATGCACGACGATCCGCGCCTCAAGGCCGGCGTCAACCTCGACGGCCAGCTGCACTTCGGCACCGGGGTCCACCCGCCCCTGACCACCGTCGCCGAGGACGGCCTGACGCGGCCCTTCCTGCTCATGGGCACCCAGGAGTCCGACTCCGGCAGCTACCACCGGCAGCCCGGCTGGGACGCCCTGTGGCAGCACAGCACGGGCTGGCACGCCGACGTGACCCTCACCGGCTCCCGCCACGGCTCCTACACCGACGCCCAGTCCCTGCTCCCGCAGCTGGCCCGGCAGAGCGCGATCAGCCCGGAGAAGCTGGCCGAGGACGTCGGCGACGTCCGACCCGACCGCGCCGAGCTGGCCACCCGCTCCTACGTCGCGTCGTTCCTCGACCGCTGGCTGCGCGGCCACGACGACCACCTCCTGGACGGCCCGTCGCCGCGCTTCCCCGAGATGGTCTACGAGCGGTAATGCGCAACCGGAGCCGTGTGCGCGCGTACCCGCTCGGCCAGCACCAGGGCGGCGGTACGCACCTGTTCCACCGACTCGCGCAGCGCATCGGTCAGCCGCCGTGCCTCGGCCTCGCCGACCGGGACGGCCGGCTCCTGGTGCCGCCGCTCGCCCACATCCTCCCCCTGGCCGCCGAGGACGCCCGGCCGAGCACATCGCCCGCCTGTACGCCGCGCTCGGCCCGGCCCGGCCCGGCCCCCGACACGAGCGAATGTGTTGGGCCGGAACGGTTCGGCGGCCGAATTCGGTTCACGAATTCAGAAAATTTTTCCATCCTTTCTCGGGAGGGTGGGGCGAACCGGACATCGGGTGGGTCTCGGGACTTCTTTCTGAACAACCCGTTGACAGCAGCAGCGAAGGGGGGATTTACTGGCGCCCAGCGCACTGAATTTCCGAATTCAGGGCATTCCGTTTCATGGAGGTGACACACATGAAGATTCTGTTTGCGATCCGCAACACGCTGAGCGGTCAGGAAAGCCTCAAGAAGAAGGCCTGGTACTTCTGGTACTAAGCCGAGGAATTCGTCCCCGCCCCCGGGCGGGGACGAGCCCGGCATTCTCCCTTCCGACCGACGACCCGTCAGCCCTGCCGGCCCCGGAGACCCGCCATGCCGCTCACCGCCAGCTCGCGCACCCGCACCACGGTGTTCGCGCCGCGCCTCGCTGCCCTGCTCCGGGACCACCTGGGCCGGGACGTGTTCCGTCTGGAGCCCGACACCGTCGGAGTGGCCGGCCCCGAGGCCATGGACCGCATCCTGGCCGCCCGCCGCGCCACCGAGACCGAGCGGCCCACCTTCAAGCCGCTGCACGGCCGCTCGATAGGCCGCCCCGAGGCCGCCGCGATCATGCGGACCATCGGCGCCGACGTGCGCGCGGCCCTGAAGAATCCCATTCCGGAGAATGTCGACCTCAGCGGTCCGTGGCCGATCACCGGCCATTTCTTCCTGCGCGACCTCATTCTCGGGAACGATCCGTACCGGCTCCGACTGCTGATGAGCCGCTATCTGGAATTGACGCCGAAACTCACCTGGTCGGTCATCGCGGCCGGCGCCGCGCTGCCCCGGCGCCCCCGGCCGGACGACCGGCTGACGGCGCTGGCCGGCCTCTTCACCGACGCCGCCGGCTACCAGGACCGCCGCTATGCGATGGGGATGTACCGGCGCGCCGCCGCCCCGGTCTGCTTCACCGTCTCCACCCTGGTGGCCAACGCGCTCTGGCTCGGTGCGCCGTTCGACGAGGACGTCTCCAACCGCAACCTCATCCACGAGTCGGCCCGGCTGCTGCCGCCGTCCTGGAACATCCTGCGCTACGCCTCCCCGGAGTATCCGGCCATCGACCAGCGGATCGGGCCGGCCGACGACGTGCTGATCCTGCCGCTGCTCTCACACCGCGACCCGGCGCTGTGGGACGCCCCGGAGAAGTTCCGCCCCGAGCGCTGGGACTCGCTCGACCCGGACACCGTTCCCGGCTACCTGCCGTTCGGCCACAGCTCCGAACGCTGCTGGGGCCGCCACATGGTGATGCCGCTGGCCGAGCTGCTGCTCGACCTGATCCGGCGTCAGGGCCTGACCGTCGACCCGGAGCAGCAGCGGGCCAAGGTGCCGCTGGTCGGACTGCTCGGCGTCGAGGAGGTCCGACTGGTCGGGGGCCACCGTGGCCGCCGCTGAGCCGACCGCCGCAGCGGCCGCGCCCGTGGCTGCCACCGAGCCGACCACCCCGGCGACTGCGTCCGCAGCCGCCGCTGAGCCGAGCGGTGCGGCCGCTGCTGAGCCACTCGTCGCCGAACCGGTGCCGGTCGGCGCGGAGTTCTTCGCCCACCAGCACCAGGAGTACCGGCGCTGGCGCGAGCAGGGCGTCGTGCGGCGGGTCCGGTTCGGCGAGCCGGTGCCGATCGAGGGCTGGCTGGTCACCGGCCACGCCGCCTGCCGCGCCGCGCTGGCCGATCCCCGGCTGAGCAAGGAGGGCGCCGCCGAGCGGTACGGCGCGCTGCTCGGCAACACCGAGGGCCCCGGCGCCGGCCTGATGCGCCACATGCTCAACACCGACCCTCCCCACCACACCCGGCTGCGCCGGCTGGTCCAACAGGCCTTCACCGCCCGCCGGGTGGCCGCGCTGCGCCCCCTGGTCGAGGCCCGGGTCGACCGCCTGCTGGACGCCCTGGCGGGTCGCGCCGAGGCCGACCTGATCGCGGACTTCGCACTGCCGCTGCCCCTCGGGGTGATATCCGACCTGCTCGGCGCACCGGCGGACGGCCGCACCGCCCTGCAGGTGCGCGGCAACGCCGAGGCCGAGGGCGACGGCGAAGTCTCGGTGCCGACCGCCGAGTCGATGCTGCGGCACATCCAGGAGCTGCTGGACCACAAGCGCGAGCACCCGGCCGACGACCTGCTCAGCAGCCTGTTGGCGGCCCGCGACGGTGACGACCGGCTGACCGGGCCGGAGATCACCTCGATGTGCTTCCTGCTGGTGCTGGCCGGCCACCAGACCACCGTCAACCTGATCGCCAACGGCATGCTTACCCTGCTCGACCACCCGGAGGAGCTCGCCGCACTGCGCGCCGACCCGAACCTGCTGGCCGGTGCGATCGACGAAATGCTGCGCTACGAGAGCCCGTTCGCGATCGCCTCGCTGCGCTACACCACCGAGCCGGTGGTCATCGCCGGCACCAGGATCCCGGCGGGGGAGTTCGTGCAGCTCGGTCTGCTGGCCGCCAACCGCGACCCGGCCGCCTTCCCGGACCCGGATCGGTTCGACATCACCCGGGACGGTACCGGGCACCTGGCGTTCGGCCACGGCATCCACCACTGCCTGGGCGCGCCGCTGGCCCGGCTGCAGGCCGAGGTGGCGTTCGGCCGACTGTTCCGGCGCTGGCCCGCACTGCGGCTGGCCGAGCGGCCGGTGTGGCAGGAGAACCCGAGGCACCACGGACTACTGCGACTGCCGGTGCTCCTTGGCTAGGGTCGGGGCTACCAGCGGGTGACGGCAGCGGAAGGGGCGGTCGGGACGGCCGGGGCACTGCTCACCGCCAACGCGCCCGCGCCGAGGACCGCCTCCGCGCCGCCCGCGACACCGGCCTGCGCCGAAGCATCTGATCCGGCTTGCTGACGGCCTGGACCGCTGGCCTCGGGTATGTGCGTGAGGCCACCCGCCAGGGGCCCACGGCGGTCCGGGACGGCGCAGTGAGGGGTTCTGGCGCGTCTGCCGGGACGCCTTCCGGGGTGTCGTGCTCGTAGTAGTTGCGGGCGGCCATGTCGTCGGAGTGCTCCTGCGCTACGGCCTGCAGCTTCGCGTTCACGGTGAGCGGCTTGCAGCCGGCCTTGGCACGTTCGGCGTTGACCGCGTCGACGATCTGCTGGGCGAACTGGGCAGCGGTACCGGTCGCCGGTGTCCCCGCGACCGGCGCGCTGCGTGTGGCGGCACTGGTGGGCCTGGGGCCCGCAGGAATCGCCGGGGCACTGCTCGCCGGGATCGCCGGAGCACTGCTCGTCGGCCTCGCCTGGGTCCTCCGAACGGTAGGCGTACCGCTCGGCGTACCGGTGGGCGTGCTGGTCGCCGGCGGGGTCGCCGCGGCACTCGCCGTCGCGGTCGCAGTGCCCGCCCAGCTCGGCGTACCGGTCGGCTGAGCCGACGCGACAGCCTCCTACCGGCCCACCGGACCGGTGGGTCCGGCGTCGGTGACGACCAGGGCGATGGGCGGGTATCCGGCGCGGGTGTGCCGGGGTAGGCGCGGTCCAGTGCTTGAACTTGGTCCGCTCGTACCCTGTCCGGTCTTCATCCGCCACCGTCAGGTTGTCGATGGCCTCGGTCAGCGTGGTGGTGAGGCAGCCGCGCCCAGCCGTCGACTGGGCACAGCACTCATCCAGGTCAATGTCGAGAAGATCGTCCAGGAGCCCGGACAATGACCGCATGAGGAGGCGGGTGCTGTGGGCAGGCTTGCTGTATCTGGCCGTAGTCGCGGCGGGAGTCGGGTGGTACGTGCTCCACTTCGGCCCGACCAGCTCAGTCCTGGGCAGCGCCGTCGGCGCACTCGTCGCCCTGCTCGGGCTGCCTGCTGCACTCCGTGGCGTCCTGCTTCGCGGCAAAGCCGGCTCAGCACCGCTCCCGTTGGAGACGGTGGCTGACGGGCTCGCCCGTAGCGTGCGCATGCAGTGGGAGGCCGAGGTTAAGTTGCGTCGCCTCGACGACCCCTACCGTCTGCCGATCTCCTGGACCACGGCCGACGACGATCTGGTCGAACCATGGCCGCTCCTTCGGGACATGGCCGAGAACTGGCCCGGCAACCTGCCCAGTGACCGGGCCTCTTGGGCTGCTGGCCCGGAGGAGCTGGTCGGCCAAGGTGGCGATATCGGCCAGATCTTCCGCCAGCGCGTGCCCACCCGCCGCCTGGTGGTCCTGGGCGAGCCCGGTGCAGGGAAGACCATGCTCCTCGTACGCCTGATTCAGGACCTGCTGAAACACCGGTCAGCCGGCGCCCCGGTCCCGGTCTTGTTCCCCCTTGCCTCGTGGGATCCGGCCCGACGACCCCTGTACGACTGGCTAGCCGATCAGCTTGTCCGGGACTTCCCCGCCCTGCATAACCCCGCGCCCGTCGACCCCGCGCAGACGAGCCCCGACACCCAAGCCCGCGCCCTGCTGGACCAGCAGATGATCCTGCCCATCCTCGACGGCCTGGACGAACTCGCCCCCGCTCTGCGCACCCCGGCGTTGGAAGCGGTCAACGGGGACCTGCCTGCCGACCAACCGCTGGTGCTCTCCAGCCACACCGAGGAGTACCGGGACGCCGTGACCTCGCCAGCGCCGGCCACGGCGCGTCTGAACGGCGCCGCCGGCATCCGTCTTCTGCCGCTGGACTCCACGACCGCCGTCGCCTACCTGAGGCGTGCCGCAGGTGAAACCGGCACCGAAGATGCAGCCCGCTGGAACGGCGTCGCTGCTTGCCTGGGCACCAACGCACCCGCCGCTCAGGCCCTGAGCACCCCTCTCGGGCTGTTCCTGGCTCGCACCATCTACAACCGCCGGCCCGGTGAACCCCACACCCTCCTCGCCCACCCCGACGAGCTCGTCAACCGGACCAACCTCCCCACCCGCCAGGACGTTGAGGCCCACCTGTTCTCAGCCTTCATCCCCGCCGCCTACCGGCGCTACCCCGGGCGTTCCTCCCGCTGGACGGCCGAGCAGGCCCAGCGCACCTTCACCTTCCTGGCCCGCCATCTGCAGCACACCCTGAACGGAACCCCCAACCTCGCCTGGTGGGAGCTCCGCAAAGCCCTTCCCAGGTACCGGTCAGCACTCCTGGTGGCCCTGCTGGTCGCCGTCCCGATCGGCCTCATGTGGGGGCTCCTGTCCGGGCTTTGGTATGGGCTCATCGCCGGTCCCATCCTGGGGGCCACGGTCGGAACGTACGCGTACCCGTGGGACGAAAGCCCGAGCATGGAGATCCACTGGACGATGAATCGGTCCCAGCTTCGGGGTGAACTCGTGACCCTCGTCGGAGTCGCGCTCGTCATCGTTTTTGGCACCGGGTTTGACCGCCGGTACCTGTCGGCGCTCAGCATCTCTCTTGCGATCGGGCTGATGGGGCATCTCACGCCGGTGCCGCCTGACCTGGCCACGACAGTGGGACCGGCGGTGGTCCTGGCCCGGGACCGGCGTACTTTCTGGACTGTTTGGCTCACAAGCGGTCTCGCCGTCGGGCTCGCCCTCGGCCTGCTCGGCGGACCCGCGAGCGGGCTCGTGGGCTTGTTCGTTTTTGGGCTCGCGTTCAGCTCCACCAAGTCGGTGTGGTTGAACTTCATGACGGCGCGGCTGTGGCTGGCGGTCCTCGGTCTGGTGCCCTGGCGCCTGATGGCGTTCCTAGCGGACGCGCACCAGCGGCGGGGCGTACTTCGGCAAGTGGGGGCGGTGTACCAGTTCCGCCATCTCGACCTCCAGCGTCACCTTGCCGACCAGGAGAGCCCTGACCGCCTCAGGCCTCCGAAAGACCGGCACTGACCCGCAGAGCCTGCGCCGACGCCCGGCGCCCACAGCCGCATGACACCTGGTCAGATCCGTAACACGGCCCCTCGTTGCACCCCACCGCAACACCACGTTGCACCCCCGTGCTGCACCCCGGCTGTGCCGTGACACCGGACCTTGAGCGCGTGCCAGCGAAGATCGGCGGACGCGAGTTCGTGACACCGAAGATTGACCGCAGGTCAGAGGCCCTGCGCTTGGGTTCCGGGTTCTCGTTGGAGCGCCATCCGGTAGGCGGCCGGGGTAACGCCGTAGGTGCGGGTGAACCATCGCGTGAGGTGGGCCTGGTCAGCGAAGCCGGCCTCGACGGCCGCCGTCGACGGTGCTGTGCCCTCGGCCAGGAGTGCGCGGGCTCGGCGCAGCCGCAGATCGCGTTGGTGGTCGCTGGGGGTGAAGCCGTACTCTGGAACCGGGCTACACCCGCCGAGACCCCGCCTCCGCCAGCGCCTACTTCGCCCAAGTCGGCCTGCACGGATCCTTCTGG
The DNA here is from genome assembly GCF_040609455.1 of Kitasatospora sp. NPDC004669. Classification (NCBI taxonomy): domain Bacteria; kingdom Bacillati; phylum Actinomycetota; class Actinomycetes; order Kitasatosporales; family Streptomycetaceae; genus Kitasatospora; species Kitasatospora sp. NPDC004669. Next base: position 10,394 of record NZ_JBEXKB010000089.1, read on the forward strand.
GGACTGGCCGACGAATGCTGAGGATTTGATGACGGCGGGATGCGGCTGTCCCTGGCCGCCGTGCGCGTACTGGTGATCGAGGACAACGACGACCTGCGGTTCGCCGTCACCGCCGCGCTGCGCGGTGACAGTCTGGCCGTCGACGAGGCGGCGGACCTGTCGGCCGCCGGCGCCCAGCGGGTCCTGGGCGTCGAAGGGCGGGACCACGACGGTCCCACCCTTCTGACGATCAGCCTGTAGAGCCGATGTTCCGTCAATAGTCGATCGTGTGGCCACCGATGATCTGCCGGCTGGGGCCGGTGGTCGGCAGGCCCGCCTTGGGTCGGTACACGGTGAAGTACTCGCGGAAGTCGGCGGCGTGGTAGCGGGCCATCAGCTGGAGGTCCTTGTTCCAACTGCCGCCGTCGGGTCCGTCGGCGGCCCACAGGTCGAGCAGGGAGCCGCCGATGCGGCCCTGGACGGTGTCGCCCTTGTCCCAGGTGGTGGTGGGGTCGTTGTGCAGGTCGACGGACTGGCCGTCGGAGTAGACGTAGCGGTGGTCGCCGAGGGTGTAGGCGGCGACCGCGTCGGCGAAGGCCTCGGTCCAGGCGCAGCCCCCGGTGCTGGCGACCTCGAAGGTGTGGTTCTCGCAGCCCGGGGCATCGGGGAACCAGTGGTCGGACAGCTCGAAGTGGAGCCAGTGGCCGGCCTCGTGGAGGATGAGGTGCCGGGAGTCGGGATCCTCGGCGGCGAGGACGACGTCGCGGCTCTCCGGGTCGAAGAAGCCGCCCTTGGTGGCGGTCGGGGACCAGGTGAAGGTCAGTTCGTCGCAGCCGCCGGCGCTCTGGTGGTCGGTCCAGCAGGGTGAGCCGGTGGTGTTGGCGGCGTTGGCCTTGCGGTAGAGGTCGCCGAGGGTGTCGACGATCTTCCAGGCACCCTGCTGCTCCGCGGGGGCCTTCACGGTGCCCAGGTCCCGGCTGGCCGCGATGTCGGTCAGGTGCGGGGTGTCGAAGGAGTACTCCGCCCGGGTGGTGGGGTCGACGGCCTTCCAGAGGTTGCCGTTGCTGGAGCGGAACGTGAGGTGGAGCTCCGGCAGTGGGCCGGTCTGGTCGGAGCAGGCCTCGAACCTACCGTCGTGCTGGTCGGTGCGGCCGGTGGCGAGCAGCTGCTCGGCCCCGCTGGCCGAGGTCCTGCCCCAGAGCTGCCAGGTGGTGCCGCGGGCGACGGAGGTGGTGAGCTGCTTGACCTTGTCCGGGCCGGCTTCGGCGTCGTGGTGGTCGTAGGCGAGCGTCCCGGTGAGGCAGATACGGCCGGGGCCACCGGTCGTGGGCGGCGCGCCGGTGTCCGCCGGTGCGGACCCGACGGCCCGGTCACCGCTGGTACCGCCCGACGAACTGCACGAGGCCAGGGCCACGACAGCCGTCAGTACGGCGAGCGCCGGTACCACCCCGGCCCGGCGTCGGGCGGCAGCGCGTCGGCCGGCCCCGACGTCACCGGTGGCCGACGCGGCAGCGGGCAGGTGGGCGGTACGGGGCTGAGGGCACAAGGGGTACTCCGTCGCAGGGTGGTCTTCGCTGAGTGCCGGCCGGGCCGTGCGCGGACGTCGGTACGGCCGACCCGGCTGAGGTGCCGCGTCGGCGCGGCCGACCGATCGCGGTGCGCGGCGCAGGGGCGCGCGGGCGGGGCCGCCCACAGGGGAGCGGCGGCCCCGCCCGCGCGCCGGCGACGGCATCATCGTCCAGGTCACATGAGGTTCGGATGAGGACAGCGGCTATCCTTTCCCGCCGTGCGCGTACTGGTGATCGAAGATGATGACGACCTGCGGTTCGCCGTTGCCGCCGCCCTGCGTGGCGGTGGGCTGGCCGTCGACGAGGTGGCCGACCTGCCGGCTGCGGACGAGGCGCTGTTCGTCACCGACTACGACTGCGCGGTCTTCGACCGGATGCTCCCCGCCGGCGACGCCGTCGACTACGTGCAGCGGCTGCGCCGCACCGGCCGGACCGTGCCGGTGCTGTTCCTCACCGCCCGTGACCAGGTCGCCGACCGGGTCGCCGGCTTCGACGCCGGCGGCGACGACTACCTGGTGAAGCCGTTCGCCGCGCCCGAGCTGGTCGCCAGGGTGCGCAGCCTGTGCCGCCGTGCCGGCACCGTCCGGCCGCCCGTGCACCGCATCGCCGACCTGGAGATCGACACCGCCCGCCGCCAGGTCCGCCGCGCCGGGGTGCTCCTCGTCCTCACGAGCAAGGAGTTCTCCGTCCTCGAACTCCTCGCGACCCGCGCCGACCAGGCCGTCCCGCGTGCCGAACTGATCGAGAAGTGCTGGGACGAGATGGCCGAACCCAACTCCAACGTCCTGGACGTCCTCGTCTCCCAACTGCGTCGCAAGCTCGGCGACCCGCAGCTGATCCACACCGTCCGCGGCACCGGCTACCGGCTCGCCGAGGCCGGCCGATGAGGGCACGGCCGAGACGGGCGGCCCGGACACCCGCCGAGATCCGGGCCCGCCGACTGCGCAGGCGCCTGACCGCGCTGTTCACCCTGACCAGCGCGGTCGGCCTGATCGGCCTGGCCACCTTCGCCGTGCACCACGACGGCGTCTCCCGGAGCCAACAGACCGACAGCGAGCTCAAACTCCAGATCACCCAGGCCATCTCCGGCCTCGCCTCCGACGACAACGGAGCCCTGGAGGCGCACGCCGTCGGCGACTACGTGGAAGCCGGCTGCCCGACCCTGTACGTCTTCTCCGACACCGACGGAAAACTCACCCCCGCCTACACCCCGCCCAAGCCCTGCGCGCACGCCCGCCCCGCCGACATCCAGGCGATCGCCGCCGCATCGGTCCAGCAGGACACCAGGGTCATGACCGACGCCCGCGGCACCGACGGCCACCCGCTACGGCTGGTGGCCGGAGTCTTCACCGGAAGCGACGGCCAGAGCACCGGCGGCGCGATCGTCGCGGCCGCCGACCTCACCACCGACCAGGCCGCCCACCGTGAGCTGGCGGCACTGCTGACCGCCGGCTGCGCGGTCCTGCTCGCCCTGTCCGCCGCCGCCGGCCACCTGCTCTCCGGCCGCGCGATCCGACCCGCCCTCACCGCCCTCCAGCAACAGGAGGCGTTCCTCGCCGACGCGGCCCACGACCTGCGCACCCCCACCGCCTCCCTGCGACTGCTCGCCGAGACCGCCCGGCACGGCGACGGCCCGACCCGCGACGCAGCCCTCGAACGCACCGTCCGCCTGGCGGACCGGATGGGTGACCTCGTCGACGGCCTGCTCACCCGCGCCCGCCTCACCGCCGGCGTCACCGTCCTCGCCCGGGAACCGCTGCGCCTGGACCAACTGGTCGAGGCCGTCGTCGACGACACCCCCGCCAACGGCCACAGCATCACGGTCCGCACCGAGCCCGCCGTCGTCGACGCCGACCCCGACCTGCTCCGTCGGGCCGTCGCCAACCTGCTCGGCAACGCGCTCACGCACGGCCACACGTCGGGCGAACCGGCCGAGGTCCACCTCACCGTCACACCCGAGGGCACGCTCACGGTCGACGACGCCGGACCGGGCATCCCACCCGACCTGGCAGACTCGCTCTTCGAACGTTTCCGCAGCGGCTCCGGATCCACCGGCCTCGGCCTGTCCATCGCCTCCTGGATCGCCCACGCCCACGGCGGCTCCCTCACCGCATCCGGCAGCCCGCTGGGCGGCGCCCGCTTCACACTCCACCTGCCCGCGCGCCGGCGGCGTTCGGACAGGTAGACATACGCACGCTGACCGGTCATGCCTCCGCCCGCCCCGGGCGGAGGCACTGCGGTGGATGCCGAACTTCGGCCCGCGGGCGTGCAGGTAGGAGCCGAGCCAGGCCACGCCGTGCGGGAACTCGGCGGGATCAACGGTCAGGTTGCCGCTCGCGTCGCGGGTGATGGACATCCAGCAGTCGTCCCAGGCCGTGCAGTGCGTCAACCGCACCCTGATCGACGAATGGGCCTACGCACGGCCCCACCGAACCGAACAGGAACGACGCGACACCTACCCCGACTGGCTCCACACCTGTAATCACCACCGCGGACACACCCCACTCGAAGGTGAGCCACCCGCCGGCCGCGTCGCCGACCTCACGGGACAGGCCCTGACTCACTTGCGAGCGGCGGCGGTCCGCTCCTGGAGCTGCTGGTCGTAGAGGCTGGCGGGCGCCACCGCCGCACCCGGCGACTGCAGTTCGCCGTTGCTGCCGCCGAGGACGGTGCCGGTGCAGCCGATCGCCCAGTTGTGGGCGGTCGGCGGGTCCTGGACCTCGGTGCCCTGGGTGGTGCAGTTCCAGGCGGTCGCGTTGGCGTCCGACCAGCCGTGGCCGGAGCCGCGGTCGCCGTTGTTCACCATCAGCAGGTTGCCCTGGACGTTGACGTCGTCGTAGAGGGTGCCGCTGTCCCAGCGCTCGTGACCGCCCGCGTCGTAACTGACGTCCGTCTGGGTGGCGGTGCACTTGGAGAAGACGTTCGGGCCCGAGGTGCGCTTGTACGGCACGAAGGCGTGCACCTTGGGAGCCGTCAGCGCGCAGTTCTGGATCAGGTTCTGCTGACCGCCGAGCAGGAAACCGAAGGAGCGGGCCGAGCTGTCCGTGGTCAGCATGTTCAGCGCGGAGACGTGGTCCTCGGTGATCCGGCGGCTCTGCTCGCTCGGGAAGGCCACCCCGTAGTCCCCGAAGTGCTGGGTGGTGACGTTGCGCACCCAGGAGTCCTGGACGGCGTCGAACTGGGCGAAGCCCGAATTGTAGAAGTCCTGGGCGTAGTTGGGGTCGGCGCCCATCGCCTGTCCGTCGGCGGTGAGGTTCTCCAGACCGACGAGGTCGATCCGCGGGAAGGTGTAGTGGTAGACGGTCGCGTTGGTGTACTGCTTCTCAAGCGCGGTGGTCAGCGGGGCGTCGAAGGTGATGGTGTTGCCCTTGACGGCGGTGATCCGGCGCTCCGAGCGCAGGCTCCAGTTCGGCTGCCAGACGTTCTGCATACCGAGCGCGTCGATCCAGGCCTGGGTGGTCGGGCGCTCGATCACGATCTCGTCGCCGACCTTGAACCCGGCTGCGGAGGCGAGGCTGAGCGACTGGCCGCCGACCGGGACGTAGTCGTCGGTCACCGCCTGGGGTGAACCCACCGTGGCGTAGGTCGAGTTGCCGCCGATGGTCAGCAGCATCCGGGCGTTGGCGCCGCTCGCCGCGAGCGTGGTGTCGGCCGCGTTGGCGGAGGCGCCGCGCAGCACCACTCCGGAGGCGGTGATGTTGAGCGTGCCGGCGATGCGGTAGGTGCCGCGGGCGAGTTGGACGGCGCCACGGAAGCCGTTGGCGTCCAGCGGGAGGGCGGACACCTGGTTGATCGCCGCCTGGACGGCGGCGGTGTCGTCCTGGCCGCCGGGGGCGGGGACGGTGGCCTTGACCGGGACGTTCGTCGGCAGCGCGACGCCGCCGCCCTGGTAGCCCGCGTAGGAGTAGTCGGGGATGCGGTTGCCCTGGGCGTCGTGGCCGTAGACCAGGTGGTTGTCGGTAAAGCTGATCCACTTGCCCGACGTGGGGTCGCTCGATCGCGCCGGGCCGGGGTGGCTGGTGCTCGCCTGAGCCGGATGGTGCACGGTGGCGAGGCAGGCGGTGCCGGCCAGCAGGCCGAGGGCGGCGAGCACGGCGTAGCCGACGGGACGGCGGCGCTTGGCGCGGGTCGTCATGGGGCGCTCCGGAGACTTTTCAGAGGCTTCGTCAAGGTGTGGACGCAGCACGGCAGATGGCGGATGAAGCCGCCCGCCACGGTTCGGGGGTACGTCGTGGCGGGCGGGTGGTGGTGGTTCGGTGCGTCAGCCGCCGGTGGCGGCGCTCTCGGCGGCCTTGGCCGCCTCCTCGGTGCCCATGGCACCGGCGATCTGTCCGGCGTCGTGCCCGATATTGCCGGCGGAGTCGCCGGAGCTCTGGGTGCCGCCGGAGCCCTCGGACGCACCGGAGGCCGGGGACGCGCCGGAGAAGCCTGGGGTGGTGCCGGGGACGTGGCTCATCGCGCCGTTGCTGTGCTGGTAGCTGGTGGTCGGCGGGGTGTTGTGGCTGGTGTTGCTGATCACGTGCCCCTGGTTGGTGCTGACGCTGCCCTGCCACGGCACGCCGTCGGTCACGTGGCCGTGGTAGTTGCCGCTCCAGCTGTTGCCGACGGCCACGTTGCCCTCGCCGGTGTGGTTGATGTTGGCGTTGGTGTGGCTCTGCACCGCGCCGTGGTCGGCGTTCCCGGCGGTGACGTGGCCCATGCCGTGGTGGTCGACGTTGGCGTTGACGGTGCCGTTGCTGTTGTTGCCGACGTTGACGTTGCCCATGCCGTTGTGGGTGACGTGTCCGTTCACGGTGCCGGTGCTGTTGTTGCCGACGTCGACGTTGCCGCGGCCGTTGTGGGTCACGGTGCCGTCGCCCTGGCCGGTGGTGGTCACGTGTCCGGTGCCGTTGTGGGTGACGTTGCCGTTGCCCTCGTGGGTGACGCTGCCCGTGCCGTTGTGCGTGACGTTGCCGTTGCCGTGGTGGGTCACGTTGCCGTTGCCGTCGTGGGTGACGTCGCCGCTGCCGTAGTGGTGGGTGTCGCCACCCGTGGTGTGGCCGGTGCTGAGGGGCTGGGTGTCGCTGGTGTTGCCACCGCCCTGCTGCTCGGTGTGGCCGGTGCCGCCCGGGTGGGACTCGGTGGTGGTGCTGCTCCCACCGCCGTGCCCGCCCTGGGTGCCATGACCTCCGTGGCCTCCGTGGCCTCCGTGGCCTCCGTGACCGCCGATGCCGGAGGCCACGCCGCCCGCGATGCCGGCGCCGACGCCGACTCCGGCACCGACCTCCACGCCCGCGCCACCGGCCTCGCCGGACCCGGCCGCCTCGCCCGCGCCGACGGCACCGCCGACACCGGCCGCCTCGCCGGCGCCGCCGCCGTGCGAGCCGTGGCCAGTGTCCGAGGACTCCGTCTGCGTGCTGCTGCCGGTGTGGTCGGTCTGAGTACCGTGCTGCTGACCGTGACCGCCGTGCGACGACTGCTCCTGCGAGCCGCCACCGTGCTGGTGGGTCTCGGTGCTGCTGCCGCCCTGCTCGGTCGTGGTGGTGCTGCCGTGCTCGTGCTGTGCCGTGTCCGGGCGGCCGTCGTGGCCGGTCAGGTGGAGGGTGCCCACGTGGTGCGGGTTGACCGTGTGGGTGGACCCGCCGCCGTACTCCACGGTGGTGGAGCTGCCGCCGCCGTTGAGGGGCGGGCGCAGCTGGCGGTTCGCGGTGCTGGGGCCCGTGCGGGCGTGGCGGGACGGGCGGCCGCTGGACCTCGGGCGCCCGCAGCAACAGGCCGTACTGGCCGTCCTGCTGCTGAACGCGGGGCGTCCGGTGCGCCGGGCCGAGTTGGTCGACGCGGTGTGGGGCGAGGAGGCGCCGCCCTCGGCCGCCGCCAATCTGCGTGCGCTGGTCTCCCGGCTGCGCGGCGTCCTACGACCCGGCGAAGCGGACGGTCCACTGGTGTCCGCGCCTGCCGGCCTGGCGCTGCTCGTGCCGCCGGAGAGCATCGATCTGCACGCCTTCGAGGGTCTGCTCGCCCAAGCCGAACAGGCCCGTGCCGCCGCTCAGTTGACGCAGGCCGAGCAACTGCTCGACCATGCGCTCGCGCTTCCCCAGGGCGCCGCGCTGGCCGGCGTGCCCGGCCCGTTCGCGCAGACCCAACGGGACCGGCTGGCCGCACTGCTGCTCGACGCCACCCAGCAACACCTGGAGCTGGGGCTGGAGTTGGGCCGCCACGAGCGTCTGCTCGGCCCGCTGGCCGAGCTGGTCGCCGGTCACCCGCTGCACGAGCGGCTGCGTGAGCTGCTGATGCTCGCCCTCTACCGCAGCGGACGGCAGGGCGAGGCGATCGCCGCCTACCACCGGGCCCGCGCCGACCTCGCCGAGGAGCTGGGTGTCGACCCGGGCCCGGGCCTGCGGGCGCTGTACGAGCGGATCCTGCACGCCGATCCCGGCCTCGCCCCCGCCACCCGGGCCCTCACGGTCACCGCCGCCGGTACGGCTCCCAGCACGCTCCCCCGCCCGCCGGCCGGCTTCGTCGCCCGCCCGCGCGAGGAGCGGCAGCTCGACGCCCTGATCCCCGAAGCCGCCCCGCTCCTCGACGCAGCGACCCCGCCCCGCCGACTGGCCGTCGTCGCCGGTCCGGCGGGCAGCGGGAAGACCAGCCTCGTCCTCAACTGGGGCCACCGGCAGGCCGATCACTTCCCCGACGGCCGCCTCTACGCCGACCTGGGCGGCTTCTCCCCCGACGGTCCGGCCGACCCGGGCGAGGTCCTACGCACCTTGCTGCGGGCGCTCGCCACCCCTGACCACGAGATCCCCGCCGACCCGGCCGCCCGCGCGGCCCGCTTCCGCGAACGGATCGGCTCCCTGCAGTTGTTGGTCGTCCTCGACAACGCCCCGGACACCGAGGCCGCGCTGCCCTTCCTCCCCGAGGACGGCCCGGCGCTCACCGTGGTCTGCAGCCGCCACGCCCTCCCCGAGCTGGCCGCCGAACCGGGCGCCGGGTACGTGCCCGTCGGTGTCCTCACCCCCGACGCGGCCCATGAACTCGTGCGCCGCCACCTGGGCGACGAACGCGCCCTGGCCGACCCACAGGCCGCCCGCCGACTGGTCGACCTGTGCGACCGCCTCCCGCTCGCCCTGACCATCGCGCTCACCCGGCTCACCACCCACCCCACCTGGACGGCCACCGACCTGGTCGCCGAGATGCAGAACGAGCACGCCCGGCTGGCCGCCCTCGGCCTGTCCGAGCGGCTCGGCGTCGAACGCGAACTCTCGCTGAGCCGACGCCGGTTGAGCGCGACGGCGGCCCAGCTGCTGCCCCTGCTCGCGCTCCACGCGGGCCCCCACGGCGGCACCCACACCGCCGCCGCCCTGCTGGACGTCCCGCTCGCCACCGCCCGCCGCGCGCTCGCCGAACTCGCCGACCTGCACCTGCTCACCGAACCGGCCCCCGGCCGCTACCAGGCGCACGACCTGGTCCGGCTGTACTGCCACCGACTGCTGGAGGACGAACTCCCGCTCCCCGAGCGCCGACCGGCCGCCGCCCGACTCGCCGACCACTACCTGGCCGCCACCCACGAGGCCAACACCCTGATCTTCGGCGACAGCGGCGTCCCGTACCCACCGCTCGCCCCCACCCCGCACGCCCTGCCGGAGCTGCGCGACATCCGCGGCGCGTTGCGCTGGTGGGCTCCGGAGGCACCGGCCATCCGCGCCCTGGTCCGCACCCTCACCGGGCTCGGCGAGCACGAGCGTGCCTGGCGGCTGGCGAACAACGCGATCGGCTACCACGCCTGTACCGGTCTGAGCGCCTGGTTCGACAGTGCGACCGCCTGCCTGGCCGTGGCCGCCCAGGCCGACGACCCGACCGCCCCGGCCCGGGCGCACACCCAGCTCGGCATCGTGCTGGCCCAGCTCAACCGACCCGAGCAGGCCCTGCCGCACTTGGAACGTGCCCTCGCCTCCGGCGCCAACGGCGAGCCGGCGCTGCGCGTCCACGCCCTCGCCATCCTCGCCGGGATCCATCACGACCTCGGCCGGCCAGAACTCGGCGACCGTTGCTTCGAGCAGGCCCTGGCGGCCGCCACCGCCGAGGGCGACCACTGGCTGGAGGCTTTTGCGCTGACCCGGATGTGCGTTGCCCAGCTGTGCTCGGTACCGATGACGGAGACCCTCCGCCGCGCCCGCCGCTGCCGCTTCCTGCTCGCCGACGCGCCGCACACCCAACCGGCGCGCGGCGCACTGCTCTTCGAGGCCCTGGCCCTTGACGGCCTCGGCCGCACCGCCGAGGCGGAGGCCGTCTGGAGCGAACTGATCGGGCTGAGTGCCGATACCGGGGACGACATGCTGCTGAGCCAGGCCCAGGCGCAGTACGCCGCCTTCCTCACCCGCCACGGCCGCGACCGGGAGGCCGCCGCCCACCGCTCCATGGCGATCAGCCTCTACCGCAGCCGGGAGGACACCCGCTCGGTCGCGGCCCTCACCCACCGCCGCACCACGCTCGGCCCGAGCGGGCAGCTGATCACCGTCGAGCAGTAGCGACCGTCGACTGGGGCCGGCTCACTCGACCGGGGCCGGCTCACTCGCCAGTTGACGCAGCTCGTGCCCGAACCCGGGGTTGGCCAGGGCCGCGGCGAACTGGACGCGCAGGTACGCGGCGGGGCCCGCGTGAATCGCGCTGCGCGCCCGGGCCACCGAGCCCGGCGCACCGCCCCGCCGCGCGCAACTCACCGACCCGGCCGGCCGCCCCAGGGCATCTGCGACTCCGGACCTCGGGAGGCGAGCATTCGCGCGTGGCCCTCACCCGGGACTGGCGAAGCGGCTGCCCGGCCGAGGAGCGCCCCGGTCGGCACGGGCCACCCCCGAGGTCGAAACGATCACGTGCCGCTGAGACCCAGGCGCCCTGCCCCGAGCGCCGAGGCGACCACCGGCCGAGGCGTCGTCCCGTGGGGAGATCAACTTTCCACCAACGGGGAGTCTGGCCGCGTCCGCTGACACACGCCCGACACGTAAACGCCGTTTACACCCGAGGACCGCCCCAGCGAGCTGCCCACCGAAGGCTGAGCCACGCCCGACACGGAGCAACAGTCAAGACCTGTGGATGAGATGACGTGCAAGCAGGCTGCGGCGCCCAACAAGGTCGATCCTATGCTGAGGGTCGTGCAGGTACTGGGTATGAGCAGTGAGGACGAGATGGTCGCCTGCTTCTTGAGCGGCGAGCTGTCCAGCCGGAGGTTCGGCCGGAACCTCCGGTCCCACCTGGCGGCGGCCGGGCAAGCTGAGCAGTTGCTGACGCATCCGGACCTCTTCGACGCTGGAGCGAACTTCGCACGTCGCGCTCTGCTCGCTGCGGTGCGCGGGTACGCCGAGGACCGCGACCTGTTCGAGAACTTCCCCGCTCACGTCACGTGGACCAGGGCACTCCTGTCCGCCGACGAGGCGGCCGGCGTGCGCTACCTCGAGTATTCCTACTGGGTCGAACTGTCGGGTGGCAGCCGCCGGCCGACCGACGCGGCCGCACGCATCAGGGCAGGGCTACGCGCGTTCGACGTGCCCAACGAACCGTTCATCGACGCAGCCCAGGCGCTCATCAAGGGCGAGCGGTTTCCTCCGCTCATCCTCGTCGGCGAGACGCAGGACAACCTGGTCTGCCTTGAGGGCCACCTGCGCCTGACCGCCTACGCCCTCGTCGGCTTCCCGACCGACATCGAGTGCCTGATCGGCACCGCGCCGACCATGGGTCGCTGGGCGCGGTAGTCCCGTCGCGGGGCCGGGTTCACCGTTTCGGGGTGGTGAGTGCGGCATGGGCGGCGCCGCGTGTCAGCTCGGGGCGGCCGAGGACGTCGGTGCTGTCGACGAACTGGTCGACGGCCCCGGCCATCGGCAGAGCGCGGACAGCGGGATCGGTGATGCGGGCGGTCAGGGCGGCTGTGAAGCGTTCGGCGTGCAGGACCTGGAAGGGCCGGCTGTGGTAGGGCCGTGTGGCGGGGTCGACCGGGTCGGTGAGGCAGAGCTGGTTCTGTAGATCGGCGACGGCCTCGTAGGCGCGACAGAGGTGCTGTTCGCGGGTGCGCCAGTCGGTGGAGGCGAGGACGGCGGTGAGGACAGGGGTGAGGGCGGCTGTTTGAGGGGTGCGGGCGACGGCGGAACCGAGCCATTTGCTGTAGGGCGGGTAGCGTCGGTTCATGAGCAGGCACAGCCGCATCAGATCTCGCACCAGCCGGGCGGCGACGACGGCGGAACCGAGCTCGTCGCCTACTTCGCCGCAGCGGCCGACGAAGGCCTCTTCCTGGGAGATGCGCTGCCATTGGCAGGCGAGCAGGTAGAGCCAGAGATCGTGGGGATACCACTCGAGATTGGCGCGGGCCCGCGCGAGCTGCCCGAGCCCGTCGTGGAAGACGGCGCCGGCGGTAACCTCGGCGAGGAGCTGGGTGGGGGTGGCCAGCCAGTCCGTCAGGGTGACGTCCTTGCGCGGGTCGAAGCCCAGTTGAGCTGTGAACCAGGCTCCAGGGTCGGTGACGTCGACGCGGTGCTGGACGGGGCCGTCGGTCGCCCGCATAACCCCGATGCCCGCCTCGCCGGTGGAGGCGAAGTGGGTCGGATAGCCGCAGAAGGTCTTCGGCAGGCGGTCGGAGAGCAGTTCCCTGATCCTTGCGCCGTGGCGGGCGGCGTCCCGCGGGCTCAGGAAGATCTGCAGGCGGGGACCCCACTCGTGGTCCGCAGAGCGGGCGGTGTCGAATCCGAGGACCTCCGAGCCGCTGCCGAGACGGGCGGCGGAGTGCACGATCCCGGGGACCGCCTGGTCCAGCACGGGGCGCACGGCTTCGAGGTAGAAGTGCCGGGAGAGCTCCAGACCGGGGATGAAAGCGGGCGTGGTCATGCTGGGGAGGATGCCGGATCGATGTGTGGTTGGTCGATGGGTTTTCCCGGCCCGGCAGGTCGGCGGCGAGGCGCGGTTGTTGCCCTGCGTGGCGGTGCACCGACCGGATCGGCCGAGACCACGGAGCTGCTACTCCGACATCACCCGATCAGATTCACTCATCGGTCAGGTGCCGGTTGGCCTGGCTCCAGGCGAGGCGGGCCCGGAGTTCGTCCAGGTGCCCTTCGGCGACCCAGGTGGCCTGGGGTTCGTGGCCCTGTTCAGCCAGGCGCCGGTTGACATCGATGCCCTCCTCCTGGACGGTGAGCACGGCATCGACCAGGCCCGCCGTGTCGGTGAGGCCGTAGGCGGCGGCGAACACCTCAAGGCGGTGACGCCGGTCGGGCGGCTGCGGGTAGCGCAGCCACCGCAGGCACGTGGCATCGTCGCGGAACGGCGCCGCGTATTCGAGGGCGTACGCGACATCGTGCAGCCGTGGCGCCGGACGCGCGTGATCCCAGTCGATGATTCCGATCGGCCGGGCGCCGCGCCACACGGTGTTCCAGGGACCGAAGTCGCCGTGACAGATCACTTCGTCGCCGACGGGTCCGGCGGTGGTGGTGGACCAGCATGTGGTGTCCGGAGGTCGGTATCCGGCCACGGCGTCGTGGTAGTCGCGCAGGAGGCGGGCGAAGGTGATCAGGCCCTGGTCGTCGACGACCTTGGCCCACCCGTCCGGACCGGATTCGCCGCTGACCCAGGTCAGTACCTCGCGGCCCCGCTCGTCGAAGCCGAGCACGCGGGGCGCATGTTCATAGCCGACGGCCTCCAGATGGCGGAGCAGGCCGTGAACCGCCGGGGTCCACGGTCCGGCCGGCCGGTGCACTGTGTTGCCGATGCGCTCGACCCGACCGAGATCTCGTGTAGTCACCTGGCAACCGTGACGAGGAGACTGCCGTGCCGCAACTGCTGACCAGAGACCTCCAGTTCGTCTGAGCCCGCCGTCCCGGCCGGCGAGGCCGAGGCGCGCCGGCCGCACGCTCGACACCCGCGCCCACCTCCTTGAACTTCTCGGCGAACACGAGGCCGCGGCGGCCTCCTACCGCGAAGCCGCCCGCCGCACCACCAGTACCCCCGAACGCCGCCACCTCAGCGCCCGCGCCCACCGCATGGGGGCCCGTGCGTGACGCGCCGTGGCGGCGAAGAGGTGGGCACTTACCCTGCCGCGATTGAGACGGGTCCGCCATCGTTTGAGGACACGTGACCCGCGCGTCCACCCAGACATTTCGGGACTCCGGAGCGGCGCCGATCCAATCAGATCCGATGGTGATCGCTGACAGGGTTTGACGACAGATAGGGTCCGACCCTCCGCGACCAGCCGTCGGTGCTGTCCCAGTTCACGGTGAGCAGCAGGTCGGCGTCGGGGGCGTCGGGATCGCCCTGGCGGTCGTGGTTCCCGGCGCCCCAAGCCGGCATCGCCTGCAGAGCGGGGCCGTCGGCGGGGCCTTCCTCCAGCGACCAGGCGTCGTGGCCGCGCCCGATGGCCTCCGGCTCGGCCGGGGCGGGCGCGCACCAGCCGCCCATGTGCACCGGGCGCCCGCCCGAGCGGTACGTGGGACGTGGATCTTCTCCATCGCCCTGGGTGGGGCGGCCTGGTACTCGGGGATCAGGCAGGGTCATCAGCTCGCGGGGTGCGGGCTGGGCACCGCTGCCTACGGGGATCGCAGGGGTGGAGGGCAGGGCGGCCGTACTTCATTGTTCGACAACGTGTTCGCGCGACCAACCGCCAGGCGACCCCGCGATCATCACCGCTCCGGGTGGTCTACCTGCACCGATGCCATCCCGTGCAGAACCCGGCCCGCCGTCCTCTCCTGTTCGAGGTGCCGGGTGAAAGCATCGAGGCGCTTCTCGGGCTCCAGCTCGATCAGACCGGGCGGCCAGGTGCCCGGCGGCACGAGGACCACCACGGCGACACCCCGGCCCAGAGCCGCCGCCAGCCAGCCCGGCGACACCTCGACCCGCGTGTCCGGCTCCCACACCTCACGGCCCCCGACCAGCACCAGCCTCTCCACCCGGCCGCCGCCGACCTCGACGACCCCGCTCGTCGCCGGCGGCTCACCCGCGGCGAGCACAAAGCCACTGTCGACCGCGGCCTCGACCAGATCGGCGTGGAGCTCCGCGCCAACCTCCACGATCAGCTCCGCGAACCGCGACCCCTCCGCCACCTCGCGCACCGCCAGCGCCCACACCATCGGAGCCCGGCTCCGGCCCTTGTCCATTTCGTCAGCCACAACCGCTCAACGAGCCACAAGCCCCGACCGCTCGGACCCTGACACGATCAGCCGCCCCGCCACCGGCCGGACCACACTGATCCGATAATTCGATGGCCGCGGCAAGGTGCGCGGCGAAGAAGGGACGGGGATGGAACTGACGACACGTGAGAAACGCCGGCTTCTCGCGGCCGGCGTCATCGGGCTCGGGGTGGCGGCGTGCTACGCGTGGGCCGACGATTACCCGCCGCCGTACAAGGACGGGACGCCTCGGTGATCGGGCGGATCGCACTGGACGATCCCTCCACCGGCGGGACCACCGTGGGGACCGACGACCGCACGATCACACTCGACGTGGACTGGTCTGGCTGCGACTACAAGCCGGATCCGGTCGCGCAGGAGACAGCGCAGCAGGTCACGCTGGTGCTCAAGCGCCGGGACGCCGCCGGCCCCGGAGTCGGCTGCGAGGATGGCGGCACCGCCCGCCTCACCGCCGTCCTGCATCACTCGCTCGGCACCAGGGCTCTGCCCATCCCCCACACCGGAACCTCCCGGCAACCCCGAACCGGCTGACAACTCTCACCGCGCCGGGACCGTTGGCGGCAGGCCGGTCAGCGGTAGCGGAAGAGCTGGTGCAGGCGCAGGACCTCGGACTGCCAGTGTGCGCGGGCCGCTCCGGCACAAGTGGGCAGCGTTCGGCCCAAGCGACGGGCCAGGCTCTGGTAGAGCGCGGGAGGGCTGCTGGCATCTGCCCCGAGTAGCGAGGACAGCAGCGGAGGGATTCCAGGTAGAACACCCGCAGGATCACCGCGAGCTCGGCCTCGGTGACGTCCACGCTGTGCCGGGTGGGGCCTGTCTGCTCCAGGGTCACGAAATGGTCGACACTGGACTTGTTGACGTGCGCGCGACAGCCTGAGTTGCCCGTCCTCGCCCGTCGCCCCGTCGATCTGTTCCACGGGGTGTGGCACCGCTGTCAGGACGGCGGTACCACACCCCGTGGTGCCTATTCGTCGTCCTCGTCGTCCTTGGACTCGGCTGTCCACCACAGGTCGATTCGATAGGTCTCCAGAGTCCTTCGGTGTGCTGCGAAGATCTCGTCCGAGCTGTGCTGGCCTTCCGGGGTGGCGAGTTGGGCTCGCAGGCTGTTCTGCTGTTCCTCGGCGGCCTGGCGCCCCTTCCAGGAGACCCGGCCCTCGTACAGGCCGGGCCGTGGCAGGTCGAAGCAGCCGGCGATGTGATGTGTGGAGTGAACGCGCGGCCGAGTCGGCGACATCGTCGATCCCGCAGCCGTTGAAGGTTTCGCCCACGTCGTCCAGCGGCTCCTGCCAGGACGTATTGGTGGTGTCGCTCATGCGGCGCCTCCTTGGAGCGCAGGCTGGGCGACGCGGTGGGGGGCCGTGGACCGTGACGGTGTGGCCCAGGCCGGGGAGTCGACCAGGACGCGCAGGATTCGGGTGGTGGTGTCGAACCCGGCCGGGGCCCAGTGCGTGGCGGCGTCGGGTCCGACGATGGCGGCCCACCGGTCCTGGATGCTGCCGCCGGCCATGCCCAGGGCCCAGCCTTGGGAGGCGGCGAGCGTGGGGACGACCAGGTTGAGGCGGGCTGGTTCGCGCGCGTCGCGGCCGCGCCCGTCCATCGCCGCCTGGGGCTTCTTGTGCTTGGCGGGGGCATTGCCGGCGTTGCGGGCGGCCTGGCGGGCGGCGCGCAGGGCGGTGCCGGCCAGGTCGGCACCGGTGGTCCGAGCGGACCCCGCCCCCGGACGGCGGCGAGCAGGCCCCGAGGCCGGCCGGGACGGCGGCAAGCAGGTCCTGGGCGACGGCCCCGAGGCGCAGCGCCGAGGCCGGCGGACCCGGCCCCGGACGGCGGCCTCGGCGGCGCGCAGCGAGGCCCGGCCCGGACGGCAGCGCAGCGAGCAATCCCAGCACCCCCAAGGGCTGCAAGGAAACAAGGTTCCTGGGCCACATGGAACCTTGGCTGATCGACGCCCACGGCGACCCAGCGAGCAGGTACCGGACCGGGCGCAGCACGAGGACGGCGGCGCAGCAAGGACCGGCCCGGACGGCGGCGAGCAGGTCGGGGCGCAACGAACGAGCGGACCCCGCCCCCGGGCGGCACCGGCGGTGGCGCCGTAGAGGTCCTCGAAGGCCCGTTCGTCGCCGTGGGCGATCCGGGCCACCAAGGGCGCGCAGCCGGGCCCGCCCGTCGTCGGCGTGGTCCGGGACGGCGGGGTGGGCGTGGTCCGGGACGGCGGGGTGGGCGAGCGGCCGGCCGGAGGGCGTCTGCACGTTCCGACCGTCGCGCACCAGCGGGCCGTGGGCCAGTCGCACCGCTTTCGCAGCGTTCCCGCCCTCCCGCCGGGACGCTGCGACGTCATCCGGACGGCCAGTGCTCGGCCAGTAACTCGGTTGTGACACACGATGGTTAGAGCCGTGCGCGGCGGGCAAAGCTGATGCAGGCAGCACGGGACCGAGGGGGACGGATCTGATGCCCACAGCCATGCCGTCGGGCGCTCCGGACAGACGCGCCGTGCCAGGGCCCGGCGTCCCGGTCGAGCCGCGGGGAACTCCCGCCGAACGCGCCGCTCCGCAAAGGTCCCGGATCGGTCTGGCGGCACAGTTCGTTCTGCAGTTCGTCTACATTCCGCTGGGGATGCTGGTGGCGATCGGGTTCGTGGCCCTGCCGTTCTGGGCCGCTGCCACCAGCGGAGGCGGTGGCGGTGGCGGTTCCGGAAGTGATCTCGGGGATCTGGCCCAGATCATCGGCGGGTTGGCGGGGAGCGCGATCTCCTGGCGGCGCCTGCGCATCGAGTGGAACGGCAGGACCGAGGAGTGGGAGACCTTCACCGAAGGGCTTTTGACGAAGCGTTTCTCCAGGGCCGAGAGGAAGAGCCGCTGGGAGCCCCACGAGCTGCCGCCCAGCGGCGTGCGCCGGGCGGTCACGCACCTGTGGCTCCATCACCACCGCGGCCTGGCCCCGACCCGGGTCGAGCAGCTGGCCGAGCGGCACGGCTGGTCGGTGGACTGGGCGAAGAGCAGGGTGGTGAAGGGAGAGCTGCGCTTCTTCCGCCTCATTCCACCCCCGGAGCACGTCGACGTGCCCGATCCGTACGGGCCGCCGCCCGCGACCGGCTCGCCGTGGGGTCCGATGCGCTGCCGTGTGGTGATTCGCTGCTCACCCTCGTCCTCATGCCGCGGGTACGCTTCCTGGAACTCCGCCGCAGTCCGGACGCGTACGTGCGCCACCTGCGCAAGCACCTGAAGAAGCTCTGCCGGGCCGAGTTGGCGCGCGAGCGCGGGAAGAACGCCTACCGGGCCGACTCGACGGGCCGAATCCTGCGCCGGGTCAGCGTCGGGACCCGGCACTTCCGGGGCGCAGGCGCCGGGGCCGTCCTCCGGGTGGCCCTCGAACAGGGCTGGCGGCTCGACCGTTCGTATCCCGCCGATCCACGGGGCACCGTTCACCTCTGCCGCCTGAACGGTGGGGGCCGCCGGACACGCTGACACCGCTGCGTGTACGGGGTGCCGAGGACCCATTCGGCCCCTCGGCACCCCGTACACGTCATCCACCGCGAGTGCACGGGTCAGAACCACTCGGGCCGGCAGTCCGCCGCCGTCCGGTCCGGGGTGGAGACCAGCGCGGCCACCAGCTCCCCCTTGGTCGGCAGCGGGAACATCAACGGGCCCAGGTCCTTGGCAGCGCGGGTACTCACGCACCCCGGGCACTCCAGCCGGTCCAGGCCGGCCTTCCCCTGTCATCCCAGCCACGAGCCCTCCTTCCCGGCACGTCCAGCACAGGCGCAGCGCCGCGTCCGCCGCACGGGCGGCTTCCAACTGCTCTTCGACCTCCCGTTCCAGTCGTTCCTTGCGTTCCTGGTGGCAGGACCAGCAACGCCCGCCAGGGCGGCGGGTCCATCGGTCTCTCCCCGGCCTTGTCCGCGCTGGCCACTGCCGGGGACATCCCGCCAGGAGTTGTCAGGGTGTGTGTCAACGCGAGCCTCCAGGGCTCGGTCATGATTCTCGACCTATTCGGCCAAGTAGCTGACTGACCATGGCCGTTGGGGTGATGGTCAGTCCATGGACCTACAGGCCAT
>NZ_JBEXKB010000090.1:0-28876 GCF_040609455.1 Kitasatospora sp. NPDC004669
GAGCCGAATCCGAACCACCCGAGACGAACACCACCTACCAGGCCATCGTGAATGCCTTCAACCAGCACCCCGACCAGGCATTCCGGGCACGCGAGTGCACGAACTCCTCGGCATGCCCACCGACGAGGCGTCCGTCAACATCACCCGCAGCCGCCTCGGACGCCTCACCCGCCAAGGCTTCCTCAGCCAACCCGGACGAGGCCGCTACCAGAAACGGACTTAACGTCCACTGAGGCGTCATCGAAGTCGAAGTCCTCACCCATGTCGGTCGGCTCGCGGTCCGAGCTGGGCGGCGACGCGCCCCGAGTCATGGCGGGCCTGCGCAACACCACCATCGCCCTCGCCGACCTCGTCGGCTGACGCAGCCTCGCCGCCGCCGTCGATCACCACAGATCACACCCCGACCACGTACTCGACCTGATCGAGCCCGCGACTGAGAGCCCTCAAGTCCTGGGCCGGCGGCTGGTCGGTAATTCCATGTAGTTGGCCTACTGAATGGTGATCGGCTAATCTCCGGCCCGACGCGGTGGGGGGATTCCACGCGTTGCCGCAGAGATTGCGGCCATTTCGGACTTTTGAGGTTGAGTTGAGACTTCGGCACGCAATTCTGACTGCCTCCCTGATCGCGTCCCCGCTCGCGCTGTCCCTACCGGCCCAGGCGGCGGGGCAGGACAAGGAGCACTCCGTCGCGATCGACGGCTTCGCCTCGGTGGAGGCCGGCGGTGGATGGTCCGAGGGCACCGTGACGGTCAAGAACGACGCGGACGCGCCCTACAGCGGCCAGCACCTCGTGCTGTACTTCGGCTACGAGATGCTCGGCGTGGACCAGGTCGCCGCCGAGTACGCGGACGGCACCTCCGGTGCCTGGCAGCCGGTGAAGCTGGTGGACCAGGACCTCGGTGCCAAGCCCGCCGGCCACCAGGGTGTCGCGACCGACCTGACCGGCGCCGGGATCGACGTCCAGCCGCACGCCTCGCGCACGTTCAAGCTGCGGTTCAAGCTGGTGCAGTCCACTCACGAGGGCCCGTACCAGGACGTCGAGCTCCAGGCCTTCCTGGCGTCCGCCATGGGCACGAACGGCCAGGCCAAGGACTTCACAGCCCGGGCCTTCGGGAAGGGTGTGAAGACCACGGGCCTCACCACGGCCGTCACCGGCCTGCCCAAGGACGTCCCGGCCGACGGGAAGCCGCACGCCTTCCAGGTCTCGATCAAGACCGCCAACGGCTTCGACTGGCACCTCACCAAGGCGGCGTTCTTCCTCTGGGCCGGCCAGAAGTACGGCTCGATGGAGGGCCCGGCCGCCTGTGACGCCCAGGTGGACGTCCAGGACCCGAAGGACGGCAGCTGGCACAAGGTCGGCATGAAGGCCGGGGGCATCGAGGGGCAGGATGTCGACCTGACCAAGTGGGCCACCGGCCCGGTGGACAACCGGGTGCTCAACGCCCGCGTCACGCTCGGGAGGAACTTCAAGACCGCCAAGGACGCCTCGCTGAACTTCGGCTACTTCCCGGGTGCCGATGAGACGCTGTTCTGGGTCCAGCAGCCGATCGCCGCCACCCCGGTCGACGGCGCCCCCGAGTGCCGAGGCCAGAACACCCCGGCGCCCGCCCCGACCACCACCACCACCGCGCCCGCGGTCGTCCCGGTCACCGCGCCCACCACCACCGCGGCGGCGGCCAAGCCGACCGCCGCCGCCCACAGCGGCGCCGAGCTCGCCGAAACCGGCGCCAACGGAGTCGGCCTGACCGCCGGCATCGCCGGCGCCCTCCTCACCGCCGGCGGCGCCGCCGTCGTGCTGACCCGCCGTCGTACCCGCAGCAACTGAGTCGGCCAGCCGCTTCCCGAGGTCGTCGGCCTCGGGAAGCGGCTCCCGTCCGCTTTCCCGACGTCGTTGGTGAAGTCCCTGCAAAGGGGGATCACTCGGCCCGTTGACATCTGTTCGGTAAGGCGGAGCGGGCCGCGCCGCCACCGATCACTACAGGTCACGCCGACCACGCACTCGACCTGATCAAGCCCGGCGACTGAGAACGCTCAAGCCCCGGGTGCCGTGGCTCCCCCACACCGCCTGACCCTCAGCCTGTAACCCCGGGACTCGCGGCGTGCACAATTGCGCTGCGGGCCCCGGGTGTTGTCGCGCTACCGCCGCTAGCCGCCCGCAGGAGGCCGGACGAGGAGCAGACCCGCGCTGTAGGCGCGGGCCCGGCCGACGCCGGTGGCGCGGGCGTCGACGAAGGCGTGCGGGTCGGTGACGGTGCGGGCGCCCTTGATCTCCGCACGGCCGATCTTGGTGTCCTGGTGTTTGGCGGCCAGGCCGAGCTTGGGCAGCATCCGGATCGCCAGGGTGTCCAGGTCGACGTCGGCGCCGATGCGGCGCACGCCGCCCGGACCGACGCGGTCGGCGCCGCCGGGCTGGAGCCGGACGACGAACCAGTCCTTGACGTAGCGGGGGGGTGGTATTGGAGAGCCGCTTGCGGACCAGGGTTCCGTCCGCGGACACGGTCTGGCGGTCCGGGTCGGGTTCACGACGATCCGGAAGCCGTACCTGGCGCCGGTGCACACCGTGGTGTCGACCTGGAGACGGGCGATCTCGTCGGCGAGCACCGCGCGGAGGATGGACGACCAGTCGGGCTGGAGGCGGGACTGGACGATCAGCACCAGGCTGTTGTTCTTCAGGTCCAGCGTCCAGGTGTTGAGGATGCCCATCTGGGCGCGTGGGCCCGCCTCGCCGGGCTCGGTCCAGCCGTGGAAACCGGACATGACCAGCCGGTTCATGATCCCCCGACCGGTACCAGCCCTGGCAACCCGGACAGGTATGTCCACGCCCCCTACGCCCTGGCCGCCACCCACCGCCTACTCGACGACCTGTTCCGGCAACAGACCGCCGGCACCGGACGCCCCCGCGTCTACTACAGCTACGACCAGGGCGGCCTTCGCGAGGCGAGGCCGACTCCACGTGCTACCGAGTCCGGGACGCCCGCCGCGCCCAGCAGCGAAACCAGCTGCTGAACACCGTCCCGATCCCGCACAGCTGGTTCAGACACCTCCCGCCCGTCGAAGGAATGGGAGACCCCAGCACCGTCCGCGTCAACCGACGGCGCGTCATCGTCCTGTCCCCCGGCGGCGAATGCCTCAGCGGACCCGTCGGGCGACCGCTCTACAGCCCGACCAGGGGATCGCACCTCGTCCACCGGCGATGAGGCGATACGCTGCCCGTTCCTACTCCCGGTGGACGCCGGGATGGGCCGGAGGTTCCGAGCTCTGAACCGATACTCCCCGCGCCAGCGGGGGTCAGCCGGCCTCAAAGCGGGCCTGGATCGAGGTGTTCCATTCCTCTGCGCACCCACGGGGTCAGCCCGCCGCTCTCCCCCCGACACCGGGTGCTGTCCGCTGAGGCTCTGGCGTCAAGACTTCCCCCTTCCCAAACCGGAGCGCCCCCACCTGGATGGATGAATCCAAGGGATCCGGGAGGGCCGCAACGAGGTTGACTGCGTCTGCTCAGTGTCTGCTCGGTTCAGGCGCCGCCGGTAGTAGGAGATCGTGACGACCACGAGCAGTGGCCCCATAGCAGCAGTGGTGCGTAACAGGCGTCCATCACGACGAGCGCCGGCCCGGTCGGGGCTCCCTGGAGCCCTCCGAAGCCGCCCGCCCGGGGGATCGTCAATAGCATCACAACGGCCGCGCCGAGCAACGCCGGATTCACCGCCGCCAGCGGCGCGACACGCCTGCCTCCGATCAGCGGGATCCAGCCCGGCACCACCTCGCCCCAGGGCTTGACCAGCCCAAGTGTGAGTAACGTGAGCCCTTCGGTACCCAAGCTCATCGCGATGCACATGGCGCTGAACCAGCCTGGGATGTCCAATCCCGTGGTGTTGAATCCCACCGGTATGCCGACCCCATCGCGATCCGCCAGATCCCGGACGGCACAGCAGTGAGTGCCGCAATGTGCGCGACTCGGACCACCCAACGGGCAGGGGGCTGACTCTCGAAGACGACGGCGGCTGTCGGTGTCCCAAACGTGACCATGGCCCCATGCTGTCTCGCAGCCCGCCTTGCCGAATCATGCACAAGGTCCAACTCGACTCCCCCGCACGGGGGATGGAGACCTCAGACCTCGCCAGGACAGGCGCCGGCACCCGACTGCCCCCACGCCGACCAAGCCCAAGGGATCGCCTGCGGATATGGCACGAGGGTGTCCGATGTCGGTGTGTGAAGACAGAATCGGACACCCTCGCACCGGCACCCTGCGTCAGGACCGACGACCAGCTGAAGGCTTCGCCACATCTGGCTCCGTGGCGCCCGGCGGTCGGGATCGCGCCCAAGCTCAGTGACACCGAGCCGGTCACCCTCGCAGTGATGTCCGCGCTGCTCGGTTACACCTCGGAGTGGCGGGGGCTCAGCCCGGTGAACGGAGCTACCCAGGACGGCTCCGACGCCGTGATCACACCAGCCCTACCAAGATCATGGCAGCCGGCGGCTCCACCCTGGTCTCCCGGACCACGCTCCGGATGGCGACGGCTGCTCCGAGGCCGCCCACACCCCGACCGCGCCGCCTCATTCGCTATGGACGGGTTGGGGCTCTTGCCCGAGTATCCATTCATGGCTCAGGACGAGGAAGCTGACAAGACGACGTCAGATGTGGTGACCTTCCTCCGCGCAAGGCTGCAAGACGACTGGAACCACGCCCGTGACGCCATGATGGGCAGCGGGCAGTGGCGGGCCGAGCGAACGGTCGTTGTCCTGGACACCGGCGCCGAGATCGCAGATGTCTTCCTCGGTCCTGCAGATCACATCGCGCGCTTCGACCCGGCGCGTGTCCTTGCGGAGGTGGCAGCCAAGCGGGCGATCGTGGACGCCTACGAAGGCCGGCAAGAGGTGGCGCCCCTGCCGACCCTCCAGAACGGACTGGACACTGCCGTCCACCTGCTTGCGTCGGTCTATGCCGACCACGTCGACTATCGCGAAGAGTGGCGGCCCTGACGACTGGCGCTTCTCAGCCTGCGAGCGCGCGGCTGTCAGGCAGGGCCTGGCGGACGGAGTCACTCCCAGGTCCGCCGCCGCCATCACTCAAGTGACGCCCGCGGCCGTTACGGGACGGCTCTTAGGCAGACCGGCGATGCTTCCCACGCCCTTGATCTTCTTGGCAGGCCGAGAAACTTCGGCGCCATGGGGCCTGAGGTCACCTTGCCGATTCGCGTCGGTCAGTCATCGGCATGGACGAGGTTTATTGCCTGTCTATGAGGTCTTTTGTATTCAAAGCCCGAGGCGTGAATCGAGGTGGGACCGCAGAATCGTGATCCCGGCTTCGAGCTCAACTCAGACTTGGGCAGGACTCAGCACGCACTGTGCAACGAACCCCAGAACGGGCAGGTCTACCGCGCCGACGAGGCGCGGCAGCTGATGCGGTCCTATCCCCCGGTCCAGCCGTTGCGATACTCGAAGCCGGTCTCCGTGGTGCCGTGGAACGCCAACGCCTCACGGCCTATGCCAAGGGCGCCGAGCAGGATGTCGAGCGCTGCTTCCACGTTGTCCGACGAGCGGCTCACCCAGACGGCCGTGTACGGGGAATGCCCGCCTTCGAACTCACTCAGGGCGAAGTCCGTCCTCTTGATGCGGAACATGGCAACGTTCACGTAGCCAAGGTCCTCCCAGGTCCGTTCGACGCTCAGGCGCAGTCGCGCGGCGAGCACGTCCAGCGGTGGTTGAAGCCCCGCGACGATGTGGAAGGAGCTGGCGGCGAACTCCCATGCGCTCTGCTGGAACGCGGGGTTGTGCTTGCCGCCCTGGTACTCCGGGGCCGTCTCCCAGTCCGGCTCAGGTCCTGGTACATCGACGTCTCCTGCCACATCGGCCTCCCCCGGGCATCAGCACTGTGACTGGTACTCGTCTCGGCCGAAGGCCTCGGCTCGGCAAGCACCGTCAGGAGCATTGCTGGTTCGAACGCCAGCGGTCAAGGCGCATCGGACCAATGCCGACTCCCCCGCCTCGAGTGGTCCTGTCATGGGTTCAGGGGAGGTCAGGCGGCACCTCGTGGCCCCTCTCCCGTCCACGTTCGGTCCCAGTCGCCGGCGCAGGAATTTTCCGCGGAAAATCGGTGAGCTGCGAGGCGGAGGTTGCCCACGCCACCGGCCGTTGTCCGATCTGGTGCCTAGAGTGCGCAGGTGTGAAATCACCTGAAGAGCTGGACACGATCGACTGGCCGTCGCTGAGGCACGCCTACGGGAGCGCCGACGACGTCCCGGGCTGGATACGGGACCTGTACTCGGGCGACCCCGAGCAGGCACACAAGGCCATGTACGAGTTCTTCGGCCGGGTGCTGCACCAGGGGGTCGGTGTCGTCGGCTGCGGTGGCGGCCATCCCCTTCCTCGCGCACGCCGCGGTGCACGGCGTCCACGAGCGCGCGAGCGTGCTCGCGGCGCTGGCCGGTACCGGGGGTCCCGAGGCTGAGCCGGAGTTCGAGGACGAGGTACAGGGGTGCATGCGGGTGGCTGCGGAGGTGGCCGGGCTACTGCACCTGCTGCGCGACGATCCGCAGATACGCCGGAACATGGTGCGCATCGCCCGTCGGGCGACCGGTGCGACCGTGCCGGCGGCGCTGCGCGAGCTGACCGCTTGTTTCGAGTCCGACCCCTCCGCCGCCGTGCGGGCGGAGGCGCTGACCGTCCTGACCCGGCTCGACCCCGACGCGCGAGCAGTCGACGGCCGTCTGCGCTCGGCGCTCACGGATCCGGTACCAGCCGTCCGCGCAGCCGCCGCCGTCGACCTGTTGGAGCGGGCAAAGGCGCCATACCCGGCCGATGTGGTCGCCGTGCTGACCGAGGCCGGCGGGGACCCCGAGTTCTCCGTCAGCAGCGGTGAGTTCGCTCCCGGGATCGGGACCGTGGACTGCCGCCCGTGGGAGCTGGCCGAGGACGCCGACGCCCTCACGGCCGTGGCCCGCGGCTGGATCGCCCAGGGCGACCACCAGATCCGCGGTTCGCGCCGGGCCCAGCGGCTCTCCGAACTCTGGCGCGACCGCGAGAACGAGACCATCGGCCTGCTCACCGCCGCCCTGGCGCACGATCACGCCCCCTGGGACCTGTTCGGCCTCCTCGATGCCATCGCCACATGGCTGCCGGGCGTCTCCCACCCCGACCCGGCACTCGGAGACCGCCTCCTCCCCCACGCACCCACCAACAAACGGGCCCAGGAACTCCTCGGCCACCTCGGCGACCAGCGCCTGCTCACCGACATCCCCGCCCCCTGTCCGAGGGCACTGGCCGCCCTCGCCGCCCACACCCAGCGCCCCGACCACCAGCGGCTCGCCCTGCGCCACCCCGACGGCCGCGGCCTGGACGAGCTCTACCCGGCCCTGTCCCCCGAGGCCGCCCGTGCCCACCTGCCCGACCTCATCCACCTACTGCGCCGCCGCCCCACGCCGACGCCCCACGCCGACGCTCCTGCACCGCTTCGGCGACTGGGCCGTCCACGACACCGAAATCCTCGACGCCCTGGAGGCCCTCGTGCAGACGACCGCCGCCGACGACACCCTCGCCATAGCCGCGGCCGTGACCGCCACCCGCCTTGGCGCCGACCCACACCCGGCCCTGCGACTGCTGGAACACCACCTCACGAACACGGGACGGCACCTGGAGGAGGCTGCCCGTCTGGGCCCGGCGGCCGCACCACTGCTGCCGCTGATCGAACGCCACCTCGACAACGGCAACAGCCGCTACCGGCTACACGCCGCCGAGGCCCACTTCAACATCACCGACGACCCGTCCGTCACGGCCCCGGTCCTGACCGCGCTCCTCGACCCCATGGGACCCGTGGGCGTGAACACCCTCCAGACACTGCGACGAATCGGGCCACCCCACCCGCCGCACCTGCAACCGCGACTGCTGCACTGGGCGACCAGCGAACGCCGCCTGATGAGCGAGGACACCATCTGGATTCACGGCCGGCGTCAGCACCTGGACAACCAGCTCCGCGAGACGGCGCACCGGATGCTCACCTGACGGCCGCACCGAAGGGAGCGGAAGGACGAGTCGAGTACACATCCCCACGCGGCGCCCGGACGACTACTCATGCGGCAGCCGTCCGGCCCCGGGCACGATACGGACCCATGGAGAACGGTTCTCAGCACCCCAGTCAGCGCCACAAGGCAGCCATTCTGCTCACCGGCCTGGCGCTGTCGGCCACGGTGGTGCTGGGCGGGGTGACGCTCAGCGCGGTGACGCTCAGCGGGGCCTTCGAGAGGGAGTCGTTCCCGGTGGCCGATCCGGCCGCCACCGCCGAACATCTCAACGCCCGGGCACTGGCCGCCTACGACGCCGTCGGCCTGCCGCAGGCCCCGGTACTCGACCTGCGGCACAGCCGGAGGCATCGAGGCCGACGTCTACGACTGCCACAGGCGGGGACTCGGAAACGTCCTCGACAACCTGTCCGACAACCCGCCCAACGAGCCCCGCACCGCCGCGATCGACGCGGGCTACACCGTTACCGGACTCCCCCAACCGCAGGCGGTGGACGCGGCACAGCGAGCACGCCGAGCCCTGATCGGACAGGGCTGGAAGGTCGCCTCCTACGAGGAGTTCGACGGCCTCCGGCTGAAGCGCAAGCCGCCGAACATCGGCCCAGGCTCCGTCTCCGGCACCGTCCTCGTCGCGTACTACGACGGGAGCGGCCTCCTCGAAGTCAGCGCGTTCACGGAGTGCCTCCGCTACCTCGGTGACACCCCCGTCGACTCCGAAGGGAAGCCGCAACACCTGCCCGCCCTCTCCCTGCCGGCGCAGGTCCGCCGACCGTGACCTCCGGGTGCCTTGACAGCGGGTCCGGTCCAGGCATCAGAGCCAGGAATTTTCCGCGGAAAATCCGGTCCAACAAACCAGCTGCCTGCGAGCACGGGGCCGGCGGACGAAGCGACGCCTCGAAGACCGACACCGCTACAGCTGCCGGGGCCGCAGAATCTTCCGCAGAAAATCGATGGGGCTCAGCCACCTCTGGCACAGCGGGCGGTCGGCCCTTGAGCGCGTCGCTCGGCATGCACTGACCATGGCGGTGGCAGTCCGGCACCACGCAAGCCTGCACGCCCGGTGCCGGTGCCGGCGTCGGCGTCGGCACCGGCGTCGGATCACTCATGGCATTCGACCGTTGATGCTGCGAGAAGCCTCAATGTCGTCTTCACTGGGCCAGCGCCCTTCGATGTGCAGCTGAATGAGCGCGGCGTGGGAGAGCGGGCTGGCGGGGTCGGTGACGTCGCCGTTGGTGGTGTAGTCCAAGAACACGATGTCGTCCTTGTTCCTGAGCAGCTCGACCAGGTCGGCGACCCGGTGCTCGAGGATCCAGCGGTAGGCCGGCAGGTAGATCCGACGCCGAGCCGTTTCATAGGGCAGCAGCCGGTCACCGTCCAAACCGGTCCGATGGCCTCGGACGGGGCCGTACCGACGGACCGTCCGCTTCAGCCCTTTCATCGTGGTGACCCCGAGCTTCGCGGGGTCGACGTCGGAGTCCTGGAAGGCCTTGAGGGCTTGCCAGATCCCTTCCACGGACTGGCTGGTCACTCCGTCGCCGTAGGGGACCGGGATGCCGCCGTGCGGGTAGAACGGGCTCAACCGCACCCACGGTTCCGATGCCTTGGAGGTCACGTCGATGATCTCGGCGCCGGGGAACGCGGCGGTCAGTGACGCCGTCGTGCGGCGACGGCTGGCGATACGGATCGGCATCTGAAGGCCCCCTGGTTTGATGACAGCAGCCATCGAGCATCCCCGATGCCACTGACATCCACCCGCGCGTGGAACCGGGCAGCGCTGACGAGCAGTCGGCGTACGCGTTCCTGTGGCCGTCGTCGGTCGTCGGCAGAGAGGAAGCAACCAACTCATCGGGGCCACGGCACCGCCGATGGAGTGGGTACGGGACGTGGAGTTGAGTACGGGTACTCATGAAGCGGTCTGACCTCGCCGTCCACGATACGAACCATGGGGAATGGCTTTCGGCGACTCGGCGACGTGGTCGGGGACGCAGGGCGGCGCGGTGGGCGGCCCGCTCCCGCGAGACGCCAGGCAACATCCAGCTGAAGCTCACTCCCCCGAGCATCGGCCCCGGCGGCGTCTCCGACGAAGTCTTCGTCGACTTCTTCGACCCGAGCGGCTTCTTCACCGTCGAGGCGCACCCGGAGTGTGCCCACTACCTGGACGACATGCCCGTGGACATCGCGGGGAGGCCGAAGCACCTGGCGTATCCCTCGGTACCGGCCCGGGTCCGTCGGGAGTGACCGCGATCCACTCGGAGGATTTTCCGCAGAAAATTTCGGAGACTGCCGGAGACGGTCCCTACTGCCGGTGGCTGTCCTGTGGCGATGTCGGTGGGGGCGAGCGGACAGGGTCCGGGCCATCGGCAGCCTGCCGGCGTCGGGCTGGCAGGCCTATCACCCCGACCGGCCTCGGCTTCCCCGGCTCCGATTTTCCGCGGAAAATCCTGGCCCGACGGAAGCCCCCGACGGAAGCCGCCGACGGAAGCCGCCGACGAAAGCCGCCGGCGAAAGCCGCCGGCGAAAGCCGCCGGCGAAAGCGGGTGTCCGACGGCGAGACGGCAGGGCTGTGAAGGGCCCGTGGCACTGAGCCGTCTGCGGATCAGGGAACCACGGAATTTTCTGCGGAAAATCCGGAGCCCGCCGGCGGGGCCCAGCGTATGCGGTCTGCCAGGGTCAGCGGTGCAACACGTCCCCCGCCGCCAGGCCGCTCCGATGATCCCGAATCAGGACATGCCCCGTCCCCGGAGACACGGAGCAGTCCGGGTCGTGCAGGTTCAGCTCTGCGAGGTCCATGGGGAATAGGAAGTCGGTCCCGACATGCGCCGGGTCGAGGGTGGCGCTCACGCGCAGACCGCTACCGCAGTCCGACGGCCGGAACTCCTCGATGTCGGCCAGCGGTCGAAGTCCTGCCAGGCGTTGCCTGGCTCCCTGTCCCCCGCACCACCGCTCGACGGTCACCTCGGCTGACAACGCCGCCGCCGCACACAGGGACCACCACTCGTCTCCCAGCAAGGCAGTGGCCCATCCCCTGGGAACGGGCAGACGCGGGCGCTCCCATGCGTGGGGCTGGTTCACGGTGACGGTGGTCCCCCTGTCACCGGTGACCTCCAGTCGGGCCTGCAGCGCATGGGCCGAGGCGACGGACGCCGGCGGATGAAGCAGATCCTTCCCGATGGCCGACAGGAGGTGAGCCGCCAAGTTCTGGTCCCCCCGGTCGGCCCCGAAGAACATCCTCGGAGGTCTCCGGACCGGCGCGCCGAAGTCGGGTAGCTCGATCGTGATGTTCTCGTACGAGTGTTCCGCCACGCCCCCCGACGCTACCGGCATGACCGGCCGGTCGAACCGGGAACCGCGTGATGGCCCGGACCCCGGGCACCACTCCACGGTCGGGCCCGGGGTACACCGGACGCGTTCCCTCTCCTCCGCCTCCTCCGCTTCGACGGCCTGGACACCGTCAAGGCCGAGCGTCCGAGGCTGCGGAATTTTCCGCGGAAAATCGTCCGACCTCATCCTCGGAACAGTTTCGGCAGTCGGCAGGGGCGAGCAGCGAGGAGGCGCCCCGGCCGAGTACACCGCCGAGCGTGGCGCGGAGCACGCCGCTGCCCTGACGACGAAGACATCACGGGGAAACCCACTGGGCCTGTGGTCGACGGGCCGGTACCGTACGGGGACGATCCGGGGGGGGACCTGATGCGGCCGGTGCTGCTGGTGGACGTGGACGGACCGTTGAATCCGTCCGCGACGAAGCCGTACCGGCGTCCCGAGGGCTATGAGACGCGCCGGCTGATGACACCGCGGTGGGAGGCGGCCGAACGCCGCCGACTCAATGCCTGGGGCCTTCCGCACAAGTCGGCGAAGCCACTGCGGGTCTGGCTCAACCCGACTCACGGATCGGCGCTCGCCGCCCTGCCGTTCGACCTGGTGTGGGCGACGACGTGGGAGGAGGAGGCCAACACCTTCCTCGCACCCCTCCTTGGGCTGCCCGCCTTGCCGGTCATCGTTTGGCCCGACCCGCGTCCCCAGCCCGACGGCGGCGTGTTCTGGAAGACGCCGAAGGTCGTCGCCTGGGCGCGGGGCCGTCCGTTCGCCTGGGTCGGCGACCGGATCACGGACGCGGATCGCGCCTGGGTCCAGGCCCACCACCACGGTCCGACGCTCCTCCATCACGTCGATCCGAAGACCGGACTGACGGCGAACGACTTCGTGGTGCTGACGGACTGGGCGAGACGGATGGGCTGACAGGCCGTTCCCGCCCGCAGAGCAACCGGATCGTCTTCCGGCACGGCGACCGTCTCACGACGGGCCGCACGGCGACGGCCTCGAAAGGTGGTCCGATGGGTTTCCCGGAATGGCTCGACATCTACCAGGAGGCGTGGTTCGACGACTCCACGCCGGCGGGCCGGGTGTGCCCGGATTGCGGACGGGCCGACCTCCACCTGGTCTTCACCCTGCCGAGGTCGTCCTCCGGGAGCGTCATGGCCGCACTCTGGTGCGGTGCGTGCCTGCGTGGGATCCATCTCGGGAACTGTCCCCGACCCGAGACCAGGAAGATCTGGAACTGGGACGACGCGCAACGCGAGAGGCCAGTGCCCAACTACACACTGATCCCGCCCGAGTAGCCCCCGTCGCCGGTTTCCGCGCACAACCCCGCCTCGCCCCACCGGGGCATCCGACCGCGGCCGGACCGGCTCTAGAAGGGTCCTGAAGATCTTGCTGGCGGAGGGGCTGTCCCGGTTGGGGACAGCCCCTCCTGCGCTATGTGGTTGCGGGGGTGATGGTCCAGGTGTGGCCGGTGTGGGTGTGGCCGAGGTTGATGAGGCGGCGGAGGTTGAGGGCTGCGGCGCGGTTGTGGAGCCAGGTGTTGTTCTTCAGGACGCCTCGGTAGGGGACTCTGCGGTTGCCTCTGGCGGTGAGCCAGGCCATGGCGCGTTCGACGGGTGGGCGCCAGCGCCGGTACTCGGCTTACCAGTTGGGGTCGGCCGCCTGCTGTCGGGCGGCTTTGAGGCGGTCGTAGTGGGCGTGGACGTGGAAGGCGCGGCCGGTCTTGGAGCGGGTGCACCGCTCGCGCAGGGGGCGGTGGGTGCAGAGCTTCTTGAACTGGGCGGTGCGGGCGCCGTTGGAGTCGGGCCGGCCGAGGGCCTTGGTGTGGCCGGCGGGGCAGGTCACCTCGCCTTTGGCGGTGTCGACGTGGAAGTCGTCGGCGGTGAAGCCGCCGGGGACGGCGGGTTTCAGTGGCGGGGGCTTGATGGCGAGGGTGTGGCCGTCGGTTTCGAGGGCTTCGCGCAGGTCGCCGGTGCCGTAGGCGGTGTCACCGAGGACGGTCAGGTCCTCGGTCTCGTCGGCGAGGAGGACCTCGGCGGCGGCTGCCTCGTGGTTCTCCTGACCGCTGCCGCGGGTGAGTTCGACCTCGGTGAGCAGGCCGGTCTCGGGTTCGAAAGCGCCATGGGCGCGGAAGCCGTCCTGGTGGCGGGTCCGGTTCTTGTGGATGTGGCGGGCCTCGGCATCGACGGTGGAGACCACGCGGTCGTGGACGGTGCCGCGGGCGATGCGCCAGCGCCCGTCGCGCCCGTCGGAGCCGTCGGCGACCTCCACGTCCTGGCCGGCGACCAGGGCCAGCAGCCCGACCGCGTCGGCGGCCTTCTCGTCCAGCTGCCGCTCGGGCAGGCGGCCGAGCAGGTTGAGCGCGTCGGTGACCAGGGCGTCCACGAGTGCGGCGCGGGCGACTTCGTCGTTCCAGGCGATGCGTGGCTTGCCGGGGTCGGCGTAGTCGTGGGCGGTGCACCAGGTGGCGGCGGTCTTCTCGCCGCCGGGCACGTCCCGGATCACCCGGCGGATCGCGGCGACGAGCTGGGTGACGGTGTCCTGGGTGGCCACCGCGTCGTCCAGCACGGTGGAGTCCAGGGCCCGGCGGTGCTTGCCCTTGAGGACGCCGGTGGCCGCGACGACCTCCTTGACCTTGGTGACCAGCCGGTTCGGGTCCGCCGAGCGTTGCAGGCGTCGGCGGAAGTAGGCCAGCAGCGACGGGTCGAACGCGGTGTCGTTGCGGCCGAGCCCGCAGGCGGCCTTCCACCGCAGATCGCAGCGCAGCTCCTGGACCGTGTCGAAGTCCGACAAGCCGTGCAGGCACTGCAGCACGATCGTGGCGGCCAGGACCTGCGGCGGCATGCTCGGCCGCCCGTTCCGCGACGGGTACATGTCCGCGAACATCGAGCCCGGGAACAGCGCCTCCCGGTGCTCGGCCAGAAACGCGAACACGCTCCCCACCGGGATCAGCTCCCGGCAGGTCTCCCACACGTCCGGCCCGACCAGTTCCCCAACCCATTCCCCCTGCACACACAGCAGTCTGGCCTCACACCGCTCGGCGCGAGGCCAGAACCCCTGATTTTCAGTGAACTTCTAGTCGGAGTTCTCCCAGACCAGTACACCGGGGCCGTCGGGAGTGACGATGGGGATCCAGGCCTCGGCCGCCTCCGAGAGCCGGGACTCATCGAGGATCAGGGACATCGGGTAGAGGTCGTCGTGGCGACCGGAGCGGTACATGCCCAAGGAGTCGACGGCTGCCCGCAGCCGGTCGAGTACCTCGGCCGACCACTCCCGGCCCTGGTAGCCGTGCCCCTTCAGCTCACCGACGAAGATCGCCTTCATGTCCTCGTCCAGGTCCGTGCCGTGGAGCGGGACCAGGTAGCCCTCCTGCTCGTACTGCGCGCAGGAGTAGCCGCCGCACTGGCTCTGGTAGACGACCCCTGTGGGTGCTGCCACGATGACGAACATCCACCCGCCGCCGCACCCGTCCGGGTCGAGGTAGACGGACCGCTTGGTCGGGGTGTCGTGTGTCGGCGCTGTCATCGAGGGCTCTCCAGTGCGGGTCGGCGCGATGGCCCCGACGGCGAAGGCGTTCTGCCCGCATGCTGCGGGACGAGGAGTCATAGCGGCATCCAACCCGGGCGGGGCCGACCGAATCCATGGATTTTCAAGAGACCGCCCTGAGCGCGAGCTCCCCGTGGCCTCCCGAATTTTCCGCGGAAAATTCGGGAGCCGTGGCCTGTGTCGACCGGCGTTTTGATCGCTGCCCCGCTACACCGTTGTCCTCCCCGCCCCGCCCCGGGCTGTGGCTGCCCGGCGTCGCCGCCGACCCGGGCAACGGCCACGCCGTCACCACCCTCCAAACATCTCACGACGCCAGGCCGCCGATCTGAAGTCCGGGTAGCTCGTGGGGCGGTCGAACAGAGCCGGTCTTCGTGCACCGGAATCGCGGCATGGCGATGGCGCGACACTGGTACTCCTCGGCTCCCGTTGTGGACGGTCTCCCCTTGCTGGACGAGCCCGGGTTCTGGGCCGCGTATCTGGTCGACCTGTGCGAGGGCGAGCCACCGGAGGCCTTCGGCGTGGACGCCGCGGATGCCGGCGCCATGCTGGAGCGTCTGAACGACAAGTCGGCCTGGCCGATGTTCACGGTCCCCTGGAGAACGGGCTCGCGATCGTCGTGCACTACAGATCGTCGTGCACGACAACAGCGGCGAGGACCACATGAGCTCGGACTGCTTCCCGGCCCGCCCGGGCAACCCTGATGCGGTCCTGGCCGGCACGGATCAGGACCGCATCGGTCCGGGCCTGTGCCGGCCTGAGCTCACCGCGATCCTCCACGCCCCGGACGGAGCCTCCGGTGTGACCGATTCCGATGCGCGTCTGCTGCTGCTCCTACCGGTGCTCGGCGACTCCGCGGCCCCCGCCGGGGCCGTGGACGCCGTCGTCGCGGCGCTGGTCCACCATGGCGCCCCTGAGGGGTGCGAGCCGTTGGCCCGGCGCCTGCTCGGAGGCCACCCGATGTGGGGTGCGCAGCCGTGGTGGTTCGACGCGGATGAAGCGGAGCTGGATCTGCGACGGTGAGCACAGCCCGCGGCAGACGACAAGCGGATCGCCTGCTCTCCCATGGACGGAGACCGACCGCCTGCGCGAGGAATCCCCGCCCACACACGCGACAGAGGTGGGGTGCGGCCCGTGATCAGGCCGCACCCCACCGTCGCGTTCGGAAGCCGTCAGGCCTTCGGGAGCGTTATCCCCAGCTCGAGCATGGCCGGCGAGGCCGGGCCGCCCTCGGAGCGCTCGGTCTTGTAGCCCTTGACGCCGGGGGCGACGGTGCGCGGGTCCACGGCCTCGGAGGGGGCGCCGGTGGTGTAGAGGCCCTCTGGGTCCTGGTCGCGGTCGTGGGGGAGGAGCCAGAAGACGCGGCGGCGGAAGGTGCCGGAGGCTCGGGAGGACTTGGCGTCCGGGCCGAGGATCGCGTAGCCGACCATACGGCCGTCACGGTGGTAGGCCGGGCGGCCGCGCCGGGTGGTGAGGCGGTCGAGCGACTGGCGGACGTAGTCGAGGTCGGTGGTGTCCTCAAGCCAGACGAGGTCGGTTTCGTGGGCGAGCTCGGCCGGGTCGATCAGCGCGCTCACGCGTTCTGCTCCTCTGTGTCGTCGGTGATCAGGCCGATGCCCGGGTAGTACTTGCGGCTGTTGGACAGGACCATCTCCTTGGGAGAGGTCATACCCAGTGTCTCGCGAACTCGTGCAGCGAACGCACGGCCGGATACGGGATTGGCCCCTTCGAAGCCGCACCAACGGGTGTAGGCGCCGAAGAGCTGGGACTGCTCGGCGCGCATGCCCTCGCCGGTGACGCAGACCTCCTTGAGGAAGCGGCCGACGTGGTCCTCCGTCTCGGCGTACGCGGTGGTGGCGGTCTGGACGGCCTGGGGGCCGGCCAGGTCCTTCTCACCGGCGAAGTAGCGGCGGGCACCGTCGATGAGCCAGGCGAGGATGCCCGGGCCCTCCTCGGCGACGAGGACGTGGGCCAGGTTGTCGATCTTGCGTTCCTCGGGGACGACCCGTTCGAACGGGATCAGGCGCATGCGCCGCCAGAAGGCGAAGCCGCCGGTGCCGACCTCGGGGCGGTGGTTGCCGAGCAGCCAGAGCTTGTGGGTGGGCTCGAAGGAGAAGAAGTCCTGGCGCATCCGGCGGGCCTTGATCTTGTCGCCGCCGGTGAGCAGCTTGACCCGGGCCTCGTCGAAGCGGTCGCCGGGCTTGAGCTCGGAGCAGACGATGATGCGGCGCCCGTGGAGCTCGGCGAGGTCGGTGGGGTGGCCGTCGAAGGTCTTGGCCATCAGGAAGCCGGGCGGGGCAGCGTCGGCGTAGTCGCCGAGCAGCTGGATCATGACGTCCAGCAGGACGGACTTGCCGTTCTTGCCCTGTCCGTAGAGGAAGGGCATGACCTGGGCACCGACGTCGCCGCTGATCGAGTACCCGAGCAGCAGGTGGAGGAAGTCGCGGGTCTGGCGGCCTTCCCGGTCGTCCCCGAAGGTGTCGGTGAGGAAGCGGTCCCAGCGCGGGGTGGGCATCCGGGCGGGGGCCAGGCTGGTGGAGCGGGAGTGGTGGTGGACCTTGGGGTCCGGCGGGACGATGGCGCCGGTGCGCAGGTCGACGACGCCGCCGGGGGTGCACAGGGCGTAGGCGTCGGCGTCCAGGAGGGCGGCGTTGAGGACCATGCCAGGGGCGGACTTGGCCTGCGCGAGCATGGCGTTCATGCCCGAGGTGGACAGGGCGCGGCGGCGGTGCCGACGCAGGTCGGTGTTGGTGTAGAGGCCTCGGGGGTCGTGGATGGCGATGCTCTCGGCCATCTCGCCGGCGGCCCACAGGACGGTGTCGTCCTCGTCGAGCTGCCAGCGGTGGGTGGCCCAGCGGTACCAGCCGATGCCGGGGACGTGGCGATAGTCGCGTCCGTAGAGGTGGACGAAGAGCTTGGCGTTGCCGCGGTCTGACAGGGAGTCCGGCAGCAGGCCGTCCGGGCTCGCCTGCGGGCCCGCCTGGGCCTGGGCGTGCTGGGGGACCTGGGCCGTCAGGAGGGGCTGGAGGGGTGCCTGCGGGGCCGCGACGGGGGCGGGGGTGTCGAGGAGGCTCTCCTGGACGGCGGTGCCGTGCCAGGGGGCCTGCGAGGGGCCGGGGACCGGCGGGTACTCCAGGATCTGCTGGGCGGCGGCCACGGGGTCGAAGACCGTCCTCTTGCGGGTGCTGTCGCTCATCCGCGGGCCTTCCCGATGTGCAGGGGCTGCCGGGCGCCGGCGGTGAGGCCGGAGCGGATGACGGCGGAGTTGTGCCGGTCCTGGGAGGGACGGGCCGTGCGGGCGGCGTCGGTGAGCAGTTGCTCGGCGGCGGCGTGCGTGAGGTGTCCGGCGGAGACGAGGCCCCCGACGGTGTAGGCGGCGCGGTTGAGCCTCCCCGTGAAGCCTGCGCCCTCAGGGGTGGTTGCGCAGTCGGTGACGTCCTGCAGAACCGTGTCCAGGACCCGTTCGGCGCCCCGCTTCCCTCCGCCCGCCGCGACGACGGCCTGGCGGGCGCGGTCGGGGACGGCCGGCTGGAGGGTGCTGGGCTGCTGGCCGGGGCGGTCCTTGAGGTGGCCGGTGCGGATGAGCTCCCCGGCGAGCCACTGGGGGAGCGGGGCCGGGATCGTGGCGCCGGGCAGGGGGGTGTAGGTGCCGTTGGCGGTGGTGGTGCCGGGGACGACGATGTAGCCGCCGTGGGCCCGGACGTCGACCTGCCAGGCGAGGGCCCGTCCGGTGGAGGAGCCGGCGGAACAGGTGAACCGGTGGTGGGCGTGGTCGCGGTACCAGATGTGCAGGCCCCCGGAGGGGGTCCTCACCCGCAGGGTACCGGTGTCCTCGGCCGGGTCGGGGGCCTTGCGCAGGGCCGCGAGCAGGGCGAGGGTGTGGTAGCCGTTCTCCAGGCCTTCGAGGTTGACGTGCTCGTGGATCGGGATGCCGGGCAGGATCCGGTCCCGGGAGGGGACGGCGCCCGGGTGGCTGTCGACGTCGATGACGACCAGGCCCGCAGGACCGCAGGCGACGCCTGCGCCGAAGCCGGGGTTGACGTGCCACCAGGCCGACAGGACGTCCTGTTCGACGGTGGCGGCGTGGAAGCCGTGGCACCAGCGACCGACGCGCGGGCAGGTGCACTCGGCGGGGGAGTGCGGTGAATCCTGGCAGGCCTGGCAGTTCGCGGGCGGGGTCTTGCGCCCGGGGGCCAGCGGATGGACCGGCCAGCCCTGAGCCGCACACCAGCGCGCGACGGTCAGCGCGTCCGGCTGACGCTCCGCTCGGTCGCTCCCCACGGCCTTCGGCGCCGTCACGCTGGTCCCTTCCCCTTGGTTCGGTAGCTGCTTCAGCTTCTTCAGTCGCTCGGTAGCTGCCCGATGTTGAGTCGCTCGTTCAGTCGCTGAGGGCAAAAAGCCAGGTCAGAGCACTGGCGAACGCCGAAGCAGCGACTGAAGCGACCGAAGTCCAGAAGATAGCTCACACAGACTAGCCGAGCCAGGACATACGGTCCCGAACTGGCCGAGTTTGCGGGCAATCTCAGCGACCGAGCCCTGCGGCAGCGACCGAGTCGCTTCGGTCGCTGTTTTCGGTCCACCGACGTTTTCGCAGGTCAGAGCCAAAAAACCCAGCAAACAGCGACTGAAGCGACTGAAGCCCGGGTCTATAACGCGCACACGCACACGGGAATGTCTTCATATACCCAACCTTGAGTCGCTTGAGTCGCTGATGGGACGAGTGTATGGGCTCTGACCTGCGGCTTTGTCCAGCGACTGAAGCTCAGCGACTGAAAGCGACTGAGTCTCTCGGGCACTGGCCCTCGGCGTGTCGCGCGTGTCGGGTCTGCCGGCAAGTCCTGGTCTCGGTCGCTTGGGTCGCTTCAGTAGCTTTGGGGCGGACTGGGGGAGTGGCGCCCCCACCGAGCACGGTGGCCTGTCGGCGTCCCTCCTGCGAGGAGTTCCCGCAGTGGGTCGCTTCGGTCGCTTGGATCGCTCAGTCGCTGAGCGATCCGTCGGTACGTGACAGGTGCCCCGCCCCGGAGCCGGTTCCGTGCCACCAGGTCAGCGACCGAAGCGACCCAAGCGACTCTGGTACGGACATGTCCCGCATCAGTCGCCGCAGCGGCCGGCTGGCAGGCCGGGGACGCCGAACACCAGGTCTTCGAACGGAATCCGCTACCGAACTGCCCGGGTATCTGGAAGACCAGACCCCGGTGCCGCCATCTCCCGCTCGGCGGGCCGCGTCGCCGTCCAATCGAACCACCGAACTCACCGCCGCACGGCGGAGAGTCGAGCGGCGGAGGATCACGACGTGTCCGTCGTCGCCGTGTACGTTCCCGCGCCAATGAAGCGGAACCTCGACATCCGCCTGCAGCGTTCGGTGTGGGACTGGAAGCCCGCCCCCCGCCGGAAAAGCCGACACGCCCGCCCCGGAGCCGGCCACGACGTGGCCCAGCTGCGGAACCTGACGCCCGACAGGTACCTGCCGTACGCGCCGAACACCTACCGTGTCCTCGCCACCCGGGCCACCCACGGCACCGGCCTCCACTCGACCGACCCCGAGACGCAGGTCTACCTGGCCTCACTGCTGCGCGCCTCCTGACACAGACCGGGCACAGGTGCGGGGCCGGATACGGGCGGGCGGGAGCGAAATTCCATGGACCCGGCGTCCAGGACGTGCCTACGCTGCCGCAGCAGGAGCCGAGCGGCGGGGAGCGCTGATGGATGTCGTGTACGTCGAGCTGGTCTGCGACGAGGAGCCCAACCGCGTCGTGCTGACCGATCCGGGTCCTCACGTCCTGGAGGTCGCCAAGGTCATCAGGCGGCGGACCGGGCTCAGCCTCTGGCACAGCAAGCTGCTCCTCGGCCAGCTGCCGGCGACCGTGGCCGAGGATGTGTCGTCGGACCTCGCCGGGGCGACGGCGGACGAGCTCCGTGCGGCGGGAGCCGCCGTCGAGGTACAGCACTGAGCTCGTCGT
The DNA here is from genome assembly GCF_040609455.1 of Kitasatospora sp. NPDC004669. Classification (NCBI taxonomy): domain Bacteria; kingdom Bacillati; phylum Actinomycetota; class Actinomycetes; order Kitasatosporales; family Streptomycetaceae; genus Kitasatospora; species Kitasatospora sp. NPDC004669. Next base: position 20,834 of record NZ_JBEXKB010000090.1, read on the forward strand.
TCAACCGTGTTCCGGCAGCGATGGGGTCCACCGGTCAACCGTTCCGTCGCAGGGAAGCATCGGCCGGTAGGCCGGTCCGACCCGGTCACGGTCGTCGTGGTGCAGCATCGCCCGGGCGACGCAGTGGAGCCGGACGGCGCACTGGAGCTCATGCACCGGGACGACTGGAGCCGAGGATTCGCAAGGGCCAGCGGTGCCGACACCCTGACCATCGATCCCGACCGCATCGGTGAACTGTGGGCCGAGGGCACCGAATGGGACACCGGCACCACGGTCTTCCGCGCCGAACGCGCCCGCCGCCGCGACGCCGTCCCCGCCGACGGCCCATGGCAGCCGGTGTGGACCGTCATGCGTACCCTCGCCGGCGTTCACGGCGACCGGAACGTGCGCCTGGTCGTCTGGTTCGAGGAGTAGCCCTCCACATCAGTCAACCAGTGATCACGCGGGCTCTCGGAACCGAAGGATCCGCTCAGGCCCACCCCGGGCCCTCCGTCGCACCAGGGTGCTGCGCCGGACGGACACCGGCGGGCGGGCCACCGGGTCAGTCGGCGCGAAGGATCCGGGAGACGTAGATGCGCGGCGGATCGATGTCCTCGTTCACCGCGTACTCCACCAGCCCCAAGTCCCGGTTCAGTGGTGCCGAGTGCATTCCGGGCCGACCCGGTACCGGCAGGCTCAGGTGGGGAAAGGGATTCTCCCGTAGATCGACCAGGAAGGCCACGACGGCCGAGAACACGTCGGGCGAGGTGCCTGGGGCGGCGAGGAGTTCCTCGACGGCGGGGGAGAGGGTGATCGGGTCGTCCTCGTCCGAGGCCTCATACGATTCCTCGTCGTGGGCGCTCACAGGGTGCCGAGGCGTCGCAGGACGGCGGAGGCGGAGGTGCCGGGGGCGGTTCCGTTCTGGACGGCGGCGTGGATGCGGTCGCCCTCCGGGTCCTGGTAGAGCTCGGCGCGCAGCCACCAGCGGCGCAGGACGCCGCCGATCGTCTCGTCGTCGGCCTCGCCCATCTCCCGGTAGAACTCCATCCGCTGCGCCGACGGCAGGGCGGCGGCGACGGCGTCCTGGGTGCGGGCGATGGGCTGGCGGCCGTCGTGGTGGCCGTGCACGGGTGCGGCGCTCACCGTTCCTCCGGGGGCTCTCGTCGGGCGGTCCTGTACCAGTGTCCTCCCCTCGCCGGCCCGCCCGACACCCGGGGCGGCGATCGGGCGGGCCGGTGCGGTGGTGGGCGTCCTTCGGATCCGACCGGTGGAGGGGCCGAAGTCAGGGGCTGTGGATGGCGTCGTCCACCTTCCGACGAATGAGGCCGCACAGCGCGTGACATCCACCGTGTTCGTGTGCACAGCGGAAACGCCTGCAGTGGCGCCGCTGACGCGTCCGTCGCTGTACGTAGCCAGTGGCGTGCGGCTTCCTCAAGGACACCGCGTGCCGCGCCCGGAGTCCGCGGCTCACACGCCCGGGCGCGGATTCTGGTACAGCCCGTGCGTTGATCGGGCGCGTTCCTCCCAGACTGATACTGAACTTAAAAGCGTGATGTCGATCAGGTCTCCAGGGCAAGGCCGGTGCCGGCGAAGCAGCCGTTCGCCCGGCTAATAGCAGGCCATCCCTGCCCTCGAAACCCGCCCGGAACCGCGACCATCCTCCCGTCGGAGGACTCGATACCCCTCGCGGGGGTGACCATCAGACACTGCTTCAGGACGACCCCCGGCGCCGGCCGGGCGGGGAAGATCGGCCCATGCGATTCAAGACGTTTCATCCATCCCCGACGGTCGGTGACACCGCGCGACCGGTCCCCAAGTGGGCCATCCGCTCCGCCCAGGTCATACCCCTGGCCGTCCTGCCGTCGTGCCTGTGGCGCCTGCCGTTCGCGTTCGACTACGAGATGGGCCAGGTCTACGCAGTCCACAAGACGTGGCACTGGTGGGTGATCCTCTACGTCTTCGGGCTCAGCGTTCTCTCCGAGGGGCTCGCCTACCTCTCCTTCGGCCTGGTGGCCAGATGGGGCGAAGTGGCTCCTTCCTGGATCCCGATCATCGGCGGCCGACGTATCCCACCGCTCGCAGCGATCGTCCCGGCCACCTTGGGCGGTCTGGGTCTGATCGTGCTGTGGGACCAGCTGCCGTTCGGCTTCCTCAACGTCGGCGGGTTCCACATGGTCGGGTACTCCAGCGGCTGGTGGAAGACCCTCGCGGCAACGGCCACACTGCCGCTGACTCTGTGGGGCCCGCTTCTCCTGGCTTTGACATACGCGTACTACAAGCGGCGTCGCGGAGAGTGACAAGTGATCAACTTGATTGGGTGGAGTCGGTGCCGTTTGCCTGACAGCCGGCAGATGCTGTCGGTAGCCCTGTGCTGTGAGGTATGCGCAGGGCGGCGGTTTGACCGACGTGGAGAGGGCCGCGCGGGAGCGGATCCGGCGGCAGGCTGTGGAACGCTTCGAGAGCGGGGACCGGAGCAGGGACATCGCGGCGGCACTGCGGGTGAGCGTGCGTTCGGTGGAGCGCTGGCGCCGGCAGTGGCGCGAGGGCGGTGCGGCAGGAGTGGCCTCGAGGGGCTCACCCGGTCGTCCCAAGCTCTCCGATGCCCAGATCGCGCGGCTGGAGCGGGAGTTGGAGCGTGGTCCGCTGGCCCACGGCTGGGAAGACCAGCGGTGGACTCTGGCACAGGTGAAGACGCTGATCGGCCGGCTGTTCCACGTCTCCTACACGGTGGAGGGGACGTGGGTGTTGCTGCGGCGCCACGGTTGGTCCTGGCAGGAGCCGGTTCGCCGGGCCATCGAGCGCGATGACGCGGCTGTCGAGTTGTGGAGGAAGGAGACGTGGTCGCGGGTAAAAGCACCGCGGCGGCCCGCGGGGCCTGGCTGGTCTTCGAGTTGCGCCGTGAGGCGCTGTGATTCGTGTGGAGGTGAGAGACCTTCACCGCTGACCTGTCGTAGCAGGGAGGTGGAGCTGAGGGCAGCCTGATCCGGGTGACGCTGGGGAGGGCGGGAGCGGCCCTGACAAAGCCGGGACGTGCCAGTACTGCCAGATGGTGCGGGCCCGGCGAGCGGGATGGAGAGGAGTACGCGAGGAACCGGCGTCTTTACGTCTCTTAACCTCTACACCGGCTCGAACCTGGTGGATCTGGGCCGGAGGCGGTGCGCACTCGCTGCCCAGCGGCGGCGAGGAACTCCTTGACCGGTATCTCGAAGCCGTTCGGGAGGCCATGAGGAAGGTCTACGGCGTACTCGTGGCGATGCCGCAGGGACACAGTCGGGCTCCTACTCCAACGGGCGAATCACAGTGAACACGGGAGCCGCCCGTTCTCAACTCCCCAGTCGTGCACGGCCAGTGCCCGGCCGGGGATAGGCGCGTCGACCGCCGAACGGTCCGGGTGGGGCGGAGCCGTCGTAGTACTCCGAGCCGGGGAGAGCCCGCGCACATGGGGAAGGGCGGCAGCGGTATCGAGAAGGGAAGGAGACTGCAATGCCGAAAGACGCACCGCTGAACAGCGGCGCTCTGCTGGAGGCGGACCTGGTGGGTCCACGCCAGCGGGTATCGGAGATGCAGGCCAAGCTTCACCGTTGGGCGGCGGCCGATCCTGGCCGCCAGTTCGATGATCTGTTCAACCTCGTGCACGACCCGGCGACGCTGATCGCGGCGTTCGACCGGGTGGCCGGCAACCGGGGAGCCCGTACTCCCGGCGTGGATGGCCTGACGGCCGCCGACGTCGAGGAACGATTCGGGGTCCCCGGATTCCTGGACGACCTACGGGCCCAGCTCAGGCAGGGCACGTTCCGTCCGCTACCGGTACGGGAGCGCAGGATTCCCAAACCGGGCGGGTCGGGGAAGGTTCGGCGGCTGGGGATTCCCGTGATCGCCGACCGTGTGGTCCAGGCCGCGCTGAAGCTGGTGCTGGAGCCGATCTTCGAGGCCGACTTCAAGCCGGTCTCCTACGGGTTCCGGCCCAAACGGCGAGCGCAGGACGCGATTGCCGAGATCCACTTCTATGGCACCCACGGCTATCGGTGGGTGCTGGACGCGGACATCGCGGCGTGTTTCGACGAGATCGACCACGTCGCGCTGATGGACCGGGTCCGGAGACGGATGAAGGACAAGCGGGTACTGGCACTGGTGAAGGCGTTCCTGAAGTCCGGTCTCCTCACGGAGCTCGGGGACCATCAGGAGACCTTCACCGGCACGCCGCAAGGGGGCATCATCTCCCCGCTCCTGGCGAACATCGCCCTGTCGGCGCTCGATGAGCACCTGCACCGGGCATGGGAACCGAACGGGGAACTGTCCACCAGCAGTCGCCGCGAACGGCGAAGCGCCAAGGGCCTGCCCTCGTGGCGGCTGGTCCGCTACGCGGACGACTTCGTCGTCCTGGTCAAAGGGACCAGGCAGGACACCGAGGCGCTGCGTGAGGAGATCGCCCAGGTCCTCGCACCAATGGGGTTGCGGCTCTCGGAGGCCAAGACCCAACTGGTGCACCTGAGCGAGGGGTTCGACTTCCTGGGGTTCCACATCCAGTGGCGCCGCAAGCGCGGAACGGACAAGTGGTACGTCTACACCTTCATCGCCGACCGGCCCCTCCGGTCGGTGAAGGCGAAGATCCGTACCCTCACCCACAGAACGTCGCAGCAGGACCTTGCCGTGGTACTGATCAATCTGAACAGGATCACCCACGGATGGGCCAACTACTTCCGGCATGCCGTTGCGAAGCGCACCTTCAGCAACCTGGACAACCTCGTCTGGTGGCGGGTCATCCGGCTGCTGCAAGAGCGGCATCACTGGAACTGGTCGGACGTCCGCAAACGGCTCACCACCCCCACCGGGCGGTGGATGCCGATCAGCGCGGGCGAGATCGAGTTGCGGAAGATCAGCGCGATCCAGGTCACCCGGTATCGCTACCGCGGCAACACGATTCCCAGCCCCTGGGCCACCGCAACCACCTGACGGCAGAGACCGTGGAGAGCCCGTTGCGTCGAGAGGCGCACGGCGGGTTCGGCGAGAGGTCCGGGGAAACGGACCGGGAGCAATCCCGGCACCGCGCCCCGGGCCTACTCAGCGACGAGGCCGGGCAGTCGATGAGGCCGCCGCGTGCCAGGACCTGGGGCAGAGTCGGCTGCACGCCGGTCGTGCGGGTGCGCGGCCGGGGAGCCGGCCGGGTCTCCATGGCAGGGCTGAGCTGCTACAAACCCGGTTAGCGCTCCCGAATGCTGTACAGCTTCCACGTGTACCGGGGCCGCAAGGGCGAGAAGAAGGGCTTCACCTGGCAGGACTACCGGGACCTGCTCATCCGCGCGCACATCCAGCTCGGCGGCCCGATCGTGCTCGTGTGGGACAACCTGCGTGCCCACCTGATGCCGCCGATGCAGGAGTTCATCGAGGCGAGCAAGGACTGGCTGACCGTCTTCCAACTCCCCTCGTACGCACCGGACCTCAACCCGCAAGAGGGCATCTGGTCGCTGGTCAAGCGCACCATCGGCAACCTCGCCGCCGCCAACCTCGACCAGCTCGCCCGAGCCGTCAAGCGCAGCCTGAAGCAGATCCAGTACCGACCCCACCTCATCGACGCATGCCTCGCCGCCACCGGCCTGATCATGGACGGCTGACCACCCTCAGACCGACATCACGAATTCAAATTCAGTAGCGCCGCTACATATGGCTGCGCTCGTGCGCTGTGAAGCAGCTGACCGTGAGGCTGGACGACATTGAGCACGGGGCTGAGGTCTTGGATCAGCGTGCTACGGCGAGGTACACCAGCGCGCCGCGGCCCTGATGCACCAACTCATACGCGTTCCGGCCCTGGAATCCGGCAACGAGCATTTCGCCGCTGCGGTCGCTGCCTCCTACCTCAGCGCCTGCGGCGTCATCGTCACCGCTGAACGCAAGCAAGCCGCCGACCTCGCCGCCCGCATCCGCGCGGGCAATGCCGACGTCCGCGAGACCGCGAGACGATCCGCACTGGTACCGCTGAGCCCGGGCCCGTCGGCAGGCTCGCCTCTGCCACGTGGCTACGCTGTGGCTCTACGGCAGTGGGGGAAGGGGAGGGCGCTATGACAGCGTGGGTGCTGGTGTGCAACCCGGCTAGGTTCCGTCTTGAGGACCTTCGAGCGGACGGTGGTGAGCTGGACTCGTGGACGGTCCGGCGCTATCGGAATGAGATACACAAAGGCGATCAGTTCGCACTGTGGATCAGCGGCCCAGACGGTGGTGTCGTCGCGCTTGGTGAGCTCACGGGCGAACCGTTCTGGAAAGATGGCGAGGAAACGGACCATCAGTACTGGGCAGAGTCACCCGGGCCCCGGCACGCTGTGCCGCTGAGGGTTACCCAGTGGCTTGAGTCACCGATCCCGCGGACGTGGTTCACGGATCACGAAGTCTTCGCCAATGCTGGGATCCTGTCCCAGCCGTTCGCTGGAAATCCCCATCGTCTCACGGACGAACAGTGGGAGACCCTGGCCGACAGGGCTGCGCAAACCGTGTCCGTAGAGCTGGGCGGTCGGATGCTGGTAGACGATGAGTGGCACCTCCAACCCGGCGAGGAGATCCGCCGAGTCGAACTCCATGACCGCTACGGGGGTAGTCGCCAAGGAGGAATCAGCCCGTCGGTGCAGTCAAGGAACGTCCTGTTTTTCACGGACGCCAGCACAGGCGAACAGCACGGCTATGACGACGTTTGGGAGTCTGACGACCACTTCCGCTACACAGGTGAAGGACAGACCGGCGATCAGGTCTTCACCAAAGGCAACAAGGCTATCCGAGACCACCTTAAGGACGGACGGAGTCTTCGCCTCTTCATCGGCAGTCGCGGCACGGTCCGCTACGCGGGTGAGTGGATCCTCGATCCCCAAGAGCCGTACTCATGGGGGCGTGCCAAGTCCACAAACGGCGGGCCAGAACGAAAGGTCATCCACTTCCATCTGATCCGGGTGGGAGCCGCAGTAACTGCCCCCGGCGTGCCCGTGGGCAGTGCCTATCGGGTCGAGGACGAGACCACGGTTCCGGCGCCGGCTACCCCAAGCGCTCCGGACCCAGCACTGATGGGTCGGAACCTCACCAAGCACCGGCAACTTCAGAACCAGCTTGCCGAGCAGGTTCGTGCTCGTGGCATGGAGCCGTTGTCGCCGACTCCAGCTGACCCAGCCTTTGACATCGCATGGCATGACGGGGACACGCTGACGGTGACCGAGGTGAAGTCCTTGCGACCTGAGAATGAGTCTCATCAACTGCGAACTGGAATAGGCCAGTTGCTTGACTATGTAGACCAACTCAGTGCGCGGGCGACGCAGGTTCGTGGAGTTCTATGGCTGGAACGCACACCGCTGGAAGAGCGCTGGTTGGGCATCTGCGAACGGGCCGGGGTAGTGCTCGCCTGGCCTGGTGAAGATGCCAAGGTGTGGGAATAGCAAGCCGCATGTCATTAGCTGTGGCGAGCTACCTGGTGCCCTCACGCTCCGTGCCTAACTGCGCTACAACGGCCTCGTACCTCAGTGGACGACCGCAGATGCCCGGGGACTGTTGAAATCCCGCCACCTCGACACAGACGACAGGGTCCTGCTGGAGCAATCCAGCAGGACCCCTGACAGGTAGTTTGGTCCCGTCGCCGTTCCGGCGTCGTGCGGTCACCAGGCTCCGGCAATGGCCCGGTCCCTGCAGCACGCACAGGCGGTGCCCAGACGGCTGGCCGGGCGCGGGTCAGCATGCCACGGTCGCCGGGGCGGGCTGTAGGCGGCGAGGAGCTCGGTGGTCAAGGGGTCGCCACAGGCGGCCAGGCGGCGCCGGAGGGCTCTCGCCTGCCGCGGGTGTCCCGTGTCTTCAAGGTCGAGCATCACCAGGAACATCGCGTCCGGCTCGCCGGCGTCGGCCGCCCGGTTGAGGAGCGCGCGGCGCTCTTCGTCGTCGGACTCGTCGGCGGGACTTCCCGCACGCGGTGTCGCCGGTGACCAGCACCATGCCGCTCTGCACACCCCGAGTTCGACAGTCGGCGGGCACACGATCATGACGGATTGTGGTTGTGACCTGCGGGAACGGGCGTGAGGTGCCGGCGGGGGCGTGTGTCCA
>NZ_JBEXKB010000091.1:0-28272 GCF_040609455.1 Kitasatospora sp. NPDC004669
GGGGCTCCCCCCGCGCACCCCCGGGGCCGGCCCCCGGCCGGTGGGATCCCACCGGCCGGGGGCCGCTCGCCGTCCGAAGGTCTCAGGAGCCCTGCTCGACCTCCCAGACCGTCTCCTGCCCCGCCGCCGGGGGAGCCAGCAGGAACCCCGTCGCCCGTTCCTGCACGTCCGCCGCGAGCGCCTCCGGCACCCCGCCCGCCGCGATCCGCTCGCGGACGTGCGCGAGCAGGCCCGGCTCCGGGGCGAGGCCGTAGCGGTCCAGGTAGTACGTGACGGTGTCGGTCCAGATCCACCGGCCGTCGCAGCGGTAGTTCATCGGCACGCTGCCCCGACGGTCCGGGTCGCGGACGTCGTCCATCAGCATGGGCGTCATCAGCACCGGGGTCGCCGAGTCCAGGTACCCGACCAGTGCCTCGCGCTCCGCGGCGTCGTCGATCACCGGGTGGTCGCCGGCGAACTCCGGCCCGGTCAGCGGGTCGACGATGTCGAAGACCGCCGCGACGACGAACTCCTGCGTCATTTCATCAGCTCCTGGAAGATCTGGTCGGCCAGCCCGGCGTCCGGGGGGCCTTCGCGGAACGGTACTGCACCACGGATGTCACCGTTCTCGGCGAAATCCTTGGGGTCCTTCACCCCGAAGTAGTTCTCCGGACGGGGCGCCGAGTGGCCGCCGGGCGGGAGGTACGGGCCGAGCTTGTGCACGACCGGAGTGAACGTTCCGTCGGTGGGCCGCTCGAACCGGTACCAGTTGGCCCCGGTGCTGATCCCGGGCCGGCCGGTGGTCGTCATGCCCACCTTGTCCGCCACCACCAGGTAGCCGCGCGCCGACTCGTCGACCGTGCCGGTCTGGTCCACCTTCGGCACGAACCAGACGACGCCGTCGCCGGCGTACCCGGGCGCCGTGATCGTGGGGTCCTTCCGCCACAGGGCTTCCATCACCTCCGCGGCGTAGCTGGCGCTGACCCCGTACCCGAGGCGGCAGGCCACGAACTGGATGGGTTTCGCGCCGTCCCAGTCGCCGGTCGCCTTCTGGGCGAGCAGGACGTCCGCCAGGGCATCCGGCAGCACGGCGCCGCCCCGGTAGGTCGGGACGCCGTCGCTGGTGTGCATGGACACCGCGAGGAAGCGCGTGTCGTGCGGGAACAGGCTGATCGCGGCCTGCATCTGCATCCGGCTGTGGAGGTCGACCGGCGCGCTGAGGCTGAGCACGGTTCGCTCGTCGTCGGCCGATGCGTCGTGCTCGTCCGACAGCCCGAGCTCGTGCCCGCTCGGGGTACCCGGCGTCCCGGGTGTCATCGGCAGGCCGGGCGTACCGGGCGTGTGCGGCGTACCGGGGGTGTGCGGCGTACCCGGTGTACCCGGGAAGTACGAGCCGCCCCCGAGGCGCGGGGTACGGGGCGTGCCAGGGGCCGGCTGCGCGGTCCAGGCCTTGGTCACGGCGTCCGAGGTGACCCGGGTGTGCGAATCCGGCTCCTTGAGCGACTCGACGAGCCTGATCAGCCGAAGGCGCTCCGCCGGTTCGACCTTCGCGCTCTGGTCCGCGCCCCTCAACTTCCGCACGTACTGGTCCAGGTGTTCCTTCTCCACGACCGTCCCGGTCTTCAGGTCGAGCCCCTCGCGCACCACGTCGGTGACCCGACGCATGGTCGTCAGCCTGAAGGTGTCGAGCATCCTGGCGCCGCCGTGGATGTCCGCGGCCAGCCGCGCGATGTGCCAGGTCCGCAGGCCGATCTCCTTCTGGTCCTTCTCGCTAGTGAACAGGAAGGTCCTGGCCGTGGCGCCCAGGTTGTCCGCATTCGGGACACCGATCGCCACTCCCAGGGCCCACAGGTTCTTGTGGTTCTCCAGCCCCCGCTCGCCGCTGAGGTGCGCCAGGTGTGCCCGCAGCTCGGCGTCCGTCGCGCGCACGGCTGCCGACCTCGGCGTACCGGGCTGGGTCGGCGAGGCGAACGTCGTGGACGACGAGGCCTCAAGCGCGTCGATGTGCAGCTCGCCCTTCTTGCCGAGCCGACGTTGGAGGATCGTGTGCTTGGCGCCCGGGACGCCCAGGACCTCGTCCTCCTGGATCTGGACCGAGAAGACCGAGATGTCCTTGCCCGCACCATGACCCTTGAGGTTCATGGTGACCATCGTCTTCTGGAGGCCCGGGAAGGTCTTCCGGCCTTTCATGAACTTCTCCGCGGTGGCGTACCTGCGGCTGGCGCTGGAGAAGTCCTTGTTCACGATCTCCGAACCGCCGTAGACCGGGGAGAAACCGGTGAACTTCCTGAACGAGATGGACGCGGTGCCCCGGTAGACGCGGCCGTCGGCCCCTGGCAGCAGGTCCAGGGCCTCCTTCAGCATCCGGGTGTGCTCGCGCATCTCCGCCTTGAGGCCCGGCAGGACCTCCTTCTTGACGAGCGTCATCATCTGCTTGTAGTGCGCCGCCTCATCCGCCTTCGAGGCGAAGGACCGCCGCCCGACGTGGTCGCTGATCGCCGGGTGGCTCGCGAGGACCTGGGGGAACTCGGTCCCCCTCAGCACGTGCTCGATCTGGATCAGCAGGACCCGGTCGATCGAGCCGCCGGGCCTCATCATCACGTTGATCAGCGGGAACGCCGGACCAGTGTAGGCCGCCAAGGCGTAGAAGTGGGCCGGAGTGAGCGCGTCCAGCACCTCCTGCGGCGTCTTCCCGTTCGTCGCGAGCCACTTTCCGACCCGCGCGACGTCATCGGTGTCGTAGCCCGTGGGCTCCTTCCCCTCGGCCAGCAGCTCGAAGATCCGCCGTCGGCCGTCCAGCGTGTTCACGTTGAACTCACCGGGTTCCCCGAACCCCCCGCCGAGTAGCGTCGCCCTCGCCTTCGCCGCGTAGACCTGCTCGTGCGGCAGCATGCCCTCCTGGTCGCCGAGGAGACGGCGCACGTCCTTGAGCTCGATCCCCGGGAGGTTGCGGTACATCCCCTCCGCGGACTTCAGGGCCTTCGGGTTCAGCGGCAGGGTCGCGCCGGAGGCCTCGACGCCCTTGAGGATCTCGTACACCGAGTGGTCGCTGACCGGCAGCATCCAGCCGAACAGGGCCTTGACCATGTTGTCGGCGTGCGACTCGTCGATGTTGAGCAGCTTGAACGCCGTCATCATCTTGGCCGCGGTCGCCGAGACACCGGCGACCACCCGCATGCCGCTCTCAGCGTTGGCCGACTTGTACCACGAGGCCTCCTGGTCGAGCCGGTGGACCGACTCGCCGGTGCGCCAGCTGAGCGGCACGTCCGGCCCGATCTCCCCCGGCCGCAGCGGGTCGCCCTCGTGCTCGACCAGCTTGATCACCCGGCTCTCACCGGTCTCCGGGTCGGACTCGACGTACACGCCGAGCACCCCCGCCTCCGCACGGATGGGGTCGAGGTCGTACTCCCCGCTTTCCCTGAGGTGCAGGGACTCCGCCGGAACCTCCTCCGGGCGGATCCCCACCAGCTCCCAGGCCATCGGGTTGACCTTGAGGAACTCCATCTCCCGTCGGCTCAACTGGAGCCCGAGATTTTCGAGCTCCCGGGCCGACGGCGCGGAGACCTCGTTCTCGGGGCGCGGCTTGCGGGCCCTGATGCTGGTCACGAAGTCGACGCCGTCGGAGAACCAGGTCTTCGACTGGGCTAGCACGGTGCCGGTGGCGAACACGTCCCGCTCGAACATCGTGGCCAGCTTGGGGTTGGCTCGCATGAGGGTGTCGTGGAGCGTCTTGCGCAGCGGGCTGTCCAGGTACTCCCGGGTCTTCTTCAGCTCCGCGACGTTCAGGCCGAGCTTCTCCGCGCGCTCCCAGTCCTGCCGGTCGACGATGTCGTTGAGCAGCGACTTGAGGCTCATCCCGGAGTCCTTGAAGTAGGCCCCGTTGAAGAACGCCGTCATCACCTCGCGGAGGTTGCCGCTCTGGACGAGCCGGTCGAACTGGTCCTCGGTGAGGGCGGTTCCGACCTGTCCGGCGGACGTCGGATCGTCCTTGAGCATCGCCGCGATGTGCTCCGTCGGCGACGCCTCGGGGAACGCGTCCTTGATGACGTCCCGCAGCCTGCTCAGCGCGGCGCCCGCCGCGGCCTTCACCTCGGGCAGGTCGTAGCAGTAGGTGCCGAGCTTCTTCTCGAACTCGCGGGTCGCCTCGGCGTACGCCGGTAGGCCGTAGATCATCCGTTTGGGACCGAAAGGCGTCGCGCCCGGCATCTCGTGTGCGACGGCCGACTCGGGCGCCGAGTGGAAGCCCTCGGGCAGTGCGTCGTGCGGCGCCGGGGCGGCCAGGTCGGACGGCAGGTGCGCGCCGAACTCATCGACGTGGGGCTCGTGTTGGGGCTGCCCACTGGGAGTCTCCACCGGCACCGAGACCTTGAGCCACTTGCCGCCCGGCACGACGACCGGCAGGCCGTTGGCGTCGAAGCCGACGGCCTTGGCCACCACCAGGTGGCCCGGTCCCTCCGACTCCACCCTGAACGGCCCGGTGGGCTTGGGCACGAACCACAGCTTGCCCTCGGGGACGTACGCCTCCAGCGGGCCGTCCACCTTGCCGCGCAGCGCCCGCATCACGTCGCTCGCGTACGACGCGGCGCCGCCCGTGCCGAACTCGCAGGCCGGGAACTGCAGCGGCTTGCCCTCCGGCCAGATGCCGCGCCGGCGCAGCTCCACCAGGACGTTCGCCAGCTCCTCCGGGCCGACCCGCTCCCCGTGCCAGGTCGGGGCGCCGTCGGCGTGCTCCGAGTGGAAGGCGACGGAGAAGAAGCGCGGGTCCTTCGGGAAGCGGGAGACGGCGGCGCCGGTCTCGTGCAGTTGAGCGGCCGGGCTGTCGGGGTCCGCCAACCACCGCACGCCGGAGCCCTCGTGGGCGTTGACGAGCGCCTCGACGATCTCGTGCACGCGCTCCTCGGGGCGGTGCTCGGGCTGCGCGTCGGGGTGGGGGCCGGCCTGGTGCTCGGGCTGCGGGTGCGGCGGGGTGTCCGCCGCCGGGTGCTCGGTCGGGCGCTCGACGGGCGCCGGGTGGTGCAACTCCAACTCCTGCGGGGCGCCGTGGCGTCCGGCGTCGTCGAAGCTCACCAGCCGCACCCCGCCCTCGTGGTCGGCCACCAGCAGGTCGACCGGCGCCATGAACATGTCCGCCGTCTGCCGCACCACCGCGATCGGATCGGCACCCAGCGCGCCGTCCTCCGCCCGCAGCACCAGCCGGAACGAACCCATGTCCAACGACGACAGCTTCGGCATCAACTTCTCCGCCAAACCGTCCGCCGTCAGCGGCCCGCCGTCGGACAGCTCGTGGACGTCGAAGCGCGCCGGGGTCTTGCCGTCCTCCGGAGCCTGGTACTTCACCGCGTCCCACGGCACCTTCGCACCGGTCCCGCTGGACACGGGCACCCAGGCGGACTCCTCCTCGACGAAGCCCCGCATCTTCCGCAGGTCGTCCGCGCTGAGCGAGGCCGTGGTGACCGGCCGCATCCGGGCGCGGATGTTGTCCTCGGTGAGCGGGTGCCCCTCGGCGAGCGTGTCCCCCACAGCGTCGGAGACGGACTTCAGGTGCTCGGCCGTCATCCCCTCACCAGGGGTCCCGTGCAGGTGGTGCGCGTAGCTCGCGACCGCCGTCGAGGTGGGCACGCCGGGGAACTTCGCGTGCGCGAGGTCGGACAGCCGGCGGACCGTCCGGAGCTGCTGCACGCCGGACGGGTCGAGGGAGGGCACCCCGTCGCCGTACAGCGAACGCCCGAGCCGGACGAGGTCGAGCACCCGGTGGTACTGGACGGCCGCGTCCCCGGGCGCGGTGCCGGCGGGCAGGCCCACGGCGTCGCCGATGGAGCCGATCAGGGCGTGATCGCTCGGCCCGGCTTCGGTGTTGAACTGGTCTCCGATCGAGCCGCCGGCGTACTTGTCGAACCTCGCCATGCCCGCGACCAGGTGGTCGGCGATCTCGTGCGTCGTGTAGCCGCCGAGGAACAGCTCGAAGGAGTTGGTCAGGACGGCCGGCCTGAACCCCTGCTCCAGCAGGAACTTCTGCATCAGCACGCTGACGTTCACCCGGCTGTTGGCGTCGGTGAAGGGCTGCATCATCTGCAGCGCCCGGGTCACCTTGGCGATCGCGACCAGCTTCGCGCGGTCGTCGGGCGCGGCCGCGATCTCGTGGTAGTAGCGGTCCAGCACCGCCTGGACGTGGCCGGGTGCCTCTCCGTGCGCGTAGTTGATCGAGATCATGCCCTCGCCGCCCGGCCCGCGCTGGAACGCCACCAGCGGCGGCTTCACGTCGCGCAGGGAGCCGGACTTGACGGTGAAGTCCACGACCAGCGGTCGGCCGTTGATCACGTCTTCGTGCAGGTCGGCCGCCATGGTGGTCCGGCCGGTGCCGCGCATCGTGGTGAGCAGGCCGTCCTTGCTGCCCGACCAGACCGTCGCGACGTTCGAGCCGGAGCCCTCGACGAGGTGGCGGGTGGCGAGGTCGTGGATCTGCTCGTAGGCGTGGACGTCGACCACCGACCAGTCGCGGCCGCCGGGCTTACCGTCCAGCACCTCGTGGAACAGCTCGGTCATGCTCTGCCGGAAGCCGGGGTACTTGGTGCGGTCCAGGTGGTTCGCGGCGTCGGTCGGCGAGAGGGAGAGCGCCTCCTGGTGCACGTTGGCGTCGATGAACAGCCGCCACCAGGAGGACTCGGGCAGCACGTCCGACAGCTTCGGGCCGCCGTCCGTCCGCTCCGGGACGTGGGCGGGCTCGCGGTTCTCCGGTTCGTCGTGCTTCGGCTCATCGAGCTTCGGCTCATCGAGCTTCGGCTCATCGAGCTTCGGCTCATCGAGCTTCGGCGCGTGGTGCTCCGGTTCCACCGTGGTCTCGATCGTGGCGGAAAGCGGCTCGTGCACCGGGCCGCCTTCGACGAGGGTGGGCCGGCCGGTCTTCACCGTCCCCGCCTTCGGGGCGCCCTCCGGCAACGGGGAGTGCCCCGGGTCGAGCCCGATCGGCGGGGGGTCGTTCGCTAGGGATCGGAAGACGTCCTCCTCCACGGAGGGGGCCTTGGGGCGCCGCTCGGACTCGGGCTTCGGGGTAGCCTCCGACTTCGGTTCGGGCTTGGGTGCCGACTGAGGCTTCGGCTCGGTCTCAGGCTTCGGCTCCTGCTTCGGCTCCTGCTTCGGCTCCTGCTTCGGCTCCGCCGTCGCTGTCGGCCCCGCCCCGGGCGCCGCCTCCCCCTCCGGCTTCGCCGGCGGGTGCTTCGGCAGGGCCCTGCCGTCCGGGTTCTCCGCGCTGAACGCCAGGTAGTGGTCGCTCATCACCTTGGCGTCGGTGGTCTCCCGCTCGGGGATGTCGACCGTGATCGGGATGACGCCCTTCTCGACCACCTCCTTGTCGCCCTTGAAGAAGACGACCTCCACCTCAGCGAAGCCGTCGTACCGCGCCATCGGCGTGTTGAACTTCGCGTGCGAGACGACCTGGCCGGAGTTCCCGAGCGACAGCCCCTCCCGGTCCCGGTGCGAGCCACCGACGATGGCCTGGAACGTCCCCTCGGCCCCGCCGAGGTCCGTCTTGACGCCGCCCTGCACCTGGCCGCCCCAGAGCGACCAGTCGAGCTTGGTCCTGGTCGAGCTGGTCGAGGTCGCGTTGGACGGGCTGAGCTCGACCTTGCCGTCGGTGCGGTCGTACTCCAGCTGCAGGACCTTCAGGTTGACCTTCACGCCGCCGTCCGACACCAGCAGCCGGCGCCCCGGGGAGGGCGTGCCGAGTTCCTCACCGCGCGTGGCCGAGCCGAAGTGGCTGGAGAGCTGGGCGTGGTCGGTGGTGTTGCGGGCGAGGCTCTCCATCCGGTCCCAGGTGCGGGCGCCGAAGAACTCCCGGCCGCGCAGCCGCAGGATGTCCTGCACACCGCCGGCGTCGCCGAGCCAGCGCATGACGTCGATGTCGCGCAGGCCCTCGTCCCAGACCCGGGCGGGCGGCGCCTTGACGACGTTCTCGACCGGCGGTTCGACGGGCGCGGGCTGCGGTGCCGGTGCCGTGCGGTGCTCGGGCTCCTCGAACGGCGTGGGCTTCGGGCCCTTCGAGGCGCGCCCCTCCCCCGCCTCGATCGAGGTCTCGAACCCGATCTTCGCGGTGTCGATGGTGTGGACGGTCGTGCCGAGCTTGCGCAGGTCCCGCCAGGCCTGCCCGGCAGCCGACTTGACGTGCTCGAAGGCCGTTCCGGCCGGGTGGTCGCCGCCCGGCGGCACCAGCCGGTTCGGGTCGCCGAAGGGCAGCAGCGGGCGGCGCTCCATGCGGAAGTACAGGGTCGCCTCGCCGGTGTACTCGCTGCCGGGGAGCTTGGCCTTGGTGGCGACGCCGGCGGTGCTGCGCTGCGCCTGCACGTCGAGCCGGTCGCGCCCCCAGGAGTGGGTGACCGAGCCGCCCGCCGTGACGGCCGGGCCGACGGGCAGCGGGTTGCTGGTGCCCTGGAGGGAGACGGTGGCGGTGTTGCCGTGCCCGGATCCGTAGCTGGTGACCCCGTCGGAACTGGCCACCGTCTTCTGCACCTGGGTGCCGGTGTTGAACTCGGTCTGCGCGGTCTCGCCGGTGTGTTCCAGCCGGGAGACGGCGGCGGTGATCCGGACCGTGCTGCGGCCGTGCTTCACCACGATCTCGTGGCCTGCCATCATCGACTTCAGCTGCGGCTGGAGCCTGGTGACGTCGAGCTCGTCGAGGATCTTCGCCTTCATCCCGGCCCAGTCCGACCCGAGCGCCTTGGCCCCGCGCCCGCCGATGCCGGCCACGGCGGAGTCGCCGACCGACCTGTGCTCCGGGCCACCCGGCCCGCCGCCGCGTGGGCGCAGCGGGTAGACGTCGGTGACGACGTCCGACGAGCCGAGCCGGTGGGTCCGCTCGATGCGGGCGGGCGGGTCGAGCGGCTTCTTCAGCGGTGCGGCCTCGGTGGCGCCGGGCGGCGGGGCGTCGCGCAGCGGCACGGCGACGGTGGTGTGGACCGGGACGGTGCGGTCGGGTGCGGTGACCTTCTGGCCGAGCTTCTTCGACTCGATGTGGATGGTGAACTCGGCGGTGCCGGTGAAGAGTCCGGCCGGTTCGACGGTCTTGCCCTTGCTGACGGTGGCGCCGGTGGTGTCGACGGCCGAGCCGTGCGCGAAGTCGTTGCGGCGGGCGAGGTTGAGGCCGAGGTCGACGTAGGGCAGCTTGAAGCGGAAGATCCCGGAGAGGGCGTCGCGGATGCGCCGGTCCTTGCTGCTGCCGGTCGTGACCTGGGTCCGGGTGCCCTTCTCGAACTCGAACTTGTCGACGGTATCGGTGTGCCGGAAGTCCCGGCCGAGGCCGACCGTGACAGTGATGGTGGTGTCCCAGCCGTGGATCGAGACGTGCTCGGTGAGCTTGCCGCCACGGGTGAGCTTGGACAGTTGCGGCTTGAGGGCGAACTCGTCGAACCGGTTCCTGACCTTCGTCATGACGTCGTCCGGCACGGAGCCGAACTCCCGCCCCAGCGCGTGTTCGATGCCGCCCAGGACGGCGCCACCGCCGTCGCCCAGGCTGTGCACGACGTCGGAGGCGCTCAGCGCGCCGCGCTCGGTGATCCGGCGCGGCGGGTCGTGCTGCTCGGCGGGCGGCTGGTGGGTGACGGGGGTGCCGGCACCGGGGCCGGTGAAGTGCGCGTGCCCGTCCTCGCCGACGGTGTAACGGCCGGTCTCCTTGGCGTCGAGGCTGACCTCGGCCCGGATCGGGACGGTGACCGTGTGGTCCTTGCCGTCGACGGTCAGCTTGACCTCGACGCCGAGCCCGGCGTCGTAGATCTCCTGCGGGCGCGCGTACTTGCCGTTCGCGTAGACCTTCTGCGCGCTGCCGTCGCGCCGGCCGTCGCGGTCGCGGACCTGACGGGAGTAACCCCCGGAGGCGTCCATCGTGTTCTTGCCGGTCAGCGTGGCGGTGCCGCCGCCCGAGCCCTGGACGGACTTGGTGTCGGAGAGCAGCTTGCGGCCGGACTTGAAGGCGGTGGTCTCGTCGACCGGGTTGAGCTCGGCCTTGGCGTTGGGCCGCTTGTAGTCCAGTGCGGTGACGTGGGCGGTGGCGGACACCTTCACGCCGTGCCTGAGCAGGGCGGCGGCGGTCTGCTCGGGCAGTTCCATCCGCGTGCCGCGGGTCATCGAGGTCAGGTGGGAGGCGACCATCGGGTGGCTGAACAGCTGGTGTACGTCGTGCTTGACGTCCTTCCAGGCGGCACGGAGGACCTCCTGGCCGAGCCGCTCGACCTCGTGGTGGAGCGGGGCCACGGTGGGCAGGTCACGGACGGTGGTGGTGTCGCCGAAGCCGCCGCCGGTGCCGTCTGGGCGCCGCCAGACGCTGTCGGGCGGGCTGGGCACGGCGGTGCCGGCGGAGAACGTCTTCGGCCGGTGGGGCTGCGGCTCCTCGGGGGCGACGAAGAGGGTCGGGTCGCCGGCGCCGGTGTCCTTGACGCTGTGGGCCTCGGCCTGCTCGACCAGGGTCCGGAAGTCGACGGTGGTCCTCGCGGTGTCGCCGGACTTCCCGAGTGGGGAGTCCTTCTCGAACTTCAGGGTGAGCTCGGCACGGCCGTCGTAGACCACGCCGGGGCCCTTGGTCTTGGTGGTGAGCAGGACCTCCTGGCTGCTGCCGGAGATCCGCACCTTGTCCTTGATGAGCTGGAGTCCACCGCCACCGGAGCCGATCGATGTCCCGACCCCGGCCCCGGAGACCACGCCGGGCAGCGGCAGCTGGAGGCCGTTGCTGTGGCTCTCCTGCGCGGTGTGGACGCGCTGGACGCCGGTGCCGACGTTGAACTCGGTCTGCGGGGTGTTGCCGTGCTGCCACATGGCCTTGACGGAGGCGGTGATCTCCACGGATCCGGTCACGAGGCCGGTCTTGTCGGTCACCTCGATCCGGGTGGGCTCGCCGGACATCATGCTCTTGAGGTCCTGCTGGAGCCGGGTCGTGTCGAGCTCCGCGGTCATCTTCTCGCGCAGCGCGGGCCACAGGTCGCCGAGCGCCTCCTCGGCGGTGTGCTCGACGCCGTCGAGGATCTCCTGCATCGGGTGCTCGGCGTCCGGGCGGCCGTGGCGGTGGGTGGAGACGTCGAGCACGATGTCGGAGCCGCCGAGCCGGTGGCCGTCGACGATGCGCTGCGGCGGGGCGAACAGTTTGTCCTTGGCCGGCGGGACGGGGTTGCCGTGCACGTCGAGGGTGTCGCGGACGGGGATGCCGATGGTGGCGCCGATGTCGAGCCGCTGCACCCGCTCGCCGGGCGCGGTCGCCACCGGTTCGCCGTTGTGGGTCAGTTCGGAGAAGTCGAGGGCGAGGTGCAGCTTCCCGGAGAACAGCGCGCCCGGCTCGACGGTCTTGCCGCGTGAGACGGAGCGGCCGACCTCGACGGAGGTGCTGCCGGTCAGCGAGTCGTGCTGGTAGCCGAGGGTCTCGGTGAAGTCGGTCTTGCCGACCTTGGCCTTGGCCTGGAGGGCGGCGTTGAGCCGGTTGAGGGCGTCATCCTGGAGGCCGACGGAGGCGTAGCGGTCGGATCCGTTCTCGAACTCGACGCCGGGGGCGGTGTCCTGGTGGACCAGCTCGTCGACGTCGACCCGGACGGAGATCTTGCCCGACCAGCCGTTGGCCTCGAACCGGACCTCCCACACGTCGCCGCGGGAGAGGGCGGTCAGCCGGGGGCGCAGCGCGGCCGGGCCGAAGAAGTCCTTCGCGACCGTGCGGGCGGCGGGCAGGTCGTTCTTGAAGGTGGACTCGAAGAGCTTGACGATCTGCTCGTGGACGGCGGTGTCGCCGTGGTGCAGGCCGACGACGAGGTCCGAGGCGGAGAGCCGGCGGTGGTTGGCGACACGGGCCGGGGGCAGGCGCAGCTCGTCCGGGCCGAGCGGCTTCTGCGGCGTGAACGCGGGGTCGTCGTAGGGGTGGTCGTGGCTGCCGCCGGACTCCGTCGAGAAGACGGACATGGCGAGCACCGACGCCGGCGGGGAGGCGGGTGGCTCGGGGTGGAGGAGGGAGTCGTGCTCCGCCTCGGTGATGACGATGCTGGGGACCTCCGGCCGGTGCGGGCCGGCCTCGGGGAACTTGGGGGCCTGGGTCTCCTTCGGGGCGGCGGCTTCCTTCCCGGCGGGGGTTTCCTTCGCTGCGCGGTCGGGCTCGGGATTCGCCTCGCTCTTAGGGTGGTGTTCCGCCTCGGACTTGCCATCGGGCTCGTGCTTCGACCCGGTCGCGGAGGCCGACGGCACGGTGAGTTCGGACGGCCTGTCCGCGTCCGGCTTCGGCGCGGGCTCGGCCTCGGGCGTCGGCTTCGACGACTCCCCCGCCGGCCCCGGCCGGTCGGCGCCGCTGACGGTGGGCACGCTGTGCGGGACGGGCGGGAGCACCGGGCCGTCGTGCTCGGCCGGGCGCTTCGACGCGGGACCGCTCACCGCCGGTGCGGGTGCGGGCGGGCGGCTGCCGTCGTAGTGGTCGGTGCCGTTGTAGTAGACGGTCACCTGGTGGCCGTCGGTCGGCCCGAAGCGCGCGTACTCGGTCGAGCCGCCGTGCCCGTCCGGGCCGAGGATGCGCAGCCGCAGGGCGAGGGCGTCGGCCGCCAGCGGCGGGAAGGTGTCGCCGAACCCCTTCCACCACGAGCTCTCCCAGTTCTCCACCGCGTGGTGCAGACCGGCGAACTCCTGCGGCGAGAGCGGGAGGTCGGAGCGGGTGCGGTGCCAGACCTGGAGGTCGGCGAGACCGGCGGCGGAGAGGTCGTGCAGCCCGATCGCCTCGGGCTTGTCGGCCAGGTGCTCGAACTGCTTCTGCGGGCTGACGGCGCCCTCGGCGAGGTTCCAGCCGATCTCGTCCTCGACCGCCGAGCGCTGCTCGCCGTGCGCCACGCGCTCGTCGATGTACTGCTCGCGCAGGGCGTGCGGGTCGGCGGCGGGCTCCTTGCCCAGCCCGCGCAGGTAGGACTCGGCCTTCGCCTGCTCCTCGGGGCCCTTGAGCTTCCACGGGACGCTGCGCTCGGCCTGCGCCCTCGCGGCGGCGGGGTCACCGCCGGGCCCGGCCAGTTCCCGGGTGAGCGCCGTGACGTAGCGGTCGCGCAGGAGGGAGGTGGGCACGACCTCGTGGGTGTCGACGCCGGCGACGCCCAAGTCCAGGAGATCGTTGAGGAGTTGGTCGCGGCTGCGGCCGGCGAGGGTGTCGGAGAGGTCGCGGGTGGCGGCCTTGCGGTAGTTGTGGATGACCTCGGCCGGCAGGTTCGCGGGGCCCTGCTTCGTCAGGTGGTCGGAGACCGCCCGCTTCATCGCGTCGGGCGTCATCCGGATCCCGGGGCTGCTGACGGCGACCGAGTTGAGCAGGCAGAGGCCGTCGCCGGCGACCGGGACGCGCTCGCCGGGCGGCGCGAACGCCGCTTTCGGGCCGGCGGGTTCGACGTACGGGGGCTCGGGACGCGAAGACCCGGCCGTCGGGTGCGAAGGATCGTCCGTGCCGGTGAAGGTGTCCGCCGGGGTCGGGCGGGCCGACCGCTCGCCCGGGTGGTCGGCGGCCGCGTTGAACGGGCCGTCGCCGCGCAACGGCCGGTCGTCGGCGTCGTGCGCGATCGCCCAGACCCGGGTGACGTCCTTCGGTAGCGGCCGGTCGCCCGGGGAGTGCAGGCCCTGCTGGGCGTCGACCCAGACCAGGCCGTCGCCGGGGACGTTGACCAGGTTCCAGGCATGGCCCTTGCCGTCCTCGGTCCAGGCGAGGACGACGGCGGCCGCGCCGGGCCCGCCCGCGGCGACCCGCAGGGCCACCTCATCGAGCCCGGCCTCGCCGAGGCCGACGTACTCGGCGGAGTGTCCGGTCCAGTGCTGGAGGTCGCCGGCCGCGCCGGGGTGGGGCTCCGACAGGATGGGCGCGACCTGCGGTTCGCCGCGGAAGGTGGAGTGGAAGGCCATCGCGGCCGCCACGCAGTTGACGTCCTTGAGCAGGCTGCCGCGGCCGTCCGGGTTGATCAGCTCGACGAACTCCTGCGGGTGGGCGAACTTCTTCGGGCCGTCCGGTCCGGCCACCGCCTGCTCCAGGGCGTGCCGCGCGGCCGGGCCCGGCGTGCTGTAGCCGCCGTCGGAGAACTCGCGCAGGAAGGAGTCCAGCGGGCGCGGGGCCTCGCCCTGCTCGGGCCGGGGTCGCTTGGCCGGGGGCTCCGGCGGGAGCGGGAAATCGGTGCCGCCGTGGTCGCTCCCGCCGTGGTCGGCCTCGAACTCGTCCCGGTCGCGACGGCGCGACGGCGGCTGCGGCGGGCCGGCGGGGCCGCGCTCCGGGCCGCCCCCGGTCGTGCGGGGCGGCCTCGGCCGCTCGGGGGTCGGGTCGGGCGTGCTGGTGGCGACGGCGTGCTTCGTCTCGTCGACGCCGCCGACGGTCTTGCCCGGGCGCGCGGGGCCCACCGGTTCGTCGACGAGGGTGGTGTCGCTCCAACTGCTGCCCGTCCGAACGGGCTTGGGGCGCTCCGAGGAGGCCTTGGTGCCGCCCTCGGTCGGCACCGGGGTCGGACGGCCGACCTTCCCGCCGCCGGTACCGGACAGGTCCTGTTTGCCCTTGGACGTGGTGGAGCCCCCGCCCGACGTGGTCGGCACGGGCTTCGGCGCCGGGTCGGCGAACAGCGTCTCCAGGTCCGCCTGCCCGAAGGCCTTGGCGAACAGCGCCGCGTACTCGACGTCCGGCGCCTCGCCCAGCCCCCGGGAGTAGGCGAGGACATGTCCCGCGTTCACGACCTCCTGGCGCGGCCCGAGCCGGGGCACCGGGAACGGCGCGGCGTGCCCGACGAGGTTGCTCGCCAGCGAGAGGAGGGTCAGCGGGTGGTGGGCGGGGAAGTAGGTGCTCTTGCCGTCCTCCAACGCCTTGGCCTGGATGTGCTCGACGTAGGACGCCCACTTGTGCCCGACCCCGGTCAGGTGGAGGACGTGGTGCACGCCCTTGCCGAGCAGGCCCATCGCCACGCCCGCCCCGAAGGTGTTCGCGCTGGTCGTGAACTGGTGCTTGTCGTCGAAGATCAGGTTGTAGAGGCCCTCGGAGAGGTTGCCCTGCGCCCCCTCCACCAGCTGCTCGCCGAGCATGGCGCCCAGCCGGTAGAGCCTGTTCCCCTCGCCCATGTGGGCGGCCAGGGTGGGCAGGTGGTCGGCCAGCGCGGAGATCCCGTGCTCCCCGAGGTCCGACCCGCCGTGGTCCAGGATGCTCCGCAGCACGACGCTCAGCGAGTCGTTCGCGGCGCCGTGCTTGGTCCACCCGGCGACGAACGCCTCGGCGTACTCCTTGCCCAGGTTCTTGGCCGCGTCCTTGCCCAGGACACCGCCGAGGTGCTTCTCGAAGCCGCCGACGAAGTTCTTGCTGAACTTCTCGGCGATCGAGCCGGCGCCCCCCTTGCCGAATCCCTCCTTGAGGAAGGGTTCGAGGTGCTTCATCTCCTTGCCGATCGACTTCGCGAAGGCCTTCGCCTCCGCGTCGCTCAGCACCTTGCCGGCCGTCCCGGACGCGCCCTCGCCGACGCCCTTGCCGACGCCGCTGCCGATCCCCTTGCCCGCGCCGTCGCCCAGGCCCTCGCCGACGCCCTTGCCGAGCCCCTTCCCGACGCCCTTGCCCGCGCCCTCGCCCAGCCCCTCGCCGACGCCCTTGCCGATCGACTTGGCGCCGGCCTTCTCCAGATCGGCGAGCGCCGTGCTGCCCGCGTGCTCGGTCGCCGTGTCCAGGAGGTGCTTGAGCGCCTCCTTGTCGCCGTTCTTGAGGACGGATTCGAGCTC
Source organism: Kitasatospora sp. NPDC004669 (assembly GCF_040609455.1). NCBI lineage: Bacteria > Bacillati > Actinomycetota > Actinomycetes > Kitasatosporales > Streptomycetaceae > Kitasatospora > Kitasatospora sp. NPDC004669. Next base: position 15,691 of record NZ_JBEXKB010000091.1, read on the forward strand.
CTTGGCCAGGACCGACCCCCCGCTCTTGCCGACCAGGCTGCCGATCAGCTTGCCGAGGCCCATCCCGAACACGCTGACCGGGCCGGAGATGAGGCCGCCGACGAAGCCGTTCAGCACGCTCTGCTTGAACGCGTCCATGTCGTAGGTGTGCCGGTCGCCGTCGGACATCTGGATGCCCTGGATGATCGAGTCCATCAGGATGCCCTTCACGAGGCCCGTGAAGGTGTGCATCAGGATCGTCTTGATCAGGTACTTCAGCAGCAGCCACAGCGCTTCGCGCGTGAGGAAGTACTTGATCGACAGCCCGGCGAAGTCCGCGCCGAAGGTGAAGGGCGCCCAGAACGTCGCCAGGGCGATCTCGAACAGCAGGTCGACCAGCTGGGCGATCGCCATCCACTTGGTGTACTCGACCGAGTTGGCGACGTCGCCCGCGCAGTCCGCGAGCGCCTTGGCGGTGTCGGCCGCCGACGAGACGTAGTCGTCACCGCCCCCGACGCCGATGAACTGGTTCATCGCCACGCTGAACTGCTGGGCGGCCTCCCCCTCGAACTCCTGGCGGGCCTTGATCGCCACCGTCGCGATCAGCCGGCGCAGATCGGGCAGGTCCTTCGCCAACTGCTCGTACGCGTCACGGATCTCCCGCAGGTCACCCTCGTTCGCCTGCGGCCAGGGCGAGCCCGCGACCACGCCGAAGAAGCTGGCGAGCCTCGGTCCGGGATCGATCGACGAGTACGACAAGGGTGGTTCTCCTACAGGCTCTTGATGATGTCGTTCGCGGTGTCCTCCGCGTAGTCGAGTTCCGCGACCAGGTTGATGCCGCTGTCGCCGGCCTTCGCGACGATCTCGCTGATCTTCTTGATCAGGTCGTCGAGGTCCTTGGTGGCCTGGTCCACCTGCTCGTGGTACTGCTTGCCGATCTCGTCGTCGCCGCCGACCTTCTTGTTGGCGTCGTTGATGTTCCTGACCTCGCCCGCGATCTTGTCGATCAGGGTCTTCAGCTCGCCGAACTCCGCGAAGCGCCGCTTGAGGTCCTGGGTCTTGGCGAAGACGTTGTCGGAGCTACTCACGGAACTCCTCCTGCCGTCCGGCCCGGCGCCGCTCCGCCTCCGCATCCTCGCCGTACCCGGGCCGCATCGCCCGCAGCGGCTCCAGCAGCTGGTCCAGGTCGCTGCCGCCGGTCATCGACATCCGCAGCATGTCGCCGACGCCCTCGAAGCCCTTGATCGCCTCGATCACCTGGTCGCCCATCTTCGCGCGGGCCTCGTTGAGCAGGTCCGTGAGCAGGCCGCCGAGCTGGGCGGGCGCCATCTCCTGGTAGCCGGTGGTGTGGAAGGTCAGCGCGAGGACCTGGCCCTGCGGGCCGACCTTGACGGTCACCATGCGGTCCTTCGAGGTGACCGTCGCGGAGGACTTGGCGAGGTCGGCCTGGACGGCCTCGGCCTTCGCCGTCTGGACCCGGAGGGCCTCCATGGCCTCTTCGAGCTCCGCGCTCATCGCGCCGAACAGGCCGTCGGGGCCGAAGGGGTCGGTGGTGGCGGGCATGGTGAGTCCTTTCACGTTCGCAGGTGTGGACGGGTGGTCAGCGGCCGATGACGCCGCTGACGGCGGTGCTCTCGGTGCCCCACACCTCTTCGTCCTCCGCCAGCCAGGTGGTGCGCTGGCGGTCCTTGTCCTTCTGGCCCGGCGCTCCGGCACCGGCGCCCGCGCCGGGCGGCATCATCGGCGGCATGCCACCGGTGGTGGACATGCCCTTGCCGGTCAGCGCCGCCCGTTCGGCCTCGGCCGCCGCCTTGGCCGCCGCGGCCTTCTCCGCCTCGGCGGCCGCCTCCGCCGCCGTCCGGGCCTGGAGGGTGTTCGGGTCGCCGCCGCCGGTCAGCGCCTTGGCGCTCATGCCGCTGCGGCCGCCGGCCAGCAGGCCGCTGCCGGGGAATCCCCCGCCGACTCCGTTCGCGCCACCGCCCGAGTCGCCGAACGACAGCCCGAGCGGGTGGTAGGTGCTCGGGCTGAAGTCGCTGCCGGGGAGCAGCCCGTCGCCGCCACCACCACCGAAGCTGGAGTCGAAGGCGTGGCGCTGGTCGGCCAGCAGCTGGGAGACCTCGGAGATCGGCTTGCCGTCCGGGTCCAGCAGGATGCCGTCGGAGTCGATCCGAGAGCCGGGGGCGACGACGACCTGGTTGCCGTTGCCGTCCAGGACGGGCTTGCCGTCGGGGCCGATCACCCGGCCCTTGTCGTCGATGATCGAGCCCGGCGGCACCTTCATGTGGTCGCCCGAGCCGGTGCCGACGGTCGCCCCGTCGGGCGCGGTGATCGGCTTGCCGTCCGGGCCGAGGACGGGCCGGCCGTCCGGGCCGATCACCTGGTGGGTCGTCGGGTCGATGTGGCTGCCCGGCGGCACGGTGAGCGGGTCACCGTGGTCGTTGAAGATCTGCTTGCCGTTCTTGTCGAGCAGGGGTACGCCGGACCCACCGTCCCCGAGCGTGGGCAGGCCGCCCACGCCGCCGTGGTCCCCGATCCCGCCGGGCCCGGTGGTGAGGCCGGGGCCGAAGTCCGTGGAGCCGGGGCCCTTGAGGCCGCCGTCCAGGCCGGCCGGGCCGTTCGGGCCGCCGCCGGTGAGGCTCTTGAAGTTGTCGTTCATCCCCTTGCTCATGTCGGTCAGCGACTTGTTCATGTTGTTGTTCATGTCGCTGAGGTTCTTGCTGATGTCCGAGAAGGGGTCCTTCTTCGACGGGTCGTCCGTCGGCGGCGGGTTGTACGGCCTGCGCATCGACGGCGTCTTGACGCCCTCGGACAGGGCCTTGACCGCGGGGACGTACGCCTTGTCGAGGGTGGTCGCGGCCTCCTTGGCGGCCTTGTCCAGGAAGTCGGCGACGTTCTTGAGCCAGATCTCCTTGGCCCGCTTCTCCGCCTTCTTCCAGAAGTCGTCGCCGTGCGGGTCGCCCCAGGCCGTCGTGACCTGGAAGTCCGGAGTGCCGTAGACCGTGATCGTCGGTCCGTCGGAGGTGGAATTGGTGACCGACCTCTCGTTGACGGTGACCTTGGCCGTGGACATCCCCTCGATCAGGGAGTCGAAGAGCGGGTTCACCGGCCAGGCGTCGCGGCTGTTGCGGTAGTTGTCCTGGCCGTACCACATGCTGAGGACCGCGTTGCCGATCGCCTCGCGGGCGGCCTGGAGGTAGCTGTGGACGTGCTTGTCGTGCAGGTTCTTGGCGAGGTCCTCCAGCTCGCCGCCGAACATACCCAGCATGGTCTTGAACGCCCCGGCCGCGCTGCCCTGCCAGTCGGCGCCCGGCGCCGCGATGTCGCCCGCCCATCCGTTGACCACCGGCGCCCAGGTCTGCAGCAGTTGCTCGGCGCCGGTGAGCGTCGAGACGGCGGTGTCGAAGCTCCAGACGCTCATGGTGTCGTTCTCGGCCGGCGAGTGGGCGAGCGGCATCAGGACGTCGTAGCCCTGCTGGATCCACTTCCCGAGGTCGGTCGTCCCCGACTCGAACTGCGGCCAGTTGAGGTTGCAGCCGATGACGTGACTCCACTGGCCGCCGTCGCTGCCCGTGAAGTTGTACGACCACCAGCAGTCGTAGCCCTCGTTGCCACCGGTCTGCTTGAAGTAGTTCAGGGTCTCGTACTTGTGGTTGGCGATCCACTGGACCTTGTCGTCGCCGGTGACGGCACTGCGCTGGGTGAAGGTGGTCTGGGCGGAGCTCGCGAAGACCGTCAGCATGTCTTCCCAGGTCTTGTCGGCCATGCGGGTCACAGCTCCAGGGGCGTCGGGGCGCGGGGCGGGCCGGAGGGAGGGGTCGGCCCACCCCGCGGGTCAGGGGGCTGACGGCGCGGGCGCCGTCGGGCAGGGGGCTCGGGGCGGGGGTCAGACCGTGAGGTTGGGGCCGCCACCGCCGAGGACGTCACTGATCAGGTACATCATCTGCGCGGCCGAGAGGGCGTCGTCCGCGCCGTTCTTCAGATCCCGCTCGGCCCTCGACAGGTCGTCGATCATCTTCTGGACCTGGTCCTCCAGCGACTTGAACTGGTTCTCCAAGGACTGGCAGTACTTGGTGAAGTTCGACTGGATCTGCTTGACGCTCGGCAGCACCGTCCCGCCACCGGGCAGGAGGTTGGCGTAGTCGCCGGAGAACTGCCCGCCGCCGATCCCCAGGACGAACTGCTGGAGCGCCACCCGCGTGGGGTGGGTCCGCAGGTCCTGCAGCATCTTGGTCAGCTTGGTCTGGGCGAAGTCGAGCAGGTAGGAGTCGGTGACCTTGAAGGTGTTGCCGTCGTCCTCCCCGCCCGGCTTGTTCTTCGGGTCGTCGGTCGGCTTCTTCTTCGGATCGTCGTCGGCCGGCTTGCCGTCGGACACCGCGGCTCACCCGGTCCTAGTAGTTGAAGTTGGAGCCGGCGCGCTTGTCCGAGTCCCGGATCAGGCCGTGGACCTCGTCCAGGGCGGCGGCGGCCTTCGCCACGTCGTCCGTCATGGCCGTGTCCGCGCTCGACAGGATGTCGGCGTAGGCCTTGCCGCCGTCGGCGTAGTCACCGTGCAGCTCGTGGCCGAGGCCCTGGGTGAGGAAGGTGCGGGTCTGCTCCATCATCTCGTGCATCATCTGGCTCTGCTGGCGCAGCATCGCCGCGGCCTCGTCGATCTGCTGGTGGTGGAGTTCGATCCGGTCGTCTGCCATCGTTCGTTCCCTTCGGTCAGCGGTGGTGGCGGCCGTCGTCCGGCCGGTGGGTGCGCCGGCGGTGTCGCCCGCCGGCCGGTGTCAGCTCAGGCCCTTGACGATGTCGTCGCCGACCCCGAGACCGGAGACGATCTGGACCGCGTCCTGGCCCGAGCCCTGGATCAGGCCGGAACCGCTGGTGAGCAGGTCGTGGAACGTCTTGTACTGCTCGCGCACCTTGTCGTACTTGGCCTGCCAGTCCTGCATCTTCTCCACGAAGACGGTGCTCGCGGCGGCCTGGAAGTGCGCGGTGATCTCCTCGACGATCGCGGTGATCTGACGCTGCGTCTCCTGCATGTGCTGGTCCTGCGCCTCCACGGTGGTCAGCACCTGCTGCACTACCGCCGGATCGTTGAGCATGTTGTTGCCGGCCATGCGATTCCCTTCTGGGGGTGGGGCGCCGGTCGGTCGCCGGCGCCTTCGGTGGGGCGGGCGTGCGCGGCCCGGCATAGTGAACGGGCGCGCACGGCCTTCGGGTTCAGCCCCCGCAGGGGTTGGCGGGGGCGGCCGCGCCGACCACGCCGCCGCCCGCCAGCGCGGCCGGGTCCAGGCTGGGCCCGGTGGGCAGCAGGCCGAGCAGCCGGGTCGGGACGGCCGTCGGGGCGGCCTTGGCGTAGCCGAGCTGTTTGGCCGCGGCGGGCGAGGGCAGCGGGTACTTCACCCCGGCGTCGGTGACCAGGTAGAGGGTCGATCCGGCACCGGAGGCGGTGACGGCCAGGGCCAGCGCGCCGCCGCCCGGGCGCACCGCGATCCGGTCGGCGCCGCCGCAGGCCGGGGCGACGCCCGGCTGGGCGGCCGGGGACTGGCCGGGGACGGCGTCCGTCAAGGTGAGGGCGACGGCGGCCGGGCCGGCCGCCGGGTGCAGTTCGGCACACGGCGCCCGGCCCTCGCCGACGGTCGCCAACTGCGGTGCCCGGCCCGGCAGTTCGGAGCCGCTCCAGGCGGAGACGGTGGCTGCTGGCGCCTGGTGGGCCGCGAGGTCCGCCGGGCCGACCGGGCCCGGGGTGACCGCCGCGCCACCGTACGCCTCCCGCTGCGTCCGCGGGTCCCCCTGGACGAGCTGGAACATCGTGTCCCCGAGCGGCACCAGGCCGTCCCCGGCGAGCAGGTAGTGCTCCCCGCCGGGGCCGGCGAACAGCTGGCCGACCTTGGTGGCCAGGCCGGCGAGCGCCGGGCCGGGGGTGCCCCGGCCGGGCAGGTCGGGGGCCTTGAGGTCCGGCCCGACCGGGACGGCGTCCAGGAAGCCGGCCGTCACGGGGTACGGGGTGGCGGTGGCGTAACCGAGCGCCCGGAGCCCCCCGTTCGCCGAGTCGATCCGCAACCGGTGGCCGCGCCACAGCAGTTGGGGGGCGCCGTCGGGGCCGGCCGCCAGCACCGCGTGGTCGTCGCCGATCGGCCGCCCGCCGCGGCGCAGGCCGATCGACAGGGTCAACTGCGAGGTGCTCCGGCCGGCCTGGGAGACCGGGACGGCGCAGGCCGACCAGTCCGCCGGGCCGAGGTCCTTGTCAGCCGGAAGTCCGTCGGGGGCGCCGACGATCCCGACGACCGCCCCGCGCGGAGTGCTGTCCAGGGAGGCGGCGCTGACCTGCGCGAACCTGAACTGCTCACCTGCGAGCAGCCGGGCGCTGGCCTGGTTGAGCACCGGGCGTAGCTGGCCGCCGGCGTAGAGGTAGCGGGCGCCGCTCTCCTTGACCACCACGAGGGTGCCGGGCTTCTGCCAGCCGGTCGCGCCACCGGGTTCGACGAGCCCGTAGATCCCCACGCCGACGCCGATCAGCAGCCCGATGGCGAGCCCGACCACGGCGCCGCGGGTGGTCCGGGCGACGGGCGTGTCGGGTGCGTCCGGCTCTCCGCGCAGCATTCCGGAGGAGACCCGGCTCATCACGAACAGGTGGGCCTGCACCTGGTCGCGTCTGGACTGCATGGGACGTCTCCCGGGGTCGGTGGTTCGGTCGGGGGGAGGCTTCGCCGGGTCAGCCGGCGACGGCCCGGAGCATGTGGTAGAAGCCGAGCGCCTGGAGTGCGAGCGGCAGCAGCGCGAAGGCCGCGAGGGAGTGCAGCAGGTCGGCTGCGCGGCCCCAGTACGGCAGCAGGCGGCGGCCGGGGACGGCCCAGGCAACGACCAGCAGCACCGCGGCGACGACCAGCAGGCCGGCGAGCAGGGTCAGTCGGCCCTGTGGGCTGCCCTGCAGGCCGAGCCGCCCGGCCAGCAGCACCAGCCCGTACAGGCCGGGCAGCACGACCCCGAGGCGCTGCCGGAGGCTGCCGATCTCGCGGGCGTGCAGCAGGAGCAGCACCGACAGGTCGGCGGCGGTCGCGGCCGGGCCCCAGCCGTCGGCGCCGGCCAGCAGGGTCAGGCAGACGGCGCAGGCGAGACCGATGCTGATGAGGAAGCCGGTGAGGTAGCCGTCGGCGACGTTGCTGCGGGCGAGGACGTCCTCGGCCGGGAACGGCTCGATGTCCTCCTGAAGTTCCTCCGCGTTGCGGGGCAGCGCGGGCAGCCGGAGCCCGGCGAGCTTGAAGGCGAGCCCGGGGACGAACGCGCCGAACAGCACGGCAGCGCAGGCCAGTACGGCGGCGGAATGCTCCGGCGGCACGTCCCGGACGGCCATCGCGCCGGCGCCGAGGCCGACCACCGCGACCAACAGGACGGAGAGGAAGAACGGCGCCGAGGCACCGACGACGGCGAGGGCCAGCACGGCGGCGCCGGCCCCGGCGGAGCCCCCGGCGAGCAGCCGGTCCGCGCCGTCCAGACCGGGCACCAGGGTCGCCGCGGTGACGGCGTACCCGATCCCGGCGGCGCCCAGAGCGGTGCCCGCGCCGGTGTCGCCGACCGTCCGGGCGGCGCCGCCCGCGCCGAACAGCAGCAGTACGGCGGCGGTCGCGGCGGCGGCGCAGCGGATCCGGTCGGGGCCGGGCAGGAGCAGCAGGGCCACGCCGCCGGCCAGGGCGACCAGCGCGGCGGCCACCGCGAGGTGGTGGGTGAGTTCGGGGCGCCAGGAGTCGCGCCGCTCCAGCATGCCGCTGCGCACGCCGTCGACCAGGTCGTCGAAGTGGACCGGCGGCAGCTCGGCGGTGCGCGGGCGTAGGAAGAGCTCCTCGCCGTCGTGCAGGCCGAGCGCGTCCAGGGTGCGCTCCTCGTCGAGGGGTTCGCCGCCGAGCCGCTGCAGCACCCAGCCGGAGTGCTCGGCGCCGGCCTCCTCGGCCTCGGCGCCGGCGTGCCCGAGCACGGCCGGCATGAGGTCCGCCAGGACCACGTCGGACGGCACGGCGAGCTCGAAGGCCGTCTCGGGCGCGCGGAACCTCAGTCTGCACAGGCCGGCCACGGCTGCACCACTCATGCTCTCCCACTCTCCGGTCTGCGGGCTTCCGACCGGCATTACGTGCGTCCCTGCGGCAGCGGTTCACCGGGCCGGTGAACCGCGGCGGGGGCGCGGTCCGTGCGATGGGTCGACAGGTCCACGCGTGTGTGAGGAGAGCCCCGTTGAGCCAGGTCGTCGTCGACCGTCCGCCCCGGCGCTCCGGGCCGGAGATGCCGGACGGGGACATCCAGCTGCAGGAGCCGCCCGGTCTGCCCGAGCCGCAGAGCGGGCTGGCCACGATGCTCACCATGGCGCCGATGGCGCTGAGCTCGCTGTCGATGGTGTTCATCTTCCTCAACCCCAACACCGCCAACGGGCCGCTGACCTACGTCGCGATCGGCATGATGGGCCTGTCCGCCGTCGGCATGCTGGTCACGCAGCTGATCCGGGGCGAGAGCGACCGCAAGCGGCAGCTGCGCGGCGAACGCCGGGACTACCTGCGCTACCTGTCCCAGATCCGCCGCCAGGTCCGCCGCCACACCGTCAAGCAGCAGCAGGCGCTGGCCTGGCGCCACCCCGAGCCCGCCGCGCTGGCCACCATGGTCCGCACCTCGCGGCTGTGGGAGCGCCGGGCGGGCCACCCCGACTTCGGCGACGTGCGGATCGCGGTGGGCGCCCAGCGCCTGGCGGTGCGGCTGGCGCCGCTGGCCACCAAGCCGGTCGAGGACCTGGAGCCGCTGTGCGCCCACGCGCTGCGGCGGTTCATCCACGCCTACGGCACGCTCCAGGAGCAGCCGATCGCGGTGCACGTGCGCGGCTACGCCCACGTCCTGCTGCGGGGCCAGGAGGAGGACGCCGGCACCGACGCCCCGGACCCCGGCGAGGCGCAGCGCTCCCTGGCCCGGGCGATGGTGGCGCAGCTGGCGTTCTTCCACGCCCCGGACGAGCTGCGGATCGCCCTGGTCACCGCCCCGGAACGGCGAGCCGACTGGGACTGGCTGAAGTGGCTGCCGCACGCCCTGCACCCGAACGAGACCGACGGGGCCGGCCCGGTCCGGCTGGTCGCCGCCTCCATGGTGGAGCTGGAGCAGCTGCTCGGCACCGAGTTCGCCGGCCGCGGACCGTGGGAGCCGGACGTCCAGCCCGGCCGTGAGGAGCCGTACACCCTGATCGTGGTCGACGGGGCGCCGCTGCCCTCCGGCGGCCGGGCGGCGCTGGCCGGCTACCGCAACGCGACGGTGCTGGACGTGGACGGCGCCCTGGAGTGGAAGCACGCCAAGCACCGGCTGCGGCTGCGGATCACCGCGGCCGGCGGGCTGGAGCTGGTCGCCTCGGACCGCAACCGCAAGGACAGCGTCACCGCGCTCGGCCGCCCCGACGCCCTCGGCCCGGCCGCCGCCCGGCGCTACGCCGCGCTGATGGCGCCCTACCGGCTCGGCAACGCCGCGGACGGCGCGGAACCGCTCGCCACCGACTTCGACCTGACCTCACTGCTGGGCATCAAGGACCTGCACCGGCACGACGTCCGCCGGGCCTGGTCCGAGCGGCCCGCCGAGCAGCGGCTGCGCGTCCCGCTCGGCCTGGGCTCGGACGGCACCCCGGTGGACCTGGACATCAAGGAGTCCGCCCAGGGCGGCATGGGCCCGCACGGCCTGCTGATCGGCGCGACCGGCTCCGGTAAGTCGGAGCTGCTGCGGACCCTGGTGCTGGCCCTCGCCCTGACCCACTCCTCCGAGACGCTCAACTTCGTGCTCGTCGACTTCAAGGGCGGCGCGACCTTCCTCGGCCTGGACCGCCTCCCCCACACCTCGGCCGTGATCACCAACCTGGCCGACGAGGCGGCGCTGGTGGACCGGATGCGCGACGCCCTGCACGGCGAGATGATGCGCCGCCAGGAGCTGCTGCGCTCGGCGGGCAACTACACCTCGCTGCTGGACTACGAGGCCGCCCGCGCGTCCGGCGTCCAGCTGGACCCGCTGCCGACGCTGTTCGTGGTGGTCGACGAGTTCTCCGAACTGCTCGCCGCCCACCGCGACTTCATGGAGCTGTTCATCATGATCGGCCGGCTCGGCCGCTCGCTGGGCGTCCACCTGTTGCTCGCCTCCCAGCGCCTGGACGAGGGCAGGATGCACGCCCTGGAGTCCCATCTGTCGTACCGGATCGGTCTGCGCACCTTCTCGGCGATGGAGAGCCGCGGCGTGCTCGGCGTGCCCGACGCGTACCACCTGCCCTCCCAGCCCGGCAACGGCATCCTGCGCAGCGACATCTCCACTCTGACCCGCTTCAAGGCCGCGTACGTCTCCGGCCCGTACCGCCGGCAGCGGCCGAGCCCCGCCCGGCAGGCCGCGGTGGCCGGCCAGATCGTGGCGTACGGCACCGAGTACGTCGCGCCCCGGCAGCAGCCGGTGGCGGCCGAGCCCGAGCCGGCCGAGGAGAAGACCGCCCACTCCCTGCTGGAACTCGCCGCCGAGCGCCTCACCGACGCCGGCCCGCCGGCCTACCGGGTCTGGCTGCCGCCGCTGGACGTGCCGCCCACCCTGGACGAGCTGCTGCCCCCGCTGGCCCCACACCCCGAGCACGGCCTGACCACCGAGGGGTGGCCGCAGCGCGGCGGGCTGTCGGTGCCGATCGGCGTCGTCGACCGGCCGTTCCAGCAGATGCGCGACCTGCTCACCGCCGACCTGTCCGGCGCGGGCGGCCACGTCGGCATCGCCGGCGGCCCGCAGAGCGGCAAGAGCAACCTGCTGCGCGCCCTGATCACCGGCCTGGCGCTCACCCACTCACCGCGCGAAGTGCAGTTCTACTGCCTGGACTTCGGCGGCGGAGGCCTCTCGGCGCTGCGCGGGCTGCCGCACGTCGGCGGGGTCACCGGGCGGCACGACCCCGAGCGGGTCGGCCGCACGATCGCCGAGATCAACGCCATCATCGCGCGCCGCGAGCAGAGCTTCGCCCGGCTGGGCATCGACTCCGCCGCGTCCTTCCGGCGGCGCCGGGCGGCCGGCGACCCGGAGCTGGCCGACGACCCGCACGGCGACGTCTTCCTCGTCGTGGACGGCTGGAACACCCTGCGTCAGGAGTTCGGCGAACTGGTCCAGGTGCTCGGCCTGATCGCCGGCCGCGGCCTCAACTACGGCGTCCACCTGGTCATCACCGCGACCCGCTGGGCCGAGGTCACCAGCGCGCTGCGCGACCAGCTCGGCACCAAGTTCGAGCTCCGGCTGGGCGACTCGGTCGATTCCATGATCAACATGCGGGCCGCCGCCACCGTCCCAAAGGTGCCCGGCCGCGGCCTGACCGACGAACAACTGCACTTCCTCACCGCCCTGCCGCGCATCGACGGCACCGGCGACCCGGACGACCTCGCGGACGGCGTCGCCGACCTGGTCGAGGCCGTCAACGACCACTGGACCGGCCCCCGCGCGCCACAGGTCCGGATGCTGCCGCTGCTGCTGGAGGCGGCCGCGCTCCCGGCGCCCGAGGGCCGGCTGCGGATCGCCCTCGGTCTGGAGGACCGGGAGATCTCCCCGCTCTGGCACGACTTCGAGGAGTCTCCGCACCTGATGGTGATGGGCGACAGCGAGACCGGCAAGACCAACCTGCTGCGCCACCTGGTCAACGGCATCACCGCTGCCTACACCCCGGCCGAGGCCAGGATCATGCTGATCGACTTCCGGCGCGGCCTGTTCGACCTCGTCCCGGAGGAGTACCGGCTGGGCTACGCGGTCGCCGTGGACGTGCTCAAGCAGATCGTCCAAGGCGCGGCACGGGCCATGGAGGGCCGGGTGCCGGGCGAGGACATCAGCCCGGCCCGGCTGAAGCTGCGCGACTGGTGGACCGGCGCGGAGCTGTTCATCCTCGTCGACGACTACGACCTGATCTCGGCACCGCTCACCGGCCACCCCTTCGCCCCGCTGCTCGACCACCTCGCCCAGGGCACCGAACTCGGCCTGCACCTGATCGTCGCCCGCAGCGCCAACGGCGCCGGGCGGGCCATGAGCGACCCGCTGCTGCGCCGGCTGCAGGAGGTCAACACCCCGGCGGTGCTGCTCTCCTGCCCGCCGAGCGAGGGCGTGCTGTTCGGCAACGTGAAGCCCCGCCAGCTGCCGCCGGGCCGGGCACTGCACATCACCCGCCGGCGCACCGTGCAGCTCCAGACGGCGCTGGTACCCGAGCCGGAGGCGGCGGACGGGCCCTGAGGACGGGTGGGGCGCAGGACCGGTGGAGCGTAGGAGGGGTGGGGCGCCGGACCGGTGAACCGCGGGCCGTACCGGCGCCGTATAGCTGGCCGGGACGCCGCTCGTGCGGGTCCCGACGATCGAGCAGGGAGGCGTACGCCCATGGCTGAGGTGGAGCCTCGCCCGTCATCCGCCGGGGCCCCCGTGCCCACCGCCGGGGAGCCGCGATGAGCGAGCGGAGCGAGCTCACCATCAAGAGGTGCGCGTTGTGCGAAGCGCCTGCCGAGCGCAGCGAGGTGGGCGCATGAGCGAGCGGAGCGAGCTCACCATCAAGAGGTGCGCGTTGTGCGAAGCGCCTGCCGAGCGCAGCGAGGTGGGCGCATGAGCGAGCGGAGCGAG
>NZ_JBEXKB010000092.1:0-28138 GCF_040609455.1 Kitasatospora sp. NPDC004669
GCGACACCCAGCCCCCTTCCACTGACAGACAAGGCGATCATGTCAGCCTGCCGGCCACTCGGGTGTCGCTTTGCGATTTTCCCAACGGAGTCCTTTAAAGGGCGGGGCGGAAGTCAAACGGCAGCTCAGACGAACGGCCCCCTAGGGAACCACGGATCGCGGACCTCGCGGGGCCCGTGCGGCGTCAGCAGGGTGAGGGTGAGCGGCGCGGCCGCGTACTCGGCCAGCTGCACCGCGCCGTAGCGGGTCTCCAGCTCGGCCTGCACCGGCACCGGCAGCTTGCTCAGCGCCCGCCGCAGCTGCAGCGCGTCCCGTCGGCTGATCGGGTGCGGGGCGCGAAGCACCAGCCGCAGTGGGCTGAGCGGCCCGGTGACGGGGATGCCGGTGCCCAGTTCGTAGCCGACCGCGCCGATCGGACCCCAGGACAGCCGGTGGTCCGCCACCAGCCGGCCCACCTCCGGCAGCAGGGCCAGCGCCGGGATGCCGGCGACCCGCTCGGGGGCCAGCCGCTCGCGCCGCTCGGCCAGCTGCTCGGGCCGCAGCGTCCGGGCGACCGCGGCCCAGGGCGCCAGCGCGTCCAGCCGCTGCCCGGGGCGCGGGCCGCGTACGGTCGCCGGGATCCAGTGCTCGGGCGCCGCTTCCGGGTCCCGGGTGCAGCGCTGCGGGTGCGGCACGTCCACCGGGGCTCCGACCACCGAGGGGGCCCGGCCGACCGTCACCCACGGGTGCGCCCGCAGCACCGTCCGCGCCCAGTCCGGCAGCTCGCCGCCCGCCAGCGGGCGCAGCGAGCTGGGGCACTGCATCAGCAGCAGGTCGTGGGCGCCGGGCAGCCGCCCGTCCAGCGCGGCCAGCGGGCCGACCCGCCGGCGCGGTCCGTCGTGCAGTTCCTCGGTCGAGTTCCTCACACCGCCACCCTCCGCCCGTTCCGCGCCGCCCGGCTACGGTCGTTGGATACCTGCACCCGGGACCAAAGGCTCAACGTGCGTCCGTTCGCCCCCGGTGTGAGAGTGGGGGCAGCCCGGAATACCGACATTCCCTCCGGAGGAGGAGTCATGGGTATCTTCGACAGGTTCCGCCACAAGGCGCACGAGCCCACCGGCCAGGAGGCCGCCGAGCGGGCCGCCCTCGCCCACGACGAGGCCGCCGACGCGTACAGCAACGACGTCGAGCGCACCCGCGAGGTCGCGGAGAAGCGGGCCCAGGACGAGGCCGACCAGCGCGCCGCCGAGGACATGACCGCCGAGGGCGACCCCTGGGGATGAGCCCCGGGTGACGCCGAGCGTCACCCGGTCCGCGGTGGCAGCGGCGGGCGCCGCAGGTCCGGCCGGGGGGTCTCGGCCGGCGGGGGAGTGGCGGCGGGCGCGTCCTCCAGCAGCTCCAGCGCCAGCCGGACGGCGGTGCGCAGCTCCGGGTGCCGCCCCTGGGCCCAGTCCCGGGGCGCCCGCAGCACGTGCACGTCCGGTTCGACGCCGTGGTTCTCCACCGACCAGCCGAGCCCGCCGGTGAACCAGGAGGCGTTCTTCGGCACCGAGATCTGGGTGCCGTCGCCCAGGGTGTGCCGCCCGGTCATCCCGACCACCCCGCCCCAGGTGCGGGTGCCGACCACCGGCCCGAGCCCGAGCAGCTCGATGGCCGCGATGATCACGTCCCCGTCCGAGCTGGTGGCCTCGTCGGCGAGCGCCACCACCGGGCCGCGCGGGGCGTTGCGCGGCCACCGCACCGGCTGCCGGTCGCGGGTGAAGTCCCAGGCGAGGACCCGCCGGGTGAGCTTCTCCAGGACGAGTTCGGAGACGTTGCCGCCGGCGTTGCCGCGCACGTCCAGGACGAGCGCGGGCTTGTCCAGCTCGCGGCGCAGGTCGCGGTTGAACTGCGCCCAGCCGGAGCCGCCGAGGTCCGGGATGTGCAGGTAACCGCACCGCCCGTCGCTGAACTCCCGTACCAGGGAACGGCGTTTGACCACCCAGTCCTGGTAGCGGATGGGTCGCTCGTCGTTCAGTGGGGTGACGGTGATCCGCCGCACCGGGGCGTCCGGGCCACTGCGCAGGCCGATCTCGACGGTGGTGCCGCCGGTGCCGGCCAGCATCGGGAGCGGGCCGCGGACCGGGTCCACCCGCCGCCCGCCGATCTCCAGCAGTTCGTCGCCGTCCCTGACGCCCTGGGCGGCGAGCGGGGCGCGGGCGCGCGGGTCGGAGGTCTCGCCGGGCAGCACCCGGGCGAACAGCCAGCGGCCGTCGGGGTCGCGGCGCATGGTGGCGCCGAGCAGGCCGAGCGGCTGCTGGGCGAGCGAGGGGCCCTCGCCGCGCCGGGACGGGGTGACGTAGGCGTGCGAGGTGCCGAGTTCGCCGAGGAGCTCGCGCAACAGGTCGGCGAAGTCGTCCGGCCCGGCGATCCGGTCGAGCAGTGGCTCGTACTGGGCGACCAGGGCCGACCAGTCCAGGCCGGACATCCGGTCGTCCCAGAACTGGTCGCGGACGATCCGGGCGGCCTCGTGGTACGCCTGGCGCCACTCGGCGGCGGGGTGCACGGTGTGGGTGATCCGGCGCAGGTCCACCGGCATGCCGGCGGAGGGGGCGCCGACCGGGATGATCCGCAGGGTGCCGACCGAGTAGACCGCGATCGAGCCGCCGTCGCCGGAGACGGCGTAGCCGTCGAGCTTGTCGACCAGGGTGGTGCGGGTGCCCCGGGCGAGGTCGAAGTACTCCAACGAGGGGCGCCCGGAGGTGTCCTCCGGACTCATGAAGGTCTGCCCGAGGGTGCCGGAGATCGGCCAGCGCAGCCAGACCAGGCCGCCGCGCACCGCGTCGGTGGCCGAGTACTTGGAGGCGATCACCGGGAACTGCAGCAGCCGCTCGCCGATGCCCTGGGGGTCGACCCGGACGGTGCCGTCGCCGCCGCCGTTGCCGCGCGGGGCACCGTCTTCGGCGGGCGCGGCGAACGGGGACGGGGTGTCGGCGGTGAGCGGGACGAGGTAGGGACGGCAGCCGACCGGGAAGGAGAGGTCACCGGTGTGGACGTCGTGGACCGGGTCGAAGCCGCGCCAGGACAGGAAGGCCAGGTAGCGGCCGTCGCGGGTGAACACCGGCTGCTCGTCCTCGAACCGTCCGTCGGTGACCTCGACGATCGGCGCGGGCGCGTCGGCGCGGGTCAGCCGGATGCGGCGCAGCGAGCGCCCGGCCACCGGCTGGGACCAGGCGATCCAGTGCGAGTCGGGGGAGAACCGGGCGCTGGAGACCGGTCCGTACCCGGAGGCGGCGACTTCGCGAACCTCGCCGTCGGCGGTGGCGACCAGCAGCAGGCGCCCGTCCGAGGTGGCGGCGGCGAGGTGGGTGCCGTCGGGGGAGGCGGTGAGTTCCAGGACCCGGCCGAGCTTCCCGGTGGCGAGCACGCGATGGCGGTGCTTTCCGGTCTGCTCGTGCCCGGGCAGCGGCATGACCTCGATCGCGTCGGCGCCCTCCGCGTCGGTGATCCAGGCCGCCTCGCCGGTGTGGCCGAGCACCACCGGCAGTCGGGTCCGCACCCCGGGGGTGTCGGCGAGCGCGCGGGCCGGGCCGTCCTTGTGGGTGAGCCAGTACTGGCTGCCGCGCACGGTGATCACCCCGGCCCGCCCGGTCTGGTCGCAGGCGAGGTCCTTGACCTGGGAGGCGGCGCTGACCTGGTACGGGCGGCGGCCGGCCCGGGCGCCGCCGAGCGGGACGTGCAGCCGGCGCGGGGTGGGGGCGTCCAGGCCGTCCAGCAGCCAGAGGTCGCCGGCGTGCTGGTAGACGATCCGGGTGCCGTCGGTGGCGGCCTCGCGGGCGTAGTAGGAGGCGTGGTCGGTGTGCCGGCGCAGGTCGCCGCCGTCGGGGAGGCAGGAGTAGAGGTTGCCGATGCCCTCGTGGTCGGAGAGGAAGGCGATCCGGCCGCCGACCGGCATGGGTGAGGCGAGGTGGCCGGTGTGGTCGGGCAGGACCAGCACGCCGTCCACCCAGAGCCGGCCGATGGCGCCGCCGCGGTAGCGCTTCCAGGCGGCGGGTTCGTGCGGAGCGGCTCCGGTGAGCAGCACGGTCCGCTCGTGGCTCATCTGGGCGTCGCCGACGGGGCCCCAGGGCATCCGGCGGCCGGGTGAGCCGTCCGGCGGCAGGGCGTGTGCCCAGGTGTAGTGGCCGAAGGGCTCGTGGAAGGAGGTGACGGCCAGTACCTCGCCGTCCGGCAGCCAGCCGCGCACCCGGGTGTCCTGGCTGCCCCAGAAGCTGAGCCGGCGGGTCTCGCCGCCCTCGACCGGGGCGGTCCACACCTCGGGGGTGAGGCTGAGCCAGCTGGTCCAGGCGAGGGTGGTGCCGTCGGGGGAGAAACGGGGGTGGCTGACCCGGGTGCGGTCGCAGCCGACCCGCCAGGCCCGTCCGGTGCCGCCGCCGTCGGCGTCCAGCGGGGCGATCCAGACGTCGTCCTCGGCGGTGAAGGTGAGCAGGCCGCCGTGCAGGTGAGGGTGGCGGAGGTAGCCGGACGGGGTCACTCCTCCATCCTTCGACGGAGTGTCATCCCCGGCAACCGGGGCGGTCCTCCCGAGCCGGCCCAACCGGTCTGGACCATGGACGGCGCACTGTCGGATCCACTTCGGTCCCGTCCGGCCAGGACCAGGACAACCAGTACCACTCGGTGACTCCTCCCCCCACGTGGACAAGGGGGCTCTCGGGCCCGGATGCCGGCGGGGGGGCGTGCTTGAACCTGACACCGGTGTGAGGTCCGAGCGTGGTCCCCACGGCGACCACGCAGCTCACAACCCCGGTATCCCGTAAGCCCTTTCCGCTCCCCGCCCTGCTCGCCCTGGCCACCGCCGTCTTCGTCACCGCGCTCACCGAGAACCTGCCCGCGGGCGTCCTGCCGGGGATGAGCGGGTCGCTCGGGGTCGGCGAGTCGGCCGCCGGGCAGACCGTCACTGCCGCCCGCCGCCACGCCTTCCCGGCGGAGCGCGGCCAGCGGTCAGCGGAGCAGCAGCCGGTTCGCCCGCAACTCCTCGGCCATCCCGGCCGGGGCGGTCGTGATGTGGCCCGCCGAGTACGGGGGCCGCGGGTCGTACTCGATGAGCAGCTGGATCGCCTGCGCGGTGGCGTCGCCGGCGATCCGCCCGGTCAGCGTCAGTGCGAGGTCGATCCCGGCCGAGACGCCCGCCGCGGTCGCGTACTTGCCGTCGATGACGACCCGCTCGGTGCCGGTCGGCTCCGCACCGAACTGCGGCAGCTGGTCCAGACAGACCCAGTGCGAGGTGGCCCGGCGGCCCTGGAGCAGCCCGGCGGCGCCCAGCAACAGCGAGCCGGAGCAGACCGAGGTGGTCCAGGTGGTCGTCGCGTCCACCGCGCGCACCCACTCGACCACGGCCCGGTCGGCCAGCTGGGCCTCCGTGCCGGGCCCGCCGGGCACCAGCAGCAGGTCGGCCGAGTCCACCTCGTCCAGGGCGGCGTCGGCGGTGAGCGCCAGGCTCGTCATGTCGGTGCGGACCGGCCCGCGCCGGGCGGCGGTGAACACCACCTCGGTGCCAGGGATGCGGGACAGCACCTCGTACGGGCCGACGGCGTCGAGGGCGGTGAAGTCGTCGTAGAGCAGGACGGCGATGCGCATCAGTGTCCTCCATCGGGACTGGTTCGGACATCGGAACCGGAACGGAAGCGGCGTCGGTATTCCGCGGGCGGGGCGGCCAGGGTCCGGACGAAGGCGCGCCGCATCGCCTCCGGGGTGCCGTAGCCGCAGGAGCGGGAGATCTCCTCGATGCCGTCGTCGGTGTCCTCCAGCAGCCGCCGGGCGGCCTCCAGCCGGACGCCGTCCACGTACCGGCCCGGGGTCACCCCCACCTCGGCGGCGAAGGCCCGGGCGAAGTGCCGGGGCGACAGTGCCGAGCGACCGGCCAGCGCCTCGACCGACAGGTCGGCCTCGGGGTGCTCGGCGATCCACCGCTGCACCTCGCGCAGCGGCTGCCGGGCCGCCACTTGGGCGGCCAGCTGGGTGCTGAACTGGGCCTGGTTGCCCGGCCGGCGCAGGAAGACCACCAGACGGCGGGCGATCAGCAGCGCGGTGTCGCGGCCGAGGTCCTCCTCGACCAGGGCCAGCGCCAGGTCGATCCCGGCGGTGACCCCGGCGGAGGTGGCGATGTGTCCGTCCCGGACATGGATGGGATCCGGGTCCACCTCGACGTCGGGGAACCGCCGGGCCAGTGCCTCGCAGTACGCCCAGTGCGTGGTCGCCCGGCGCCCGGCCAGCAGCCCGGCCTCGGCGAGCAGGAAGGCCCCGGTGCACACCGACACCACCCGTTCGGCCCGGTCGGCCAGTTCCCGGATCCGCGCCACCAGCGCGCCGTCCGGATGCTTGGTGCCCTCCCCGCCGGGGACCAGCAGGGTCTGTACCGGCCCGACCTCGGCCAGGTCCGTGTCCGGCAGCAGCCGCAGCCCGCTGAGGCTGCGCACCGGTCCGCCGCCGAGCGAGGCGGTGGTCACCCGGTACGCGCCCGGCTGCCCGGCAGCGGTGCCCGCTCCCGCGAACACCTCCACGGGCCCGGTCACGTCCAGGCTCTGCACGCCGTCGAAGAGGACGACGACCACGCTGTGCGCTCTCACACGGCCAGCCTGTCAGCGGGCCGGGGTGGCAGCAATGACCTGTTTCCCACCTTTCCTGCCACGGGCGGCGAGTGATCCCGCGCCGAAGGTGAGCGGGCGAGTGGGTGGGTAACCGCCGAAACGCCGGAAGGCCCCTCGCTCTCGCGAGGGGCCTTCCGACCGTCTGTGCGCCGCCAGGGACTCGAACCCCGGACCCGCTGATTAAGAGTCAGCTGCTCTAACCAACTGAGCTAGCGGCGCTTGCTGACGTGGAGAACATTACCTGGTCAGCGGCCGAAACACACAATCGGCCCGGACGGCCCCCCGCCCGCTCAGGCGGTCAGCACCACCTTGCCCCGGACGTGCCCGGTGGCGACCAGCCGGTGGGCCTCGGCGGCCCTCTCCAGCGGCAGCGCCTCGGCGACCTCCAGCCGCAGCGCGCCCGCCTCCCACAGTCGCACCAGCTCGGCCAGCCGCTCGGCCCCCGGCGCCCGGGCCCAGCCGGTCGACCACCCCGGCGAACTCGTTGCCGAGCGTGAACGGCGGCTCGACCGTCAGTCCCGGCGGGCGGAACCCCTCCCGGATCGCGAGGTCCACCGGCTGCACCCCGGCGGCGTAGACCCGCACCCGGACCTCGCCCGGGCCGGGCTCCGGGGCGGGCACCTCGGTGACCCGCAGGACCTCCGGACCGCCGGACCGCGCCACGGTGCCGCCTTCATGGGGGCTCCTCTCCCTCGACCGTTCGACTGATCGTTCGCCCGATCGTTCGACGCTCCCGATCCTCGAACCTGAAGCGCGCTTGAGGTCAAGCACTGCCCGGCGCGTCCCCACCTATAGGCGCATTGTCGGATCTATCCTGGGCGGCGCTCAGCCGTCCGCCGTCGAGAGGAACCTCCCCGTGGGCCAGCTGCCCCTGTTCTTCCTGGTGCTGCTCGCCTCCGTGGTGACGATG
The DNA here is from genome assembly GCF_040609455.1 of Kitasatospora sp. NPDC004669. Classification (NCBI taxonomy): domain Bacteria; kingdom Bacillati; phylum Actinomycetota; class Actinomycetes; order Kitasatosporales; family Streptomycetaceae; genus Kitasatospora; species Kitasatospora sp. NPDC004669. The sequence goes on from NZ_JBEXKB010000092.1 coordinate 7,516, forward strand.
CCACTCGCCCGCAGGACGGGGGTGCCGCAACCGGTCCTGATGACCCTGCTCGGCATCGCGATGGCGCTCCTCCCGCAGATCCCGGACGTCTCGCTCGAACCCGAGCTGATCCTCCCGCTGGTCCTGCCGCCGCTGATCTTCGCGGTCGCCCGACGCTCCTCGGTCCGCTACTTCAAGGCCAACATCCGCTCGATCCTGCTGCTGGCCGTCGCCCTGGTGGTGGTCACCACGATCGCGGTCGCCGGGACGGTGCACTGGCTACTGCCCGCCCTGCCGCTGGCCGCCGCCATCGCGGTCGGCGCGTTGGTCTCCCCGCCCGACCCGGTCGCCGCCGTCGCGGTGGCCGGCAGCGTCGGCCTGCCCCGGCGCCTGGTGGCGATCCTGGAGAGCGAGGGCCTGTTCAACGACGTGACCGCGATCGTCATCTACTCGCTGGCCATCGAGGCCATGGTCAGCGGCGACTTCTCGGTCGGCAACGCGGTGCTGCGCTTCATCCTGTCCGCCGTGCTCGCCGTGGTCATCGGCGTCGCCCTCGGCTGGATGAACGCCAAGCTCGCCGAACGCCTGGACGACCCGACCCAGCAGGTCGCGCTCAACCTGCTGGTGCCCTTCGCCGCCTACACCCTCGCCGAGGAGATCCACGGCTCCGGCGTGCTCGCCGTCGTGGTCTGCGCGCTCTACCTCGCCGACCGGGCCGCCGACGCCGACGCCGTCTCCTACCGGCTGGTCGGCAACGCCTTCTGGGAGGTGGTCGAGATCCTGATCACCGGTGTCGCCTTCGGCCTGATCGGCCTGGAGCTGGCCACCGTGCTCAAGGAGGCCGGCAACGGCTGGACCGGCTTCATCGGCGATGCCGCCGTGGTCATCGCGGTGGTCGTCGTGGTCCGGCTGCTCTGGCTGCTGCCGGCCGGCTGGCTCTCCCGGAGGCTGCGCCGCGGCGACGACGAGGACACCCCGTTCAGCTGGAAGGAGAGCGTGGTCCTCTGGTGGTCCGGCATGCGCGGCGTGGCCACCGTCGCCCTGGCCCTCGCCATCCCGCTCACCCTGCACTCCGGCGCGGACTTCCCCGACCGCGGCCGGCTGGTCTTCATCGCCTTCAGCGTGGTGCTGTTCACCCTGTTGGTCCAGGGCCTGAGCCTGCCCTGGCTGGCCAAGCGGCTCCAGCTGGACATCGACCAGGACCGGCACGAGCAGGCCGTCCGTCAGCTCTGGTGGCGGGCCGCCAAGGCCGGGCTCACGCGCCTCGGCGAACTGGAGGAGCAGGACAGACTGCCCGCCGAGGTCGCCGACCGCCTGCGGGACCGTCAGCACGACCGGCTGGCCCGGCTCTGCCCGGAGAACTACGCCGAGGAGGACGCCGCCGAGGCCAAGCTGCGCCTCGCCCAGTGGCGGGCCGCCCGGGACGTCGAACAGGAGATGATCGCCGCCTCCCGGCGCGAGATGCTCGTCGCCCGCAGCGAGCTCGGGGCCGACCCGGAACTGGTCGACCAGGTGCTGCGCGGGCTGGACCTGCGCACGGAACGGAAATGACGGGCAGTCCGCGCGCGCCGGGCGGAATGTGCGCGACCGCCTCCGGGGTTGCATAGGCTGAACCCGGGCAGGCCGTCAACGGAGTCGGCGCACCACCAGTACCCGCACGACCTCGCACAGAGACCCTGATCGTTCGGGCCTCACGCCTGGCCCTGCCGGTTTCCGCACCCAGATGAATCGAGGACCAACCGATGTCGGAGACCCGCGCCGACGCCCGCACCCCGCTCGACCGCACCCCGCAGTGGGCCGCGCTGGCCAAGCACCGGGACGAGCTGGGCGAGACCCACCTGCGCGAGCTGTTCGCCGCCGACCCGGAGCGCGGCGGCCGCTACACCCTGCAGGTCGGCGACCTGCACGTGGACTACGCCAAGCACCTGGTCACCGACGAGACGCTGGAGCTGCTGCGCGAACTCGCCGCCGCCACCGGCGTCGCCGAGCTGCGGGACGCCATGTTCCGCGGCGAGAAGATCAACAACACCGAGCAGCGCGCTGTCCTGCACACCGCGCTGCGCGCCCCGCGGGACGCGGTCGTCGAGGTCGACGGGGTCAACGTCGTCCCCGGCGTGCACGCCGTCCTGGACAAGATGGCCGGCTTCGCCGACCGGGTCCGCAGCGGCGAGTGGAAGGGCCACACCGGCAAGCCGATCCGCACCGTCGTCAACATCGGCATCGGCGGCTCCGACCTCGGCCCGGCGATGGCCTACGAGGTGCTCCGCTCGTTCACCAAGCGCGACCTGGACGTCCGCTTCGTCTCCAACGTGGACGGCGCCGACCTGCACGAGGCGGTCCGCGACCTCGACCCGGCCGAGACGCTGTTCATCGTGGCCTCGAAGACCTTCACCACCATCGAGACCATCACCAACGCCGTCTCCGCCCGCGACTGGCTGCTCACCGGCCTGAGCGCCGGCACCGAGGCGGTGGCCAAGCACTTCGTCGCGCTGTCCACCAACACCCAGGGCGTGCAGGACTTCGGCATCGACACCGCCAACATGTTCGAGTTCTGGGACTGGGTCGGCGGCCGCTACTCCTACGACTCGGCGATCGGCCTCTCGCTGATGATCGCCATCGGCCCGGACGCCTTCCGCGAGATGCTGGACGGCTTCCACCTGGTCGACGAGCACTTCCGCACCGCCCCGGCGGAGCAGAACGTCCCGCTGCTGCTCGGCCTGCTCGGGGTCTGGTACGGCGCGTTCTTCGACGCCCAGGCGCACGCGGTGCTGCCGTACTCGCACTACCTGTCCAAGTTCACGGCCTACCTGCAGCAGCTGGACATGGAGTCCAACGGCAAGTCGGTGACCCGCGACGGCACCCCGGTCGACTGGCAGACCGGCCCGGTGGTCTGGGGCACCCCCGGCACCAACGGCCAGCACGCCTACTACCAGCTGCTCCACCAGGGCACCAAGGTGATCCCGGCCGACTTCATCGGCTTCGCCCGGCCGGTCGCCGACCTGCTGCCGGGCCTGGTCGCCCAGCACGACCTGCTGCTGGCCAACTTCTTCGCCCAGACCCAGGCGCTGGCCTTCGGCAAGACCCCGGAGGAGGTCGCCGCCGAGGGCGTGCCGACCGAGCTGGTCCCGCACAAGACCTTCAAGGGCAACCACCCGACCACCACCATCCTGGCCGGCGAGCTGACCCCGTCCGTGCTCGGCCAGCTGGTCGCGCTGTACGAGCACAAGGTGTTCGTCCAGGGCGCGATCTGGAACATCGACTCCTTCGACCAGTGGGGCGTCGAGCTGGGCAAGGTGCTCGCCAAGCGGATCGAGCCGGTGCTCCTCACCGGCGAGGGCGGCGAGCAGCTGGACAGCTCCACCGCGGCGCTGGTCGCCCGCTACCGCACGCTGCGCGGCCGCTGAGCCCCGGCCGGGCCGTCCGCTCCGGCGGGCGGCCCGGCTGCTTCGGTACGGGCAGTGCCTTCAGCGGCAGTGCCTTCGCCGGAAAATGCCGAGAGGCCCCCTGCTTTCGCAAGGGGCCTCTCGGCTGTCTGTGCGCCGCCAGGGACTCGAACCCCGGACCCGCTGATTAAGAGTCAGCTGCTCTAACCAACTGAGCTAGCGGCGCCTGCTGACAGAGAAGACTCTAGCAGCGGCCCGCGTCCGAGCCAAAATCGAATACCGGTCGCCCTCCGTTCACCCTCCGGTCACGACGGAAGGCTCCGCCGGGACGGGCGCGCGGGGCTCGCGTGCCGCCCGTACACAGGCCCAGAGCACCACCGAGGCGCCGGGCAGCCAGGGCTCCCGCTCCTCCGGGGCGACGATCCAGCGGCCGGATCCCCGGCCGGGGGAGTCCGGGCCGTGCACCATCCGCTGGACCGGCGGCACGGTCACCGCGTCGCCCCTGCCGTGACACAGCAGCGGCGGCACGTCCCTGGCCCACTCCTCCCAGGCCAGCAGCCGGCGCAGCCGGGGCGCCGCGCCGGGCCGGACGAACAGCAGGGTGCGCCCCCGGTAGCTCGCGACCGGTCCGCAGCCCGGGCCGGAGGCCCAGAGCTCGTCCAGCACCCGGCGGCCGAACAGCGCCGGCATGCTGATCACGTCGAAGGCGCGGCCGCAGGGCAGCACCGACGGCGCCCACGGGCGGGACTCCCAGAGGGCGCGCATGCTGCGCGGATATTCGCTGGCGGAGGCCAGCCAGGCCTCTCCGGCCGCGGTGACGTACTCCACCGACTGCAAGGTCCAGATGTCCACGCCCAGCAGCCTGCGCGGTGCGCGCCCCCGGTGTGGTGGAAAGCGCTGTTTGCCGGACAGGGCAGCGGGGTACGGCGTATCCTTCCGCCTCCGGCATATGCCAGGGGCCAGCCGATCAGTCCTCGTGGCGGCGCGGCTGGAGCAGATCGCGGCCGTACTCGATCATCTTGGCGGCGTAGTCGGGGGTCCAGTCCGCCCGCTCGGCGATCTCGGTGTTCGACAGCGCGTCGAACCGGCGCGGGTCCGCCAGCTGCGCGGCGGCGACCGCCTGGAAGTCGGTGGCCCGCTCGGCGGCCGCCCGGAAGGCCAGGGCCAGTTCGGTGGAGCGGCGCAGCAGCTCCGCCGGGTCGTCGATGGACTCCAGGTCGAAGAATCGTTCCGGCTCCGGCTCGGCGGACTGCGGCTCGAACAGCAGCTGCGAGGGGCGCAGGCGCCGGGTGGGCTCAGGCGCCTCGGCGGGGGAGTCGGGCATGGACGGACACCTCCGGGGTCTCGGTGAGGGAGGGCGGGCGGGCTGCTCCGGGCCGCACCGCCCGGTTGTGGCCGTCGTCCATTGTCTCGCGGCGGCGGCCGGTAACGGAACGGTGCGCGTGCGGGCGCTATTCCCCGGCGCGCGCCGGGGGCGTGACTCGGGCGCCGCGCATCCGGATCGCGTGCGAACCGGTTGTTCCGGGCGTACGGGAACCAGTCACCGTCGAACCGGGAGTACCCCATGCGCGCACCGAAGACCCTGTCCACCGGCGTCCTGCTGGCCGCCGCCGTCCTGGCTCCGGCCGTACCCGCCTTCGCGGCGGAGACGGCGAAGGTGGTCACCGGCCCGCCGAGCGCCCCGGGCGGCGTCTCGACCGCGACCTGCCCGGCCGGCACCCACCTGACCGGCGGCGGCTACCGGCTCCAGCCCGACGCGGACGGGCCGGTGCGCGCCAGCGGCCCGACCGCCGACGCGACCGGCTGGAGCGCCCAGGCGGCGCGCGGCTCCGTGGTGGCCTTCGCGGTGTGCGAGACCGAGGACTGAGCCCTACCTAGCGCAGGTGGACCCGGTGGCCGACGAGGTGCTGGAGGACCTGGTGGTTGGCCTCCCAGCCGTCCGGGAAGGTCACCGGGACGCCCAACTGGACCGGCTCGGTGGCGGGGTGTTCGTCCAGCAGCTCGGCGATCCCGGCCCGGGCCACCACGATGCAGGCGTGCCGGTGCCGGGAGGCGAGCACGCACAGCCGGCCGGTCTCCAGGTGGAAGGCGGTCGCGTCCGGGCGTCCGGAGAGTGGGTGCAGTACCACCGTGACGTCGTACTCCCGGCCCTGCAGCCGGTTGGCGGTGTCCACGGTGACGGCCGGACCGGCCGCGCCGTCCACCGGGACGCCCGCCTTGAGCAGGGCCGCCCGGACGGCCGCCGCCTGGTCCCGGTGCGCGGTGCCGACGGCGATCCGGTCCGCGGTGAGCGGGGACCCACCCTGCTCGGAGTGGGCGGTCAGCCCGCGCTCCAGCAGCCGACGGACGGTGGCCGCGACGGCCGCCACCGCCTGCGGGTCGGTCCGTACGGTGTGCCGGGCGGGCAGTTCCAGCAGCGCCCAGCCGTGCTCGGCGGCCCGGTCGATCACGGCGTCCAGTGCCGAACCGTCGGGGCGGACGGCTGCGGTCAGCCGGCGGTCGTCCGGGCCGGTGCCGGAGCGGAACGGCGTGTACGGGTAGAACGCCCGCGAGATCAGCGGCGCCGCGCTGGCGGGCAGCCGCCAGGAGACCGGCAGCCGGTGCGGCTCGATCTGCGGGTTGTGCGCCAGCATGGTGACCACGGCGCTGCTGGACGGGTCGTACGACAGGCCCGCCCACTGCTCGGTGCCGACCACGGTGAACGGGTCCAGCTGCCCCGGGTCACCGACGAACAGCGCCCGCTCGAACAGCCGGGCCACCGCGAGCAGGGCGTCCGAGCGCATCTGGTAGGCCTCGTCGACGATCGCGTGCCGCCACGGCGCCTCGGCCCGGACCCACTGCCACTTGGCGGAGGTGGAGATCACCACGTCCTGCTCGACCAGGTCGGCGACCTTGTCGGAGGGCGTGACATTGGCGTGCCTGAGCACCTCCGGGCCGGGCCGGGAGTCCGCCGCGTGCAGCCGGCCGATCGTCAGCTCCGGCGCCTTCTCGGCCAGTCGGCCGACCAGGTCGTCCACCTGCCCGTTGGTCTGGGCGACGATCATCAGCCGTTCGCCGGCCTCCACCAGCTCGCGGGCGGCCCGCACCACCAGGGTGGACTTCCCGGCGCCGGGCGGGGAGTCCACCACCACGCCGCGCGGGGCGCCGACCGACGGGCGGACGGTGGCCGTCAGGATGCGGGCCACGGCGGCGTCGGCGGCCGCGCCCGGGGACTGCTCGGGGGTCGACTCGGCCATTACTCCCACTCCTCGGCGGCAGCGGACGGGGCGGTTGCGGGCGCGGTGCCGGGCGGGCCGCCGTGGGTCCACGGGGTGTCGTCCGGCTCGGGCAGCGGCGCGGACTGGCGGACCGTCAACTCGAACAGGGTGAAGGTGACCGGCTCGCCGGGCTCGGGCAGGCTGCCCGGCTCGGGCTCCTTCTTGCGGCCCATGCCGGACAGCACCCGCAGGGTGACGGTGCCCTCGGCGGGCTCGACCGCGACGATCTCGGCCTTCTGCGCGGACGGGCCGTGCACCCGGTGAACCTCCCGGCCGAGGTCGGCGTGCGGGCGGTCGGCGGTGCGCAGGGTGAGCAGCGGGCGGGGCTTGGGGGAGCGGCCGGTGGTGTCCCAGTCCGGCACCACCTCGGTCACCACCCCGCTGAACGCCTCGCCGGACAACCGGTGTTCGGCCATCGCCAGCGGGTCGTCCAGCGCCTCCTGGACGTCGAGGCGGGCCTGCTCGCGCTCGCGCTGGGCGAGCTTGCGGGCGGCGGTGACGGCGTCGTCCTGCCGGGGCTGCGGGGGCTCGCCGGCCGCGAGACGGTCCCGGTGGCCGGTGTAGGACCAGCGGTCGCCGGTCCAGCGCTCCTCCAGGTGCCCGGCCGGCGGCAGGGCGCGCAGCAGGTCCAGGCCCTGCCAGACGTCCCGCCAGGTGGGTAGCAGGACGGCGGACAGCACCTCCGTCAGCTGGTCGACCGCCGACCGGACGGCCGCCCGGGCGCGCCCGGCGGCGGCCTCGTCCTGCTGCTCGGTGCTGTGCTGCAGGGCGTTGACGGCGGCGTCGTAGCGGGCGATCGCCGGGGCGAGCAGGAACTCGTCGAAGCGGGGGTCGGTGGTCGGGCCGGCCGGCGGGTGCAGCAGCAGGCCCTGCTCGTCCCGGCCGGTCTCGGCCAGCTCGGCCGCCTGCGCGCCGGTCAGGCCCGCCGGCGGGTCGTGCCAGGCCAGCCGGGCGGCCAGGTGCTGGTCCTCCAGGTGGCTCTGGCCGGTGGCCCAGTGCCGGGCGAGCAGGCCGGTCATCGGCAGCAGCAGGCTGGAGCCGGGCACCTGGGCGCGGTCGGTGAGGTGGGTCAACCAGCGGCCGAGCAGCGGCACCCGCATCGGCGCCGGGTAGGGGCCGGGCTCGGCGTCCTCCACGGTGCGGCGGAACCGGGTGGAGCGGCCGATCAGCGCCAGGTGGTGCACGCCCGCGCTGTTGGGCACGATCAGCTGCGGCGCGTCGGCGCACAGCTCGCGGAACACCTGGGTCTTCTCGCCGGTCTCCGGGTCCTTCTCGGAGCCCTCGATCTGCTCGACGTCGTCGGCGAAGGACTCCAGGTAGGGCAGCAGGTCGGCGGCCAGCTCGGCCAGGAAGTCGAACCGCAGGGTGCGGTTGAGCGGCTGCGGCACCAGGTGCAGCCGGGGCGCGTCCCGGTCGGTGCCGAGCATCACGGCCAGCGGCGCGCCGGACTCACCGGCGGCGGTCAGCGGGATCAGGACCATCGGGTGGTCGGACAGGTGCCGGTGCCGGACGGTGGCCAGCGGTTCGGCGTGCCCGCTGCGGACGGCCTCCAGCCGGGCGAGGGTGGTGAGGAGACTCATGCGCCCGCCTCGCTTCGCTCGCCAGGGGCATTCGCCCACGCGCACCTTTTGACGATTCTCCCCCAGCCTTCGGCCGGGGGGACCCCGATGCTGCGCTCACTCATGCGCGGGCACCCAGCGCTTCCGCGCGCAGGGCGGCCGCGCAGGCCAGGCGCTCGGCCGCGTCGTCGCCGTAGCCGTCCCCGGCGCCGTCGTCCGCGCCGGATGCGGCGGCCAGCGCCTCGGTGACCGTACGGATGCCGCCCAGCTCGCCGCGCACGCCCCGGCCGAGTTGCTCGACCCGGTCGCCGCAGCGGGACTGGGCGCGGCAGTGGAAGCCGAGCTCGCAGGTGGAGAGGCAGTCCGGGCTGTACGCGGCGGGCACCGCCTCGACCGCGGCGGTCAGCTGCTCGGAGGTCCGGGCCGGGGCGCCGTCCTGGTCGGCGGCCAGGTCGAAGTCGGTGCCCGGCGGCAGGGTGTCCAGCAGCCGGCCGATGCCGGTCATCCGGCTCAGCTGGCGGCGGGTGGTGGCCAGCTCGCGGCGGACGTCGACGGCGACCGCGGTCGGCCGGTTGCCGAAGTCCTTCGGGCAGACCAGCAGCACGCTGGTGCGGGGGCTGCCCGGCAGCCGCTGCTCGGTGTACGGGTCCCCGGCGAGCGTCTGCCCGGCGGCCGCGGCGGCGGTGCGCTGGAGCGCCAGCACGTACACCGCGGCCTGGCGGGCGGCGGCGCCGACCTTGGCCGGGTCCGCGCTGCCGTCCAGCACCGGGAAGGACTTGATCTCGACCACCGTGCACCGCCCGCCGTGCACCACCAGCGCGTCCGGCTCCAGGTAGGCGGTGCTGCCGGCCACCTCCAGGCGCAGCATCGGGTGGTCCAGCAGCGTCCAGGCCTGCGGCTCGGCGGCGGCCCGGGCCAGCGCCTCGGCCGTCCGGTCGGCGCGGACGGCCGGGCCGGAGCGGTGCAGCAGATCGGGCACCAGCAACGCGGCGCGGTCGTCGGCCGGGACGCCGAGGTGGGCGCGCAGCGGTTCCAGCAGCGCGGAGTAGTCGTCCGCCTTCAGCCGGGACTCGAAGATCACGCCGCGGGCGATCGCGAACGGGGACTGGCCGAAGGGGGCGGGGCGGCCGAGCCGGGCGGCCAGCACCGATTTGTCCACCCCCGCCGCGTCCAGCACGGCGCGGCGGTGACAGCCCGGATTGGCGGCGAGCGCGGCGAGGGCGCGGGCGTTCAGACTGCGCTGCTGGGCCGGTCCGCGCAGCTCGGCGAGCCGCTGGGCGAGCGGCTCAGCGGACCCGCTGAGCGGGACGTTCGTCGAGGCGTTCATGGTGCGGCCCAGTGTCGCATCCGGGTCCGACAATGCGGTGCGGACCGGCCCGTTCCGGCCGGAACCGCCGGGTATCGAAGCCCGCGATCGTGGCCGCGGTCCGGGTGGGGGATCATGGAGCCCGGTGCTCAAGGGTGAGACCGACCGTTGACCGCCCCGTTGCGAGGAGCCCACCATGCCCGCCCGAATCGTGCTGGTCCGCCACGGCGAGACCGAGTGGTCGGCTACCGGCCGCCACACCGGCCGCACCGACATCCCGCTGACCGAGGAGGGCCGCGCGATGGCCCGGGCGCTCGGCGCCCGGCTCGCCAAGGACCCGTGGAACGGGCTGCCGGACGCGCTCGTCTACACCAGCCCGCTCGGCCGGGCCAAGGAGACCTGCGAACTGGCCGGCTTCGGCGACCGCGCGGTGGAGCGGCCGGAGCTGATGGAGTGGGACTACGGCCAGTACGAGGGCCGCACCGGCGTCGACATCCGGGCCACCGACCACCCCGGCTGGCTGATCTGGCGCGACGGGGTGCCCGGCGGCGAGAAGCTCTCCGAGGTGGCCGCCCGGGTGGACACCTTCCTGGCCGGCCTGAACGCGGAGCACGGCGTCCCGGAGCCGGACACCACCGTCATGCACTGCGCCGACCGGGACGTCGTCCTGTTCGCACACGGTCACGTGCTGCGCATCCTGACCGCCCGCTGGCTGGGCCTGCCGCCCGAGTTCGCCCAGCGGTTCAAGCTCGGTACGGCGGCGCTGTGCGTGCTGTCCTGGGAGTACGGAGCCCCGGCGGTGGAGGTCTGGAACGACCTGTCCCACCTGGAGGGGCTGAACTCGGGCCACTGAGCTCGCGGTCGACGGCCTTCGGGGGCCGCTCGGGCCTTCGTTTGCTCGGGCCCTTTGCCCGTTCGGTCCTGCACCCGCTCAGACCTTGACCGCTCAGGCCGCCGCGGCCTGGTCGTACCCGGCCAGGAAGCGGCGGACCTCGGGCACCGAGGCGTGCCGGCGCAGCTGTTCGGCGGTGTCCGCCAGCATGCTGCGGATCCGGGCCGAGCGGACCTCGCCGAACAGCGCGACGGCGGCCGAGCCGTGGTGCGCCGCCCCCGCCAAGTCCCCCCGGCCGAGCCGGTCGTGGGCCAGTTCGGCGGTGTACAGCACCCGGTTGCGGACGAAGTGCGGCTCCTGCAGCGCTATGGCCAGCGCGGCCTGCTCGCTGGCCCGGTCCCAGTCGCCGAGCGCGGACCAGCACTGCGACTGCAGGCCGGCGATCTCCGCCTCGCCGAAGAAGGACATCCACTCCGGGTCGGCCTCGGAGGGCCCCCGATCGAACAGGGTGGACGCCCGGCCGATCGCGCGTTCGCAGGAGGAGCGGTCCCGCAGTACGGCCCAGGCGCCGGCCTCGCGCATGGCCAACAGGGCGAGCAGTCGGGCGGAGTCCAGCAGTCGGGCGGCGGACTGCCCGGCCTGCGCGGCGCGCAGTGCCTCGCGTGGGCGCCCGGCGTCCCGGGCGAGGAAGGCGCTGTTGCAGAAGACGTGCGCCTCCAGCGCGGAGTCCCCGGCCATCCGGGCGGTGGCGAGCGCCTCGGCGTAGAACGAGCGGGCGTCCGCGAGCCGGTTCGAGTCGTGTGCCAACCAGCCCACCGAGATGGCCAGTTCACCGGCCCCGGCCTGCAGTCGGCGCTCCGTCTCGGCGCTGTACTCGCCCTCGTTGAGCAGCAGGTAGGCGGTGCGCAGCGACTGGCCGGCGAGGTCGTACAGGGCGTCGGCGCCGTGCGCGTCGTCGGCCAGTCTGATCTCCCGGACAGCCTGTTCGACGCCGAGCACCTCGGCGGCGCCGACCTTGCGCAACGGCGGCACCGGTCCGGGGCGGCCGGGCACCACCGGGTCCAGGCCGAGCAGCGAGGGTGCGGTGAACTCCGCACCGGGGACGGCACCTCGGCCGGCGGCCGGGCGGAAACCGGCACCGGTGGCGGGACCGGCCGCGGCCGGCCGGTCGATGCCGATCACGGTGGCCAGCGCGGTCGCGCCGCCGGCCAGGAACGTACGGCGACGCACGTCGTCGTTCTCCTCGTCGAGATAGGGCGATCCATCGGGCCCCCTGGGCACCGCGCCGGCCCTCGGCCACGGGGGCCCGTTCGGAGCGGCTGGATCCGCGTACGGCGAGGCAGCGTACGGGAGTTGGGTGGAGAGTGGTGAGCGCGGGGCGGGCAGGGGCGGGAACGGTGGATGGAGCGGGGGCACCCCGGCCGCCCCGTCGGCGTCGTCCGCCGAGCGGCGGCGGACGGCGGTGCGGGGGGCGAAGCCGAGGTCGGTGAGCGCTCGGCCCGGCCACATGTGCCGGAAGACGCGCTCGTAGGCGTAGTTGGGGCAGCGGATCTCACCGGACTCGACCCGTCCGACGTAGCGGGCGTCGCAGGACACGTGCTCGCCGATCTCGCGGGCGGCCCGGCGGACGGCCGTGGCGAACTCGCCGGGTGAGCGGTCGCCGCGCAGCGCGCGCATCACGGTGTTGGGGGACGGTCGGTTCGGCTCGGCCGGTGGGGTGGCTGCCATGGCGCCGAGAGTACTCGGAGTCACCGGGTGGCCACAGTCGGTTTGCGGTGTATATGCCATCAATCCGGTGCGAACCGGGCGTTGTTGCGGGATATCCGCCATGAAATGCCATGCCTTGCTGTAAGGCGCCCCGTGGCCTCGGGTGCCATCGCCGCGTTGTCCTGATACGTGGAAGCCCAGGCCGTCCCCCGGCCCCTCCCCGTCCCCGGCGCCCCACCCCGGGCGACTGCGCTTCCGACCCGACGAGGTACAGGAGGGCCCATGATGGCCGCCGGACTGCCGCAGTACCGACCCGTCGCCGGGGGTGTGCTCGCCTGCGCCGCCCCGGCCCTGCTCCCCGACCCCACCGACGACCGATTCCCCGGCCGGGGCGCGGTGGGCGGCGGCCGCGGCTCCTGCGGCGGCCTGCGCAGGGACGCCGCCGTCCCCGAGGAGGGCACCCTGCTCACCAGCTGCGACACCGTGACCGTCGCCCTGCGGCACGGCCTGGAGGCCGTCGACATCCTGCGGCTGCGCCGCGCCTGCGGAGCCGTCCTGCAGAGCCGCAACGGCAGCACCGTCTCCTTTCTCGTCCCGGCCGGCACCTGGGAGACCTGGCACCTGCCCGGCAGCTCCTGTACGGCCGGCGCCCTGGTGCCCGGCGCCACCGACCCTCGCTGGGTGATCCCGCCCTCCGGCACCGGTCGCAGCACCCGCCCCACCGACGCCTGGGTGCTCCGCTCCGCCCTCTGCGAGGCCGCCTGCACGCTCACCGCCGGCGGCCTCGGCCCGTTCTAGCGGGCGTGCCGCGAGGATTCCGCCGGGCCCCTTCAGTCACCGGCCGGATCCCCACGGCACGCCCCTGACCTGTGGGTGTTCCCTCCCGGCGGCGATAATGGCGGCCATGGGACGAAGCAGCAGGGCCGCGCGCAACCCGGAACCGGCGGCCACCACCGGGCCGGGCGGCCGCACCCACGCCCAGGGCCCGCTCACCCGCCCCGTCGGCTCCGGCCTGGCCGAACTGCGCCCCGACCGCGACCGCCCCGCCGCCTGGACGCTGCTGATCGACGGCGCCCCGCAGTCCCTGGTCGACCTCGCCGACCCCACCCACCTCGGCTTCGAGTACCAGCGCCGGCTCGGCCACCTGATCGACCTGGCCGCCCCGCCCGGCCGCCCGCTGACCGTCCTCCACCTGGGCGGCGGCGCCCTCACCCTGGCCCGCTACGTGGCCGCCACCCGGCCGCGCTCCCGCCAGCAGGTCGCCGAGATCGACACCGAGCTCACCGAACTCGTTCGCGCCGAACTCCCGTTGGAGCGCGGCTGGCAGATCAAGGTGCGCGGCGCGGACGCCCGCAGCGTGCTGGAACGCACCCCCGAGGCCGGCGTCGACCTGGTCATCACCGACGTGTTCTCCGGCGCCCGTACCCCGGCCCACTGCACCACCGTCGAGTTCGCCACCCTCGCCGCCCGCGCCCTCGCCCCCGGCGGCTGGTACGCCGCCAACATCGCTGACGGCGCCGCTCTTCCCTTCGCCCGTTCCCAGGTCGCCACCCTCGCCGCGGTCTTCCCCGAACTCTGCCTGGTCGCCGACCCCACCGTCCTGCGCGGCAAGCGCTTCGGCAACCTCGTCCTCGCCGCCGCCCACACTCCCCTCCCCATTCCCGACCTCACCCGCCGCGTCGCCTCCGACTCCTCCCACGGCCGGGTCGAACACGGCCGTTCCCTCAGCGACTTCACCGCCGGAGCCGTCCCCGCCACGGACGACACCGCCGCGCCCTCCCCGGCCCCGCCGCCGGGTGTCTTCCGCTGACGGGCGTGCCGGGCGGTCCCCGTCGACCGTAAAACCGTTGGTGGGCGACCGAGTTGCGCCGGACAATGGCCACCGCCGCCCGGCCGTCGACGCGAGGGGACACCATGCACATCCGACCCGCCCGCCCGGCCGAGGCCGAGCTGCTCACCGGCATCGCCCTGCGGGCCAAGGCGTACTGGGGCTACGGCGAGGCGTTCATGGCCGCCTGCCGGGACGAACTGACCCTGGACGCCGCCGTGATCGGGCGGGCGTCGGCTTCGACGGTGGTGGCCGAGGACGGTGGCCGGCTGCTGGGGTTCGCCGTGCTGACCCCCGCGCCGCCGTCCGGCGAGCTGGACATGCTCTTCGTCGAGCCCGATCTGATCGGCCGCGGCATCGGCCGGGCGCTGTTCCACCACGTCCGCGACGAAGCCCGAGCACTCGGCCTGCGCCGCCTCACCGTCGACTCCGACCCGCACGCCGAGCCCTTCTACCTGGCGATGGGTGCCACCCGCATCGGCAGCGCGCCGTCCGGCTCGATCCCCGGGCGTGAACTCCCCCTGATGGAAGTGGAGCTGGCCCCCGGCGCCTAGCCAGTGCCGGTCCGGGCCGTTCAGTGCCCGCGTGGCAGTCCGCGGTGCTTGCACACGGCCGCGCCGGTGAGCAGCAGTCCGGCGGCGACGGGGGCGAGCACCGCGGTCGCCGTCGCGGAGCCGTCGTCCACGGTCGCCGTGTCGGCGAGGTCGAGCGCCTGGGGCGTCCCGCCGTCCGTCGGTACGGCGGGATCCGCGGCCTCCTCCGTAACCCCCGTCGCACCGGCGGGTTCCACTGCGGACTGCCCCTCGACGGCGGCGGCCTCCCGTACCGCCGGGGCCTCGGCCGCCTCGGAGCGGGGCCGGGCGGCCACCGGCCGGGGCGAGCGCGGCTGCGGAACGGTGGCCGGTTCGGCGGGCTCGCCCTCGCGGGCGGCGCGGGTCTCGGCCGGGCGGGCCCGGGCCGGGGCGGTGCCGAGCAGGCCGGAGGCGAGAGCGAAGGCGTCGGGGACGGCGGCGCGTTGGCCGGGGAGGGGGAGCCCGCCGGCTCGGATGCGCTCCCGGAGGACGCCGCCGACCGCGCCGGTGGCCTGGTCGACAGGTGCTCCGCCGGTCAGTTCCCCGATCAGCCCGGGGGAGCGGCCGGGCTCCGCGGCCGCCGGGTGTCCGGGTTCCTCGGGGCGGGCGGCTGACTGTCCGTCGATCACGGTGCCGCCGTGCAGGGTCCGGCGGACGGCGGGCTGGGCCTGCCCGGGCAGCGCCTCGGCGGAGGCCGCGTACGCGCCGAGCGCTCCGACGCCCCAGACTTGTGCGAGCAGTGCCCCGCCGGCGGCGACGGTGCGGGGGCGGGGCAGCCACCGGGCGATCGCCCGCCGCGCTCCGGCGACGCCGCGGGGGGCGGGTTCCTGGGGCTTGGTCGCGTGATTGGCTCGCACGTGAGTTGAGAACGAGCGGACGGGCGGCGAGGTCACGCCGACCGTTACGGACAGTCATCGCGCAGGTGGCCCCGGGGCGCTCCGCCCGGGGCCACCGACCGCGCGGCGGTCAGGAGTTGGGACGCAGGGTCCAGGTGACCGTCATCACACCGGTGACGGCGCCGTCGGCGCGGGTGATCTCGACGGTGACCGGGAACTCGGGGCGGCCGCCGGCGTCCAGCTCGGCCACGACCTCGGCGGCCGGGCGGCCGAGCACGGCGGTGGCGGTGACCTCGCCCATGGCGAGCTTCTTGTAGGCGATCTCGGCGTTCACGGCGAGCGGCACGGCCCGGGACAGCTGGTCCCCGAAGGCGGCGAGCACGATGCAGCCGCTGGCGGACTCGGCGAGCGTGAACATCGCGCCGGCGTGCGGGCCGCCGACGTGGTTGTGGTACGCGGGCTGGTCGGGCAGTCGGAGCACGGCGCGCTCCGGGGTGGTCTCCAGGTACTCGAGCTTCAGGGTGTGCGCCATCGGCACGGTGGCGTCGAGCATCTGGCCGATCGAAGGAGTGGTCATGGCGGCGATGTTACTCTCCGGTAGCTTCTCGCGGCAGGGGCCGCCCGGAAAAGTCGGACCGTCACACACAACTGAGGCAACGCGAAAACGCCTGAGGGGCCGATCTCTTGAAGAGATCGGCCCCTCAGGCTCTGGGGTGAGTGACGGGACTCGAACCCGCGGCCACCTGGACCACAACCAGGTGCTCTACCAACTGAGCTACACCCACCATCTGTCCGGTCCGTTCCCGCTCTCGCGTTCCCGTTCCGACAGGAAGAACTCTACAGGATCCGAGAGGGTGCTCGCGCCAGGGTTTCGTTCCGGCGAACGCGGGCACCCTCCCCGACCCTCCGGGGGCCGTCCGCACGGCCCCCTCCGCGGTGGTCGCGCCGGGGTGTGGTTGCTGCGGAGGGGGCGCGCCGGGCCCGCCCGGTCAGCCGGCCGAGGCCTGGTACTTCCCGGCGATGGCGCGCGCGGTGTCCGCGTCCGGGCCGGGCTGGGGGACGAACACCGCCTCGCGGTAGTACCGCAGTTCGTCGATGCTCTCCCGGATGTCGGCGAGCGCCCGGTGGTTCCCGCCCTTCTGCGGGCTGTTGTAGTACGCCTTCGGGTACCAGCGGCGGGCCAGCTCCTTGATCGAGGAGACGTCCACGATCCGGTAGTGCAGGTGCTTCTCCAGGGCCGGCATGTCCCGGGCCAGGAAGCCGCGGTCGGTGGCCACCGAGTTGCCGCACAACGGCGTCTTCCCGGCCTCCGGCACGTGCTGGCGCACGTATGCGAGCACGCGCTCCTCGGCCTCGGCCAGGGTCATGCCCTGCTCCAGCTCGTCGAGCAGACCGGAGGCGGTGTGCATCTCGCGCACCACCTCCGGCATGTTCGCCAGCGCCTCCGCCGGCGGGCGGATGATGACGTCCACACCCTCGCCGAGGATGTTCAGCTCGGAGTCCGTCACCAGCACCGCGACCTCGACCAGGGCGTCCCGGTCGAGGTCGAGGCCGGTCATTTCACAGTCGATCCATACCAAACGGTCATTCACGCAACTCACCCTACGGCGCGATCACGCGCCGCGGGCACCGGTGGAGCCGAGCGGGGTGCTGGAGCGAGGCCGTCGGTCCGGTGCTCCTCCGCCCCGTCGTGCGGGCCGCGGCCGTCCGGGTGCTCGCCCTCCCGGCCGGTGCGGACCGCGTGACCGTCCCGCCCGGGACGGGCCTCGCGCGCCGCCCGACCGCCGTCCGCCGCCGCGGCCCGACCGCCTTGGGCGCGGACCTGCGGCGCCCGGGCCTGCCGGCCACGGAGCTCGCCCGCCCCGGCCGCCGGCTGCCCGGCGGCGGTGGTCGGCACCCGGCCGCCCGGCGCACCGTGCGCACGCCCGGCCGCACCCGGCACGTCCGCGGGCCGTTCGACCGCGCTGCGGTGCCCCTGGCCCTGGCCGCGCGCCCCCGGCTGGGGGTGGCCGTCCTCGGCCGCCGCGTGCTCGGCGGTGCGCGGCGGACGCCCCGCACCCGGCCCGGCCTGCGGCGGCACCAGCGGAGGCCGCACCGGACCGCGCGCCACACCCTGCTGCCCGGGGTGCGGCTGTTGCGCGGTCTGCTGGTGCGGGTACGGCTGACCCGCGCGGGCGTGGAAGCCCTGGGCGGCCGGCGTCCCGACCTGCCCCGGACCGTACGGACCGGCGTGACCGTGCGGCACCGGCTGCCCGGGACCGACCGGCTGACCGTGCGGGCCCGCCTGGCCGACCGGAACCTGCGCCCCCGGTCCGGCCGGGAACGGGTGGGCCGGTTGCCCGCCGTGCCCCGCCGCGCCGAACAGTGCCCCGCCCGCCGCCGAGGCGGGTGCCGCGTGCGGCAGCGCGCCGGGCAGCCGTAGGTCGCCGCCGTGCGCCCCGGCCGGGGCACCCGACTGCTGCCCGGGCCGACGGGCCCGGTAGCTGGTCCGGTACGCGGCCGGCGAGACCCCGAGCTGACGGCGGAAGTGCCCGCGCAGCGCCACCGGCGAACGGAACCCGCACCGGCGCGCGACGTCGTCCACCGACAGCTCCGAGGTCTCCAGCAGCCGCTGCGCCTGGAGCACCCGCTGAGTGATCAGCCACTGCAGCGGCGCACTGCCGGTGAGCGTGCGGAACCGGCGGTCGAAGGTGCGGCGGCTCATGTACGCACGGGCCGCCAGCACCTCGACGTCGAACTGCTGGTTGAGGTTCTCCAGCGCCCAGGTGACCACCTCGGCCAGCGGGTCGTTGCCGATCTCCTCCGGTAAAGACTGATCGATGTACTGGGCCTGTCCGCCGCCACCGCGACGGCTGGGCACCACCAGCCTGCGGGCCAGCGCGTTGGCCGCCTCGGCGCCGTGGTCGCTGCGCACCACGTGCAGGCACAGGTCGATCCCGGCGGCGGTACCGGCCGAGGTGAGCACGTCGCCGTCGTCCACGAAGAGCTCGCGCGGGTCGACGTGCACCCGGGGGTAGCGCTTGGCCAGGGTCGGCGCGTACATCCAGTGGGTGGTCGCCGGACGGCCGTCCAGCAGTCCGGCGGCGGCGAGCACGAAGGCGCCGGTGCACAAGCCGATGATCCGCGCGCCCTCGTGGTGCGCCTTGCGCAGGGCGGTGATCGCTTCGACCGGCGGGGGCTGGGAGATCGAGCGCCAGGCCGGGACGACGATCGTGCCGGCCCGGGCGAGGGCCTCCAGGCCGTACGGCGCGGAGAGGGTCAGGCCGCCGGTGGTGGCCAGCGGACCCTCCTCCCCGGCGCAGACCAGCAGCCGGTAGCGGGGGACCCCGGCGTCCTGGCGGTCCACGCCGAAGACCGAGAGCGGGATGGAGCTCTCGAAGATCGGGGCGCCGCCGAAGATCAGCACCGCGACGGTCTCCCGGCGGCGTCGGCCGGACAGCTTGCGCGGGGCGCCGGCCGGCGACGGGGTCGCCGGGGAGCCGTTGGCGCCCGGACCGCCGTGGCCCAACGGGCCGTGGCCGGGGGCGGTACCCAGGGCGAGGCCGCCGAGCGGGCCGCCGACACCGTTCGGGCCCGGGGCAGCGCCGCCGGCGGGGTAGGCCGGGTGGCCGTTGTAGCCGGAGTACTCGCCGGTGAAGGGCTGGGCGGGGTTGCCGTAGGCCTGGCCCTGGTTGACGGGGCCTCGACTGACGGGCTGTCCGCCGTAGTTCGGGTGCCCGCCCTGGGGCGGCTGCGCCCCGTACGACGCCTGGCCGCTGTGGGCCTGGGCGCCGTGGGCTTGGCTCCCGTACGCCGGACTGCCGTACGCCTGACTGCCGTACACCTGACCGCTGTACGCCTGACCGCTGTGCTCGGCGGGGACGGGGCCGGTGGCGGCCGGTACCGCGGGATAGGAGGAGTGCGAGGCTGGGCCCGAGGTGCTCGGGGTGCCGGAGGTACGGGTGGTGGCGGCGGTCGCGGAGGTGCCAGTGCTTCTCGCGGACCGACCCGCGGTGCCGGCCAGCGCCTGGCCGCTGTCAGGACCCGCGTCGCTCCTGCTCACCCTGCTCAAGGCGCTCAAGCCCCCTCGGTGGTGTGGTGTGGGTGGTGCGGCACTGCTAGCCAAGATCGAAATCTATCGGGTGGACCATTGCCGTTGTGACAAGTTCACCATCCGACGCTATGTCGACATGGCAATTTGGCGTGATGCATTCGATCACGAAGCGTGGCACCCGTCGACCCTTCTGGGAAGAGGGCCGGGGCAACGGTGGCTGGTTGTCGCGGGACTGCTCCTGGGGCGTCCGGCTTCCGGGCGCCCGGTCGGCGGGTCTGGGCTGCGGATTTGCCCAAGGGGGACGGAGCGGCGAGAAATTGACCGAAAATCGGCGGTGCACGTGAGGGCGCACGAGCATGGGTCGTGCGCCTCCCAGGCTTCATCCGGCCAGTGCCGGTGCGGCTCGACCGGGGCAGGGGCCGCCGGACTACGGTCCTGCCGTGAACACCAACAGCCGGCTCGAACAGGCCAACGACAACGCCGCCGCATTCTGGCTCGCCCAAGCCCGCGCGCACGGCTGGCAGTTCCGGGTCCGACCGGGGCTGACGGCGGTCCGCTGCGCCCGCACCCCGGACGACTCGCAGCGCTTCCTGGTCACCCGCCACTACGCCGAACCGGGCCTCGTGGCAAAGGAGTTGGCGGAGCTACTGGATGAGTGGGAGACCATCCGCTTCACCCTGGAGGACCCGTACGGCGGGCTCGACCTCTCCCGCTTCGGGGCCACCAGGATGCCGGTCATGCCGGTGATGGCGCGTGAGCCCGGCCCGGTCGAGGGCGTGACGGCCGAGCTGCCCGCCGCCTCCCGGGCACGCGGTGGCGGCTCCCTGACGGTGGATGAGGCGCTGGACGGCGACTCCTTCGCCCAGGTCGAGCGGACCGTTGTGGACGGCTTCCCGCTGCCCGCCCGTCAGCCCTGGGCCCGCGGTGACGCGCTCCCGGAGCAGCTGCTGCGCCAACCCGGCTGCCGGGGCTGGATCGGCCGGGTCGACGGCGCCCCGGCGGGCGCCTGCCTCACCTGCGACGACGGCCGGGCCACCGGGGTGTACTGGGTCGCCGCCCTGCCCGACCAGCGCGGTCAGGGGGTGGCCCGCGCCGTGCTGCAGACCGCCCTGGCCCATGCGCACCCGGACCGCCCGGCCACCCTGGTCGCCACCTCGCTCGGCGAACCGCTCTACCGCGCCCTCGGGTTCACCGGACTGGCCGCCACCTGCTGGTGGACCCGAACCTCGGCGGGCGGCTGACCGGCGGCGTCGGGGGACGGCGGTGAGCGAGGTGTTGATCATGCGGGTGTTGAACTCCTGCCCGATGAGCAGGATTCCCGTGCAGGCCAC
>NZ_JBEXKB010000093.1:0-26399 GCF_040609455.1 Kitasatospora sp. NPDC004669
CGGGTCGGCCGACACCGAGGGGGCAACGGGTGCGTCGGTCCGTGTTGTTCCCGTGGGCCCCCCCCCATAGGGGGGGGGGCCCCGGCCGGTGGGGCGGCGGGGGCCGACCGGGGGCTGATCAGCTCGCTTCGAGCAGCCGCTTGAGCTGGACGAGCTCCTCGGCCATCTCGTTGCGCTGCCCGACCACCACGTCCTCGTCGACGTGGGGCGGCAGGTTGACGGTGAAGCGGACGGCCACGTGCTCGGCGTGCTCCTGGAGGTCGAGCTCGGCCTCCTCCTCCTGGCCGCGGATCAGCGAGTGGATGACGTAGCGGCGGGCGCCGGCGCTCTCGGTGCCGGTGATCCAGGTCTCGATCGGGCCCATCACGGACTGCACCTGGAACCTGCCGTCCTTCTCGCCGTCGACGGCCTGGAAGAAGGTGGTCCACTCGGTCAGGTTGGGCATGTGCCCGAGGTAGGCGCCGACCGTGGCGAGGTCGCCCCTGATGTCGATGCCTCCGGTCACGGGGATCATTGCGGTTGTCCTCACTCTCTTCTGACTGGGCGCTGCCTCTCGTGTACGGGGCTGCCGTCAGAGCAGGCTGAACTGCTCGCGGACGCCGCCGATCAGCTCGCGCGGCGAGCCGGGCGGCTCCTCGGCGCTGCCGCGCAGGGTGCTCTGCAGCAGGGCGGCCAGCGGCAGCACGGTGGGCAGGTGCGGGTCGGCGAGGCCGATCAGCAGCTGCTGGTGGGCGCCGTCCGCGAAGGTGGCCTCGCCGGCCGCGTCCGCGCCCTTGATCAGCGCGCCGGCCTTCTCCTGGTAGCCGGCGGCCACCGCGGAGCGCTCCCCGGCGCCCGGGGCGGCCAGGGTGTCGACGGCCGCCTGGCCGGCGAACAGCCCGGCCTGGACGGCGATGTCGATGCCGCTGCAGAAGAACGGGTCCAGGAAGGCCGCGGCGTCGCCCGCGATCGCGTACGACTCCCCCGCCAGCTCGGTGGCGCGGAACCGCCGGTTGAGCGCGGGCAGCACCGGCAGCAGCTGGTCGGCACCGGCCAGCAGGGTCTGCAGCGGGGCGGCCTCGTCGACCTCGGCCCAGAACAGCGACTCGATGTCACCGCCGTAGCGCTGGGCGTGCTCGTCGCCGACCACCACACCGACGCCGACCCGGCCGCCGCCCATCGGGATCACGAACACGTAGCCGTGGGTGATGCCGATGATGGTCATCGTGCCCTCGACCGCCAGCTCGTGCTCGCGCTCGGGCTTGAAGTGGCTGAACACCGCCTCGCGCGGGTCGAGTTGCTGCTCGGGCTCCTCCCGGGTGCCGAGCGCCCGGGAGACCAGGGCGGACTTGCCGCTGGCGTCGATGACGTACCGGGCGGAGAGCTCGGCGATCCCGGCCGGGGTGGCCGCGGTGAGCTTGACGCCGCTGCCGTCCGCCGCGAACTCGACGTCGGTGACGGTGTGCAGCGGGCGGTAGCTCGCGCCCTGGCGGATCGCGTTGTCCACCAGGATCTTGTCGAACTTGGAGCGGTCCAGCCGGACCACGGCCGGCAGGTCGCAGCCGGCCGCCCGGGACAGCGTCAGCTCCAGGCCGAAGCGGCCGGTGGCGTTGAGGAACCGCACGCCGGTGGCGGACCCGAAGGCCTCCTTGACGTCCTCCACCCCGAGCCCGCGCAGCAGCGGCAGGGTCTCCCCGGACCACGACTCGGGCAGGTGCGGGGCGGGCTGCATCGCCCGGTCCAGCAGCAGGACGCTCAGGCCCGCCTTGGCCGCGGCCGCCGCCGCGGTGGAGCCGGCCGGGCCGGCTCCGATCACGATCACATCGGTGGTCACGCGGCGGCTCCCAGGGCGGCGGGCGCAGACTGCGCGCCCGCCTCGAAGTGGCTGACGAAACTGTCCAGGATCCGGCCGAGGCGGTCCTCGAAGCGACGCCGGTAGGCGTCCCGGTAGTCCTGGTGGGCGGGGTCGGACGGGCTGCCGCCCGGCTGGGCCGGGAGCAGCTCGTAGTTCCGCTCGGCGGTGACCAGGCAGCCGCCGTCCTGCTCGGTGAAGCGCCAGGCGCCGACGTGGTCGGCCATGCCGGGCGGCGGGGTGGGACTGAAGAACTCGATGTCGCCGCCGGGGGCGAGGAAGCGGACGGTGCGGACGAACTCCGTCCGGCCGTCGCGCTCCACCTCCAGGTCGAACTCCTGGTGGGCGCCGTCGTCGTAGTGCACCCGGACCGAGGTGATCCGGTCCCACACGGCGTGCCAGGAGGCGATGTCCCAGAACAGCGCCCGGACCTCGGCCACCGGGGCGGCGACCGGTCGACTGACGCTCAACAGGTCGCTGCGGTCTGCCACTTCGACCGAATCGAGGGGGCCGGCCTGCTCAGCGGGCGACATCGGCCTCGACCGCCTCGCGGAACAGCTGCAGGTTGTGCTGCAGGTGGCCGGAGAGCCGGCGGCCGAACTCGGCCTCGTCCGGCACCGGCGCGGCGGCCGGGTCGCCGGCGGGCGGCGCCAGCAGCTCGAACTCGCGGGTGGCGGTGACGGTGGTGCGACCGTCCTGCTCGACGAAGTTCCAGCGCCCGGTCATCCGCTTCAGCAGCGGCGGCGGGGTGGTCTGCACCAGCTCCAGCTCGTACGGGGCGCGGCAGTAGCGCACACCGCGGACGGTCTCCTGACCGCCGGGGCGCTCCACCGTCATGGTGAACTCCTGGTTGTAGCCGTCGCAGTAGAGCACCTGGACGTCCAGGGTGTCCGGCAGGATCGCGGGCCAGCGGTCCAGGTCGGCGAAGGCGCCGTAGGCGGCCTCGATCGGGGCGTCGATGACGACGGTCTCGGTGATGGCGGCCACGGCGGTCACTCCCCGCCCTTGCCGGTGAGCACCTTGCGCCAGGAGTCCAGCGCCAGCTTGGAGTGGCCGGCCAGCATGGTCGTCACCTGCTCCTCGGTGCTCGCCTCGTCGGTGGCCGGGTAGACCAGCGGGGCGACCTCCTCGTGGAGGTTCCACACGTGGGTGACCTCGACGTGGGTGTGCTCCGGGTTCTCGGCGGCCTGGGTGAAGCGCCAGATCCCGCCGTGGTGCTTGAGGAACTCCGGCGGCTCGGGCTGGAAGAACTCGATCTCGCCCGGGCGGCAGTTGCGGATCGAGCGGACCCGCAGCTGGGAGCCGTCGGTCTCCGAGGCGACCGTCATGAAGAACTCCTGGTAGCGCCCGTCGTCGTAGCGGACGTCGATCTCCTGGACGTGCGGCAGGTACTGGGGCCACTCACGGACCTCGAACAGCGCCCCGTAGACGGCGTCCAGCGGCGCCTCGATCACGAGGGTCTGCACGGTGCGGTGGGCGAACCCGGGGTGGGTGTCGATGGTGAGCCCGGCCGTGGGGCTGACGGTGGTCATCTCTGCTTGCTCCTTGGGCTGTTGTGCGTTCGGTCGGGTCTCAGGCGCCGAGCCAGTCCTCGCGGCGGCCGGCGAACAGGTCGACCATCGGGGTGTTCATGGCCCAGTGCGGGTGCTCCAGCGCGGTGGTCTCGCCCCAGAAGTCGGGGTTGGTGAACTCGAGCATCACGTTCATGTGCCACTCACGGCCCAGCTGGGTGAGCGTGAACTTGTCGTCGGCGAGCTCGGCCAGGCCGCGGCTGAGGATCCGCTCGACCTCGGGCTTGAAGTCCTCCAGGAAGCTGGAGCCGAACTGGAACTCGTACTCCTTCAGGTCGACCGCGAAGGCCTGCAGGATGTTCATCACGTAGCGCTCCTTGCGGACCCGCGGGCTCAGCTGGGAGGAGACGGCCGAGATGAAGTGCTCGCCGCGGTTGACGGCGGCGATGTAGCCCTCGACGTCCTTGCGGCCGCCGACCCGGTAGTCGTTGATGAAGCTGTAGGCGCTGGGGCCGACGCCGAGGATCTCGACGTTGTTCCGCAGGAAGGTCCACTCGTTGTAGACGTTCTCCCAGCCCGGCCGGCAGAAGTGGTCGAACATGTAGTTGTGGAAGCCCATGTTCTCGGTGGCCTCGACCAGGTCGCGGTACATGTTGCGGACGTACTCCGACTCCTTGTCCACCAGCGGGGCGACCTTGCCCATCTTGATGAACTTGTCCTGCGGGGTGCCGGGGTGGATCCGGTACAGGTAGGTGGTCAGGTGCTTGACGTCGAGGTCGCGCAGCACCTCCAGGTCGCGCTGCCAGATCTCCCGCCGGTGGCCCGGCAGGTTGTACATCATGTCCATCTGGATGTTGCTGAAGCCGCGCGAGGACAGCTCGTTGATGGTCTTGACGGACTCCTGGGCGGCGTGCGGGGAGCCGATGATCCGCAGGATGCTCTCGTCGAAGGACTGCACACCGAGGCTGACCCGGTTGATGTACGAGTCGGCGACGTAGTCCAGCTTGTCCGGGGTGTAGTCGCGGGCGTTGCCCTCGAGGGTGAGCTCGTAGTCCTTGGCCACCGGGTAGTTGGCGAAGATGGTGTCCAGGATCCGCTTCAGGTACGCGGTCTTGAGCAGCGAGCCGGTGCCGCCGCCGATGTAGATGGCGCGCAGGCTGCCGGTCTGGAAGCGCTTGTAGGACGCCCAGCGCTCGAGGTCGGCGACGATCGCGTCGACGAAGCGGGCCTCCTTGTTGCGCGGGTCGTGCGGGGAGAGCTGGTCGACGAAGTACGGGCAGGAGTAGCAGCGCACCCGGCAGAACGGGATCGACAGGTACATCACGTAGTCCTGGCCGGTCTGGTCGAGCGCCAGCTGCGGAAGGAACTCCTGGCCGGAGCGGTTCTCCCAGAGCGCCGGCGGATACAGGATGAACGGGGTGGTGTACTTCTGCGGGTACGGCTGCGTGGTGACGGGCGCGGTCATGCTCGGGTCTCCAATCGGACGTTCATAGGCTGGGAAGCTGCGGCGACTTCGGTCGCGATGACGAGCGGTCAGGAACGGCCGCGCGGCTCGGCGTACATCGGCAGGCCGCCCTCGGGGCGGAGGGTCATCACCGGGCCGGCGACCACCCGGTGGCCCGGCACGGACCGCAGGCGGAACTGCTGCACCACGGTGGTGAGCAGGAGCTGCGCCTCCATCAGCGCGAAGTGCACACCCAGGCACTGGCGTTGGCCGCCGCTGAACGGGACGTAGGCGTAGTGGTGCTGCTTGGCCTGGTTCTCCGGGGTGAACCGCTCCGGGTCGAAGCGCTCGGCGTCGGGCCAGTAGTCGGGGTGGCGGTGCACCACCCAGGGGCAGATGGTGATGCTGGCGTCCTTCGGCAGCGCCAGGCCGCCCACCTCGTCGGGGCCGTTGCCCCAGCGGGCCAGCAGGTAGATCGCCGGGTAGAGCCGCATCGCCTCCTGGATCACCATCCTGCTGTACGGCAGGTTCGGCAGGTCGGCGACCGTGGCGGTGCGGCCGGACAGCTGGGTGTCGACCTCGTCCTCCAGCCGCTCCAGCACCTCGGGGTGCTCGGCGAGCAGGTGGAAGGTCCAGGTCAGCGCGTCGGCGGTGGTCTCGTGGCCGGACAGCAGCAGGGTCATGACCTCGTCGCGCAGCTGCTGGTCGCTCATCCCGACGCCGCCGTCCTCGTCGGTGACGGCCATCAGCAGGGAGAGCAGGTCCCCGGTGTCGACGGGGTGCTCGCGGCGGCTGGCGATGATGTCGTGGATGACCTCGTCCAGCTCGGCGACGTTGGCGTTGAACCGCTTGACGCTCGGCAGGAAGGGCATGTTGACCATCAGCGGGCCGAAGGGGTTGCCGAGCAGCTTGGCGAACTGCTCGCTGACCTCGCTGAAGGCCGTCCCGACCTTGCCGGCCTCGTTGATGATGTCCATGTTGAACAGCGTCTGGCCGACGATGTCCAGGGTGAGCTGCATCATCTCGGCGTCGACGTTGACCGGGCTGTCGTCGCCGCGGCTGCCGCGCTCGCGCCAGCGGTCCAGCATCCGCAGCGTCGCGCCGGTCATCATCTCGCCGTAGGTGGCGACCCGCTGCTTGGTGAACGCGGGCTGGATCAGCCGGCGCTGGCGCTGCCAGAGGTCTCCGTCGCTGGTCACCAGGCCCTTGCCCATGACCCGGCCGAGCAGCAGGAAGGCCGGGTGCGGAGCCTTGCTGTAGTTGGCCGAGTTGGTGGCCAGCACGTGCCGGATGTGGTCCGGGTTGGAGAGGAAGTAGAAGTACTGGTTGGCCAGGAAGCGCACCTTGACGGCGTCGCCGTACTGCTGGAACACGTCGGTGAGCAGGGTGATCGGGTTCTTCGAGAAACCGCGTGCCACACCGAGCGGGGAGCCGCCGGTGGCGACCGCCCAGCTCTTCGCGGGGCCGGCGGCCCGCCGCTCCGGGGCGATGGTCATCGGTCCGCCCCCTTCCCGCCCTCGATGCCGACGGGCCGACCGATCAGGTAGGTGACCGGCGGTCCGCCACGGCCCTCGGGCTTCAGGGCGCCGGTCTCCCAGGAGTAGTCCGACGCATCGAGGTCGTGCACCATCTCTCGAAGCTCCTCAGTGGTGTAGGTGCGCAGGTTGGAGGCGATGCCGTCCCACATGAACGCGAGCGGCACCAGCGGCACGAGGTAGCTGAAGAACAGCCGGCTGTAGCTGACCGGCCGCAGCCGGGCCGCCCATCCCCAGACCAGCAGCGGGCCGAGCGGGACGGTGAGCAGGATCGGCGCCCAGCGCCGCTCGGTGAACTCGAAGACGGCGACGGCCTCGCGCCGCCGGTAGGCGTCCTTCAGCACCTGGCGGGCGGTGTGCGGCCGCAGGTGGTGGAAGCCGGTGAACAGGGTGCGCAGTCCGGACAGCCGCTCGGGCACCGCGGTCGCGTCGACCGACTGCGCCTCGAAGCGGGTCCGGCCGTCGCCGATCGCGCGGACCGCCGCGGCCAGCGCCTGCCGGTTGGGGTACTTGTCGGTGAGGACCAGCTCGACGTCGGCGTCCTCCTCGGCCAGCCGGCCCTTCAGCACCGTCCAGGGGCCGGAGCCGCCCGAACACAGGTCGACGATCCGGCTGATGTCGTGCTCGCGGACCAGCTTGGCCAGCAGCGGCACCACCGGCGCGTACACGTCGCCGCGCAGCACGATGGCCTCGCGCAGCAGGTCGGTGATCGGGTTCCGCAGCACCGCGGGAAACCAGGACAGATCCTCGAACTCGAACAGGTGACGCCGTTTCATCGCAACTGACCTCGCTCCACTGGATGGCGCCGTTCGGATTTCTCGGCGGTCGACGCCGAACAACCCCCATACTCCGCACTGGAATTCGAGCGGACCATCCCCAAAACCATGCAGCGCTCCGGTCAAGCCCTAGCGACCCGCTGCATACCGACGCCGGATCGGCGCGCTTACCGCCTCTGAGCAGTCGATATGCCCGCATACAGACGTCGCCGGCGAAGGCGCTCAAGCGGCGTTCGAGCGGGATTCGAGGGGGTACCGCAAAAGCCGGTGAAGAATTGCCGGGCAACAAATTCCCGATCGATGCGAATCGATGTAGATCGATTTATCACCGATGAACCGACGAAAGGACTTCCCATGTGGGAGTACGAGCACAGCGTGATCGCCGACGTCACCCCTGAGGCGGTCTGGGCCCTCTACAGCGACACCACCAAGTGGGAGAGCTGGGACCAGGGCCTGGACGCGATCGAGCTGCACGGCCCGTTCGAGGTGGGCACCAAGGGCCACCTGAAGCCCAAGGGCCAGGACGGCTTCCCGTTCACCCTGATCGAGGCCGAGCCCAACAAGCGCTTCACCGACGAGACCGTGGTCAACGGCCTGGTCCTGCACTTCATCCACATCCTGGAGGCGCAGGCGGACGGCCGCACCAAGATCACCCACCGGGTCGAGATCACCGGCCCGGCCGCCGCCGAGGTCGCCCCGCACGTCGGCCCGGCCGTCACCGCCGACATCCCGGCCACCGTCGCCCGCCTCGCGGAAATCGCCGCGGCCTAACCCCCGACCCCTTCCACCCCAGGAGGCGCACGTGTCCATCATCGAGTCCAGGACTTCCGCGGAGACGGCGCCTCCCGGGGCGCCGTCGCCCGCAGCGGCCGCCGTGGCCGCCGGCCATCGGGCGGCCAACGGAATAGTCCTGCTCCTGCTCTGCCTCAGCGAATTCATGATGTCGCTGGACTTCTCCATCGTGAACGTCTCACTGCCCGTGATCCAGGGCAACCTCGGCTTCGGCGCCGGGGACCTGGTCTGGGTGGTCACCGCGTACGTCCTCGCCTTCGGCGGGTTCCTGATCGTCGGCGGACGGCTCGCCGACCTCTACGGGCGCCGGCGTCTGCTGGTGCTCGGCCTCGCCGGCTTCACCGGCGCCTCCCTGCTGGCCGGACTCGCCGACTCGCCGGGGCAGTTGATCGCCCTGCGGGCTGTCCAGGGCCTGTGCGCGGCGGCCGTCACCCCGGCCGCACTGGCCACCCTCACCACCACCTTCACCGGCGAGAAGGAGCGCCAGCAGGCGATGGGCGCCTGGGGCGCGGTGCTCGGCGCCGGCTTCGTCTCCGGCGTGGTCGGCGGCGGCGTCATCACCCAGTACCTGAACTGGTCCTGGGTGTTCTGGATCAACGTGCCGATCGGCACCGTGCTCGCCGTGCTCACCGCCCGGCTGCTCGGCCCCGGCCGGGACGGCCGCCGGCCGCGCCGGATGGACCTGCCCGGCGCCGTCCTGATCACCGGTTCGGTGGTGGCCCTGGTCTTCGCGCTCTCCGAGAGCAGCGTCACCGGCTGGACCTCCACCCGGGTGCTGGGCGCGCTGGCCCTGGCCGCGGTCGGCGGGCTGGCCTTCGCCGCGGTCGAACTTCGCAGCACCGAACCGGTGTTGCCGCTCGGCCTGCTGAAGCTGCGCCGGCTGGTGGTGGCCAACCTGGCCAATGTGCTGATGATGGGCTCGTTCTTCGGCCTGGTCTACACCGTCACCTTGTTCCTGCAGGACGTGATGGCCTTCTCCCCGCTGCGCACCGGTCTGACCTTCGCGGGCGCCGGGGTGGCGGGGCTGGCGGCCGGCGCGTCCTCCGAGCCGCTGGCCCGGAAGTTCGGCGCCACCCGGGTGCTGATCATCGGCGCGCTGTTCCAGGCCGCCGCCACCGGGGTGCTGGCCACCCTGCCGACCAGCGGCACCCAGCCCTTCGTGTCGGCCTGCACGGTG
The DNA here is from genome assembly GCF_040609455.1 of Kitasatospora sp. NPDC004669. Taxonomy (NCBI): domain Bacteria; kingdom Bacillati; phylum Actinomycetota; class Actinomycetes; order Kitasatosporales; family Streptomycetaceae; genus Kitasatospora; species Kitasatospora sp. NPDC004669. The sequence continues at coordinate 9,067 of NZ_JBEXKB010000093.1, forward strand.
GTGGTGAACTTCAGCGGTGTGGTGGCGATCGTGATGATCAACCTGGCCGCGACGGAGAACGTCGCCGACCAGGACCAGGGCGCCGCCGGCGGCCTGCTGAGCACCTGCGAGCAGATCGGCGGGGCGATCGGCCTGGCCGTCATCTCCACCGTGGCCACCTCTCGGGCGCACCACCTGGCCGGTTCGGGGCACCCGGACACCCATGCGCTGCTGGCCGGTGACCGCTGGGGCATGGCCACCGCGGCCGCCCTGGCCGTGGCCGGCGCGCTGACCGCCCTGGTCGGGCTGCGCAAGTCGACCAAGAACTGACGAAGCGTCAACGACAGAGCGCCCCACCGCAGCCGGATCGCGGTGGGGCGCTCTGTCGTGGGTCCGGTCAACCGCCGACGCGCAGGTAGTGCCCCCAGTAGCCCTGCCACGGCCCGTAGTGCTCGGCCAGCTTCTGGAACTCCGCCTCGTCGACGGGGCGGCCGTAGACCCGCTGGACCGCCCGGCTCATCTCCTTGTCGAGCACGATCCGCTCCATCCGGCCGAGCCCGCGGATCAGCAGGAAGGACGCCGACCACTCGCCGATCCCGGGCAGCTTCAGCAGCTGCTCGCGGACCTCCTGGTACGGCCCGGTGCGCAGGAACGACTCGTCCAGCTCCGCCCAGAGCCGCACCGAGCGGTGCAGGTAGCTCGCCTTGCGCTGGTTGCCGATCAGGGCGACCAGCTCCGCCTCCTCGAAGCGGGCCAGCTGGTCGACGTCCGGGAACGCCCAGAGCCGCTCGTCACCCACGTCGATCCGGTTGCCGACCGCCTCGACCAGCGCCCGCTTCATCTGACGGGCCACCGGCATCGGCACCCGCTGACACAGGATCGCCCAGCAGAGCAGCTCGAACGGCGAGGGGAACTTGACCTGGTGGTAGCCGTGCAGCCGCTCCACCACCCGGGCGAACGGTCCGTCCTGCCGGGCCAGCCGGTAGAACTCGGTCAAGTCGTCGGAGAGCCCGAGGTAGAAGTCGATCCGGTCGGTGACCGCCGCCACCGCCTCAGGGGTGATCGGCTGCCCGGCGGCGAGCCGGCCGTCCAGCCCGGACGCCCCGGGCGCCGCCGTGAGGCGCACGCCCAGGGTCGTCCCGGCCTCCCGGACGGCCAGCGTGAGCGCCGCCTGCGCGGTGCCCTGCTGGCCGGCCATCGCCGGGAAGGAACCGATGAAACCGAGTGAGGCCCGGAAGTCGAACGGCTCCCGGGCGGGCAGCCGGATATCCGTCAGGTGCAGGGCCGCCGCCTCCGTGGCCATGGCTCAGCCCTCCTTGCGGTTGCTGGGCAGTCCGGCCGCGAGCGGCTGGCCCCACTCGTCGGACAGCGCGTACAGCACGGCGAGCGCGGCGTTGCGCGGGACGGGGGCGAAGAACTCGGCGTCGGCCTTCTCCACCGCGTACATCGCCTTCTCCAGCAGCGCGGCCCCGGCCTCGGTGACCTGCACCCGCTTGGCGCGGGTGTCCACCAGGTCCGGGATCCGCTCGACCAGGCCCTTGCTCTCCAGGGTGCGCAGCACCTGGCTGGTCATCATCGGGTCGGTGCCGGAGTGGTCGGCCAGGTGGCGCTGGGTGGGCGGGCCCTCCTGGGCGCCGAGCCAGCCGGCGCCGGCCAGCAGCACGAACTGCACGTGCGTCAGGTCGTGCGGCTTGAGGGCCGCGGCGATCGCCCGCTGCCAGGAGAGGGTGACGCGCCAGAGCAGGAAGCCCGGGCTCTCGGCCGGCTTGGCGGGCCGCTCGAAGTCGGCCTCCGGCTGGTTCTGCACTGCGGACTGGTTCATGGCGGTGCTCACTTTCCCTCCGCGGTCTGCACGTAGGTCTGCACGGACTGGATTCCCCACATAGGTGGGCCCCTCTCTCCACTTACTATGCGCGTTTACTATATCGGATACGAGTATCCGGGGCGACCCGTCGGACGGGTCAGATCAGTGCCAGTTCCATCGCCCGGGCCACCGCCATGCCCCGGCTGTTCACCCCCAACTTGACGTTGATGTTGGCCAGGTGGCGGGCCGCGGTGTGCTCCGAGATCCCCAGGATCCGGGCGATCGCCCGGTTGGAGAGCCCGTCCCTGGCCCGGCCGATCACCGCCAGCTCGCGGTCGGTCAACAGCCCCCGACCGGGGTTGGCGAACGCCGCGAGCTCGGCCAGCACCGTCTCCGGGTCGGTGAAGTACGGCAGCGAGGCCCCGCCCGGCAGGGTCCGGCTCACCGCCTCCGGCAGCGCCTCCACCATCCGGCGGGCGACCGCCGCCGGACACAGGTAGCTGTCCTCCCGGCGCAGCAGCAGCGTGGGAACGGCCACCTCGGCCAGCTCCGACCACGCGTTCAGCGCGCAGGAGTCCAGGAACAACGCGGCGGCGGCCTCCGGCTGGGCGCACATCCGCTGGTAGTCGGCGTACCAGCGGACCTCGTCCGGCCTGGTCCCGGGCAGCAGCAGCTCGGCCACCAGCCGGGAGCCGAGGTGCCAGTCCGCCCGGACCAGCCGCTCCACCGCACCGGGCAGGTCGTTCGCCAGCCCGTCCGGGTGGTCGCGGTCCGCGGTGAAGGACGGCGCGGTGCCGAACAGCACCAGCCGGCTCACCCGGTCCGGGTACCGGGAGGCGAACAGCAGGGCCAGCGGACCGGCCAGTCCGCTCGCCAGCACGATCACCCGCTCCTCCGCGCACGCGTCCACCACCGCCACCAGATCGGCGAGTTGACGCTCCCGGGAGAAGTCCGGCTCCTCCTCGGCGGACATCCCCACCCCGGGCGAGTCGTAGCGGATCACCCGGAACGACTCGGCCAGCGACCGGTGGAAGTCACCCACCGGCCCGACCGACCAGTCCACCGACAGGTGCGAGACCCAGCCGGACAGGACCAGCAGCGCCGGGCCCTCGCCGCCGGCCGTCCACGAGATGTGCCGCCCGCCCTCGACCAGGCGGCGGCGGACCAGCGGTGCTTCCCCGCCTCTTGCTCCGGTCGGCCTGCTCATCCCTTGCTCTTCCCCCTTGCTCCAGCACCCACTTGCCGTTGCTGTGCTGCTCGCAGCGTAAGGAAGCCCGGGGCCTGGGAGCTTGAGCCGAACTAGACGCCGACAGGACACGGCGACCCGTTCCGTGAAGTACGCAGGTCGGGGTGGAACGCCCCGTCCGCCCTGCACAGTTCTGGGGATGGAGCACCCGTCGGCCGCCCCGCACACTGAGGTCCGGAAGGCAGGGGGAAGGAAGGGCGAGGATGACGACGACCGTCGAGGAGACCATCTGGACGTCCGTGGTGCACGGCGCCGTGCACGGCGCGACCGTGACCGACCTCGGCGGCCGCCACCCCATGTCCGTCTCCGCCTGCGGCTTCACCGCGGCGGACGCCCGGCGCGGCGCACTCGCCCGCTACCACGCGGCGCGCGCCCTGCAGGAGGCCGCCAACGGCCCGACGGCCGTCGGGCCCGGCCCGGTCCGGGCGCTGTGCCCCGCGGACTTCGTCCCCGGCGGCGCCGAACCCGGCGCCGCCCCGCCGCTGCCCGCGCTCTCCGGCGTCGGCGCGGTCAGCGGACTGCGCTACCTGGTGCCGGCCCGGATCTTCTTCTCCGCCCCCGTCCCCGCCGCTGTGCGCGAACCCGTCCTGGACGGCGCCCCCACACCCGGCCCGGCGCTGGCCGAGGTGCTCGCGCTGGACGTCGCGGCCCGCTGGTGGCGCCACCCGCACACCCGGCTGGCCGACGCCACCGTGCTGCTGTCCGACCGGCTGCCGGAGGAGGTCCGCCGGGCGCTGCCCGCGCAGGGGCTGACGGCGGAGGCGTTCCTGTGGACCTCGGTCGGCTTCGCGCTCGGCATGGTCGTGATGCACCGCGGCGACGGCGAGGCGGCGAGCTTCGGGGTGAGCGGGCGGGAGACGCCCGGTGCCGCCCTGGAGGACGCCTTCCTCAAGGCGATGGCCGCCCGGTTGGGCCGCCCGCCGGGGCCCGGATCGGCCGGTCGAACGGCACGGCCCGGCGCGCACCGCGCCCTGCGCACCCGCTTCGCGCCGCCCACCGGCCCGAGCGGCACCCGGGCGCTGACGGCCTGGCACCAGGGCTCCGAGCAGCTCGCGCTGCTGCGCCGCCATGCCGTCGGGCGGCTGCCTTCCGGCGCCTGGCCGGCCGTCGACTGGCCGGCCGTCGACTGGGTGGAGCTGGCGCACCGGCGGTTCGGCCACGAGCCGGTGCTGGTCACCCTGCCGACCGCGGGCGGCGGGCACACCGTCCAGGCCGCGTGTCCGGGGGCCGAGGTCTACCGCGCCTCGGCCGTCTCGGTGCCGAGCTTCCCGTTCTGAGCCGGCTTCCCAGCGGTCGGTCGTTGCCGAGCGGGCCGGCAGGCCTGCGGTGTCCCGGCGTCCGTGCGCCGGGCCTTCGTCATGCCGTCGTTGCCTTCGTCATGCCGCCGGGGGGCCTTCGTCATGCCGCCAGCAGGTCGAGCAGCCGCTCCAGCGCGCCGCGGTCCGCGGCGGCCAGGCCGGCCAGCAGGTCCTCGTCCACCCGCCGTTCCAGCGCGGCGAGTTCGGCGGCGAGCCGGACGCCCGACTCGGTCAGCTCGATCCGGTAGGCGCGCCGGTCGGCCGGGTTGCGCCGGCGGACCACCCAGCCCTGCTCCTCCAGCTGGTCGATCAGCCCGACCATGCTGGTCCGGTCGATCCCGAGCTGTTCGCCGAGGGCCTGCTGGGCGCTGGGGCCCTGAGCCACCAGGGTGGCCAGCACGGCGTGGTCCTTGGGCCGCACTCCGCGGTCCGCGAGCGCCTCGGCCAGCCGGTCGGAGAACCGGTCGGCCGCCAGGCGCAGCAGCCGGCCGGGTCCGGGCTCGGGCCGCCGGGCCGGGGCGGTGTCCGCCGTCTCAGGCATGGACCGTCACCTCCTTGAGCAGATTGTCATGCGCGATGATAGTCAGCTCTAGAGATGATTTTCCAGACCCCGTGCCCGAATCACCGGGCCCGTTCCTCACCGGCTCCTGCGGCTCCCGGGCAGCGGGCAGTGCCACCAGAGCGGCCGCCAGCCCGGCGCCGTGGGCCAGCGCCACCGGGACGCGCCGCCCGTCCACCGTGCGCAGCACCGGCGCGCCCGCCTCGGTACGGCCCCAGCGGGTGCGCCCGGCCGTCCGGCCGACGCCCGCGCACAGATCCTCCCAGGCGCGCCGTCCGGCCAGCCGGGCGGCCGCCGAGTGGGCCTGCTGCCGCTCCCGGCGCGGCAGGCCGTCCGGAACCGCTACCAGGGCGGCCCGCAGCCGCGGCGGCGGACGGTGGCTGAGGCCCGGGGCCGCGACCACCGCCGCCAGCACCGAACCCCCGGCCTCCCGCACCGCGCCGCGCAGCACCCGCGGAAAGCCCGGCGGGTGGCGGCCGCCCGCGATCCGGACCACCCGGGCCCCGCCCCTGGGCGGCGCCACCTCGATCCCGCGCCAGCCGATCCCGTCGAAGCCCGTCCCGAGCGCCTTGAGCACGGCCTCCTTGACCGCCCACACCTCGGTGAGCGCACGCGGGTCGGCCGCGGTGGCGGCGAGCTCTCGCTCGGTGAACGCCACCGCGGCCACCTGCGGGGTGCGCCGCAGCCGTACCGCCCAGTCCGCGACGTCCGAGACGTCGACCCCCAAGCGGACCACCACGGCTCAGTCCGCCTCTCGCCCGTCCGGCTGTCGCCCCTCCGGCCCGGCGGCGGGCCAGGCGGGGCCGGCGGGGTGCGCCGGGGCCAACCCGGTCGGGCCGACCATCGCGACCACCCTGGTCCAGCCCGCGCCCGCGCCCGCCACGGCGACCGGGAAGCAGGTCACCATGAAGCCGGTCGCGCCGGGCAGTTCCTCCAGCCGGTTCAACTTCTCCAACTGCAGGTACTCGCTGACCCGCCCGTAGATGTGGGCGGGCCACAGGACCTCGCGGTCACCGGTGCGGTGGTACTCCTCGACCATCGCGGCCATCGGGCGGTCGAGCCCCCAGGCGTCGATGCCGATCACCTTGACCCCACGCTCCACCAGGAAGGCGGTGCCCTTCCCGGAGAGGCCGGCGTACTCGGTGAGGTACTCCGCGGTGCCCCAGTGCTTCGAGGCGCCGGTCCAGAGCAACACGATGTCACCCGGGACCAGTTCGTGCTCGGCCTCGTCCAGCGCGGCGATCAGCTGGTCCACCGTGATCGCGCTGCCGACCGGCACATGGCGGACGTCCAGGCGCACGCCCGGCCCGTAGCACCACTCCAGGGGGACCTGGTCGATGCTCTTCGCGGGCGCACCGCCGGACTCCGGCCCGTAGTGCAGGGGCGCGTCCATGTGCGTCCCGGTGTGGGTGGTCAGCGTGACGGTCTCGCTGGAGACCGCCATGCCGTCCGGGAACGCGTCCGGACCGAGTCCGAGCACGACGGCACCGGTCTCGTGGTCGAGCACCTCGACCTCGACCGGGGTCGCCTCGCTCGGGGTGTCCTGGACGATGACGCTCAGGTCGATCAGCCGGAGCCCGGGCACCGCGGGCGGTGGGCCCTCGTGCTCTGTCATCACGCCTCCTCTCCTCGCCTGTCGACGGTCTCGCCCGCCGGCCGGGCGGGCGACCCGCAGTTCAGATCCGGCCGTCCAGGAACTCGACCAGCTGGGCGACCGTACGGACGTTCTTCAGCGCCTTGCCGTCGGGGGCCTGGCCGCCCACCAACGAGGCGACGGTCTCCACCAGTTCGGCGGAGTCGATGTCCAGGTCGGCGCGCAGCTGCGCCTCCGGGACGATCTCCTCGGCCTCGATGCCGAGTTCCACCAGCACGGCCTTGAGGCGGTCGAAGGTGGACAGGGTCTGGGTACTCATCTCGGGTTCTCCCTCGACTGGTTGGATGTGGTTGTTCTGACGCTTCGTCAGTTCGTGTCGCCGGCGGGCCCGCGCAGTACCAGGGCTGCCACGGTGCCGTCCGCGCCGCGCGCGTTGACCAGCGCGGTGCGCACCGACCGCACCCGGGGGGCGTCGACGATCAGGTCCAGCTCGGTGGCCTCCCGCTCCCCCGCGGTGATCCCCGCCACCGGCGGCACCGCCCCGTTGCGGATCGCCAGCAGCGCGGCCAGCAGGTCCACGGCCGGGGCCGCGCCGAGCAGGTGGCCGGTGACCGGCTTGACGGTGGTGCACGGCACCCGGTCGACCGCGCCCGCGCCGAGCAGGTCCTGCACCGCCCGGACCTCGCCGGCGTCGGCGTAGACCGTGCCCTGCGCGTCCAGGGCGATCAGGTCGAGGTCCTGCGGGGCGACCTCGGCCTCCTTCAGCGCGGTCTGCGCCACGTGGGTCAGCACATCGGTACCGGTGCGCCCGAAGACCTGGTCCGAGCCGGCGTGACCGGCGGCGAACCCGGCGACCTCGGCGAGGATCTCGGCGCCGCGCGCCCTGGCGCTCTCCTCGGCCTCCAGGGTGAAGACCACCGCGCCCTCGCCCACCAGGTAGCCGTCCGCACCGGCGCCGAACGGCCGGTAGTCGCCCGGGGTGAGCCGCCCGCTGGTCTCGCAGAAGGTGTAGGTGTACGGCGTGACCGGCGCCTCGGCGCCACCGGCCAGCATCGCGTCCGCGCGGCCCTCGGCGATCGCCCTCACCGCGTAGCCGATCGCCACGGCGGCGCTGGCGGTGTCCGCCGCGATGGTCTTGGAGAAGCCCTTGATCCCCCACTTGATGCTGATCTGGCCCTGCGGGGCGGTCGGGAACCAGGCGGAGGCGATGTACGGGCTGACGCCGGTGTAGCCGACCTGGCAGAGCCGGCGCATGCTCTCCTCGGTGATCTCCCAGCCGCCGAACATGTTGCCCAGGTAGACGCCGACCCCCTCAGGGGCCTCGGCCGGGTCCAGGCCGGAGGCGGCCAGCGCGTCCTGCGCGGCGACCAGGGCCAGCTGGCAGAAACGGTCCATCCGCTTGCGCAGCCGCAGCGGGATCGAGGCGACCGCCTCGTCCCCGGCGACGCCGGCGCGGCGCGCGGTGTACTGCTCGGTCGGGAAGCGGTCGATCTCGCTGACCGCCGGGCGGGCCGCGCCGACCAGCTCCCAGAACTGCTCCGCGGTCCGGGCGCCCGGGAGAGCCAGCCCCACCCCGGTGATGACGACCTTGCGCATCTCGTGTCCTCTCTTTCCGTCGGGTGGCTCAGGCTCGGCCGAGGACGACCGTCGAGTGGATGCCGCCGAAGCCGCTGGAGAGGCTGGCGATGGCGTCCACGGTCGCCTCGCGGGCGGTGTTCGGGATGTAGTCGAGGTCGCAGTGCTCGCCGGGCTCGACGTGGTTGACCGTGGGCGGCAGCCGGTGCTCGTTCAGCGCGAGGACGCAGGCCACGAACTCCAGGGCGTTGGCGGCGGCCAGCGCGTGGCCGACCATCGACTTGATCGAGCTGACCGGCGTCCGGTACGCCTGCTCACCGAGCACCAGCTTGACGGCGTTGGTCTCGCAGACGTCGTTCTGCGGCGTCGAGGAGCCGTGGGCGTTCACGTAGCCGATCCGCTCGGCGGGCACCTTGGCGTCGTCCAGCGCGAGTTGGAAGGAACGCGCGAGGTCGGTGCCGTGCTCGGCCAGGTCGGTCATGTGGAAGGCGTTGGCGCTGCTGCCGAAGCCGAGCACCTCCCCGAGGATCACGGCGCCGCGCTTGCGGGCGTGCTCCCACTCCTCCAGCACCACGATGCCCGCGCCCTCGGCCAGCACGAAGCCGTCCCGGAAGCGGTCGAACGGCCGGGAGGCGTGCTCCGGGTCGTCGTTGCGCACCGACAGCGCGCCGATCACGTCGAAGCAGGCGACCACGAACGGGGTGATCGGCGCCTCGGCGGCCCCGGCCACCATCACGTCAGCGTCGCCGCGGCGGATGGCGTCGAACGCGAAGCCCACCGCGTCGTTGCCGCCGGTGCAGCCGGTGGTCAGGGTGACCGCCGGGCCGCACAGGCCGAAGGCGTCGGCGACCGCGGCGGTCGGGGTGTTGAAGGTCGCGGACAAGTGCAGTCGGCGGTGCGCGGCGGCCACGTCGATCGGGCCGGTGCCGCCCGCCGTCAGATCCGGGAAGTGCTCGGTCATGAACTTGGTGCCGCCGATCGCGTTGGCGATCACCACACCGGTGCGGAACGGGTCGACGTCGCCCGTTCCGTCCAGCCCGGCGTCGGCCATCGCCTCGTACGCGGCGGCCAGGGCGATCCGGACCACCCGGTCGTCCCCGTCCGGCTCCTCGGCCGGGCTGCCGGGCAGTACCACCGGCGGCAACTGGCCGGCGATCTGCGAGTTGAATCCCGCGGCATCGAAGGAGCCGATGCGGGAGACGCCGTTGCGGCCCTCCCAGAGACCCTCGGCGAAGTTCTTCCTTCCGATGCCATTGGGTGCCAGGACCCCCAGGCCCGTGATCGCGACTCGACGCATCGCGCTCTCCTTGTCCCTCTCGGTCGGTGAAGTAATCGGTGCTCAGTGCTCTTTACGGCCGGTCGGGCCAGGTGCTAGGCGACCAGCAGGTGCTCGTCGCCCACGGTGAGTGCCATCGCGTCGCCCCACCCGGCGCAGGAGGCGGAGACCGCCTTGCGGTCGAACTGCCGCAGCAGGCCGCGCAGTACGGTGCCCGGGCCGACCTCGATGCAGGTGTCCACGGCCTCCGCGCGCAGCGTCTCCATCACGCCGACCCACTCCACGGGGGCGGCGATCTGACGGGCCAGCAGGCGGCGGTAGGAGTCGAGGTCGGTGACCAGTCGGCCGGTCATGCTGCTGATCAGCGGGGTGTGGCCGGCGTGCAGCGGCAGGTCGGCGATCAGCGGGGCCAGCCGGTGCTCCGCCTGCGCCATCAGCGGCGAGTGGAAGGCGCCGTGCACCTCCAGCGGGATCACCGCCTTGGCGCCCCGCTCCAGCAGCACCCCGGACAGCAGCCGGACGGCCCCGCTCTCCCCGGAAACCACCGACTGGCGCGGGCTGTTGGCGTTGGCGACCACCACCGTGCCGGACATCTCGGCGGCGGCCGTCCGCACCGTCGCCGGGTCCATCCCCAGCACGGCGGCCATCGCCCCCGGCGTGGCGACACAGCAGTCCGCCATCTCGGCCGCCCGGTTGGCGACCACCACCAACGCGTCGTCCAGGTCGAGCCAACCGCCCGCCACCAACGCCGAGTACTCCCCCAGGCTGTGCCCGGCCACCACGGCCGGCGCCAGCCCGAGCAGGTCCAACTCGGCCGTCAGCGCGCAGGACAGCGCCAGCACGGACAACTGGGTCGGCACCGTCTCGGTCAGCCGTTCGGCCGGACCGACCAGCACCGCCTCCTCGATGTCCTGCCCGACCATCGCCCCGGCCCGTCGCAGCACTTGTCCGAAGAAGGGCGACCGCTCGTACAGGTCGGCCCCCATGCCCACGTGCTGGCTGCCCTGCCCGGGGAAGAGGAACGCGTACCGGTGCCCCATGAGCTGCCACCCTCTCTGTGCATCACCATTCTTGAAAGTCAGCATGACTGATGGTTTTGTAGCCTGTCAATCAGCTCATCCGACCATCAGTTCCCCTCGCGCAGCCCCCAACCCACCCCCGCACACACGCGAAAGGACCCGGTCCGGACACCGTCCGAACCGGGCCCTTTCACCCGCCCGCCACCCTCTTCCCAGGTCAGGGATCGTTCACTGAGACTCCTGAACGAGCCGACAGCCCGGCACCTACCGAGCCTCCGGCACCGCGTGATGGATCGCCGTGATCGTCGCGGCGGCGTCGAAGCCGAGCACCGGGTCGGGCCGGTCGGAGAGCAGACTCGCGTAGAGCGGCCGGTAGTGAGCCACCTTCCGGGGAGTGCGGCCATCGTTGCCGAAGGCTGCGAGCAACTCATCGCCCCGGGCGGCGAATCCGGTCATGGCGGTATGGTCGATCCAGACCTCCACGCCGGAGCGGCCGAGCACGAGGCTGCTCTCCTTGCTGCTGGAGCCGGTCAACCAACTGCTGAGCAGCCGGGCCGATCCCGCTTCGCCACGGGAACGGAATCCCACCGTGCACCACGCGCTCGCGCCGCCGTCCGCCTGCCGGAGGGAGGTGAGTTCCGTGAGGTCGACGAAGCGGGTGAGCATGCTGAGCTGGTTCACCCCCGAGTCCGTCCAGCTGGAGACGTACGAGCTGAAGGCCTCCGGCCCGCGCAGGACGTACGGGTCGTAGAACGCCGACGTGATGGCCGTGACCGGACCCCAGTCAGGGTGTGTGGCCAGTAGCTCCGCCGCCCAGTCGACCTCGGGCGAGAAGGCGAAGTGGTGGGCGGTGAACACCCGGGCCCGCACATCGGCCTTCCCGTCCAGCTCGCGCAACATCGCGAGGCCGACGAGATCGTGGACCAGGGGCTTCTCCACGAGCACTCGGGCGGTAGAACGGAGCAGAGCCATGGCCGCCAACTCGGCATGGGTCTCGGTCGGGGTGGCGAGGACCACCAGATCCGGCCGGTGCTCGTCGAGCGCATGGGCGAGGCCGCCGTAGTGGGGCGGAGTCGCACCCCGGAACACGACCGGACCCACCGCCCGGGGGTCGACCGTGAAATCCAGCTCCACATCCGGTCGTTCGGCGAGGACAGCGAGGTGGGTGTCGGCGATGATGCCCACGCCGACCAAGCCGACGCGTTTCGGTTCGACGTGTACCGGGTTGGTCATGAGCTCTGTTCTCCTCGTCGGCTCCGGCCCCACGCGCCAGGGCTCCGGAGCCTCATCGTCGCGCGACCACCTCGGCCCACCGGCCCAACGACACGGCCGGCCCGTCCACCCATTCGACCCGCGGGTCGTACTCCACGGCCTGCGGGACACCCTCGATCCAGCTGGTCACGATCGGGACCCAGTAGGTGTTGCCGCCGGACCTGCGGGTTCGCGCATCGAGCTCGGCCCGCGTGCGGCGGGCGCCGTGGCCGTCCCCGCCGAGGACCCCGAGCAGGATCTGGGCCACATCGGCCAGATTGTGGCCGCCGCGGTAGCTGATGTCGTCCGCCAGCCGCCGGGTGCCCCCGATCGCGTCCACCGCCGCTCCGACGTCACCCGCCACCGCGTGCGCGACCGCCTCGGCGGAGCGGATCTTGACCAGTTCGACCGGATTGGGCACCAGGTCCAGCAGGTCCCGCGCGCGGGCCGCGGCGTCCGACACCGCAGCCGTATCGCCGGACCAGCAGGCGGTCTGCGCCAGGTTGGCCAATGCCTTCGCTTCCGCGGCGGCCAGGCCTTCACGCCGGGCCAGGTCGATCGCCTCGGTGTACGCGGCGGCCGCCTCGTCGAAGTGCGCGTTCACCCGCCAGATGTGCCCGATCAGCCGCAGTCGTTCGCCCTCGTCCTCCGGCCCTCGGCTGCGCTGCTCCCTCAGCGAACCCAGCGCCGCACTGAAACGTCCGTTGAGATAGTCGAAGTCGCAGAGCCAGTACCGGGCCACGGAGTCGAATTCGCCGCCCACCAGGGCACGGTAGATCTTCGCCGCCTCGGTGTAGTCGCCGTGGTTGCGCAGCGCATGGGCCAGGTGGATCTTCAGCAGCTGCGTCGTCGGGCTGCCCTGTTGCAGGCCTTCCCCCGCGCCGCCGAGCAGCTCGACCGCTTCTGCGGCACGGCCGGTACGGCGCAGCTGGACACCCCGTATGGCGGCGAGAACGGCCCGGTACTCCGGCGCCCCACCCCGTTCCGTGATGAGTCCCCCACCCAGTTCCGACCACTGTCCCGCCTCGACGAGACGCTGGGTTGCGCGGGCCATCCAGTCTTCGAAGACCCCGTGTGCCGCCGACAGTTTGAGGCCGGCTTCAAGGGCCTGGGCGATGGCGACCCGACCGGCGGAGGCCCCGAGACGCTCGCCGAGCCAGGCGAGCAGCCGGGCCGCGACCTCGCTGCGGTCACGGTCGGACCAGCCGTCCGGGAGGGACCGGTCCGCCTCACCGATGGCGTGACGAAGCGCCGCGTGCAGGGCGTACGGCAGGGCATAGGCGTCGTCATGGGTCAGGAACGGTCGGCGTAGGAACCGGGCCACGCTGCCGTCTGAGACGTTGGGCTGTCCCGCCCGCAGTAGATCGGCGCCGACCCGGTCGGTGAGCGCCGCGGTGCGGACGAGGTCGCGTTCCTCCCGGGGCAGGTCACGGATCGACCGGGTGGCCACCGCCGTGAACGAGCCGCCGAAGTCGTCCGCCGACGGCTGGCCGCCGCGGGCGAGGAGTGCGGCGAAGTGCGACACCGACAGATCCAGATACAGGGGCAGCCCCTGACCCCCGGCAATGATGCGTCGACGGACCTCGGCCGGCATGACGGGCTCGCCGTCACGGGTGAGCGCCTCACTGAGGTAGCTGTCGGCGTCGGAGTCCGAGAGGTACCCGACGAGATGCTGCCGCGGTTCGATGCTGTCGTTGCTGAAGTGTAGGTTCGGCCAGTGCCGTGGGCCGGTGAAGTCCAGCTCACCGCCCGCACCCGAGTCGGCCCAGTCGATGCGGTTGCGGCCGGTGATCACGAACAGCACGTTGGGCATCAGGTAGACGCACCGCTGGATCAGCCGCTCCACCGTACGGTCGGCACCGCCGTTGACCGCCTCGAAGGTGTCGAGGAACACGCACACCGTCGGCCGCTGGGCCTGCCGTCCCCGGTGGGGCAGATGCTCCAGGTCCCAGGCCAGCAGGTACGGGAAGTACGAGAGCGTCTCGTAGTCGGCATCGGCCTCGACCAGTTCGGCGAACAGCTCGCAGTCGGCCAGTAGACGCCCCTCGCGCACCCGGTCCCGAACCGCGCGATAGGTGGCCAGAGCCGCGCGGTGCGCCAACCCGGTCAGACCGCCGAGCCCCGCGGGGTCGACTTCCCGCACGGTGTCCGCGATCTGGTCGCCGAGGCCGATGCTGCGGGAGGCGCGGCGCAGGGCCGGTGAGGCGTCGAGGAAGTCCTGGAGGGCTTCCCCAGGATGCGCGCGAGCCCAGTACGAGGCCAACGCCAGGTCGAAGGCGCGCCAGCAGCTGCCCAGCTGCCCCAGCCCGGCCCGCAGGCGCAGCAACAGGCTCTCGATGTCGCAGGCGCCGTCCTCGGAGACATCGACCCGTACGGCCACGACGTCGTCGCGCCCTTCGGCCGCAGCGTCGGCGAGCAGCCGACGCTCCAACTCGTGGGAGAGCGTCGTCTTCCCTATGCCGCCGACCCCGTAGAGCGTCAGGACGTTGCAGCGCCCCTGCGCGCGGTCCACGACCGGCGACACCTCGGCCTCGTCCAGCGTCCGGCGCAGACCTTCCACCGACCGGTTGAAAGCGGCCACCTCGTCGACCCGGTTGGTGAAGACCTGTTGCGCCGTAACGGTGGACGACAGTCCGCTCATGAACGCGGCCCGCAGGTTCACCCGTGCCATCCCGCCTCCTTCTCCGTGCCGCGCCCCGACGATGACCCATCCACATCGCCCGAGGGGTAAGCGATCTGAGATCCTGTCAGTTCTCGACGGGGCGCCACAAGGAGGCGCCCTGGAGGTACTGGAACACAGCTGGAGGGCGGCGGCGCCCGCGTCCTCGGCGCCGTCACGACGTTCTGCCCGGATCTCCGCCTGCACGGCGGCCAGAAGCTCAGGAACCGGGTAGGGCCACTCGGCCTGCGTCAGTGCGGGAGCGAAGGCCTCACGTGCTGGACAGCCGATTCCGGAAGCCGAACAGAACTCCCTTGACTAATGGTCAAGAAGTGTTGACCATTGAGGGCATGCCTACCGATGATCTTCCCGAGACGTTCCACGTCACTACTGACGAGCAGCTACGCGCCGTTTCCAATCTCACGCGTCACCGGATCATGGCCGTGCTCCGCTTCGAGCCCGCGACGATCACGCAGATCGCCGAGCGAGTGGGCCTTGCGAAGGGGAGTTCCAGCTACCACGTACGGCTGCTCGAACGGGCCGGCCTGGTGAAGGTGGTACGAACTCGGAAGGTCCGGGGGGTCACCGAGCGGTACTACGCAATGGCCGCGCGGGCGATCGTGCTGCCGGATCCGGGCGAGGGAGGCCCTGATGTGCTGATGCGGCATGCGGTGGCGGACCTGGAGGCATCGCCGGTGGATGGCGAGCGGCACGTGCGGATGGCGCATCTGCGGCTCACCGAGGAGCAGTTCGCGGAGCTGGGGGCGAGGCTCCAGGCACTGGCGGACGAGTACCGGGAGCTGTCCGATCCGTCGCTGCCGGACGCGTCACTCGTCTTCGCACTGTTCCACCCGGCATCGCGCGAGCAGACCGAAGGGGACGCCAAGTGACCTCAGACGTTCGGAAGCTGCCGACCGGGTTCGGACGGTTGTGGACTGCGCAGACGGTGTCCTCGCTCGGTGACGGGGTGTCGCATGCCGCGCTGCCACTGCTCGCGTTGACGTTGACGCGGGATCCGATGGCGCTCGCCGTCGTCACGGCCACCGGAACGCTGCCGTGGCTGCTCTTCGGGGTGCTCGGCGGTGCGCTGGTGGACCGCTGGGACCGTCGGCGCACGATGTGGGTCACGGACGCGGCGCGTGCGGTGCTGCTCGCGATACCGGCGGCAGCGGCCGCGCTCGACGTGCTGAGCATTCCACTGCTCGCGGCCCTCGCCTTCCTCCTCGGCCTCGGCGGACTCTTCTTCGACACGGCCGCCACGGCCTATCTACCGGATCTGCTCGGCCGCGACCCCGCGCTCCTGGAGCGTGCCAACTCCCGCCTGCGCGGCACCCAGACCGCCGCGTCCGGCTTCGCCGGGCCGCCCGCGGGCAGTGCCCTGCTCGCGCTCGGGCGGGCGGTTCCGCTGCTCGCCGACGCGGTTTCGTTCGCCCTCTCCGCACTGCTCATACGGTCGCTGCCTGCCGCACCCCGGCCCGTGCCGCAGGCCCGTGAGTCGCTGCTGCGGCAGGCGCGGGCCGGCGCCTCGTACGTATTCCGGGATCAGTTGCTGCTCGGGCTCGCGCTGCGTCCGGCGGTCGGGAACATCGCCTTCCTCGCCGTGGAGACCGTACTCGCCCTCTTCGCGCACGATCGTCTCGGAATCGGCACCCTCGGCTTCGGTCTGCTCCTCACGGCGGAGGCCACCGGCGGTCTGCTCGGCGCGGGCATCGCGTCCTTCCTCGGCCGACGACTCGGCACCGGCACCGCGCTGACCTGCACGGCCGCAGTCGAGGGACTCGCCATCCTGGGCCTTGCCGCCGCCCCGAACCCGTACGTCGCCGGCCTCGCGCTCGCCGTCTGCGGAGCGGGCATGGGCGCCACGATGGTGCTCGGCCCCTCCCTCCGACAGACGATCGTCCCCGCCCACCTGATGGGCCGGGTCGCCTCCACCTCCCGCATGCTCGCCATGTGCGCCGCCCCGTTCGGCGCCTTCCTCGGCGGCTGGCTGGCCACCACCTACGACGTACGCACCCCGCTCTACGCCGCCGCCGGCCTCCTCCTCACCATGACCGCTGTCACCGCGACCATGACCAACAACCGCCGGGTTGAGGCGGCGCTGCGTGCCTCCGCCCCGGCCGGTGATCCAGATCACCCGGAATCCCGGGATTCCGTTCACGAGCTTGCCATTTAGGGCTCCGCGAGGTCGTTGAGCCAGCGCACGGCGGGCCCAGCTCGGCCTTCCTCGCCTCGGCCCCGGAGCGTCGGGCTCCTCTGGCCTCCACGGGAGGCAACGAGCGGCCCAGCGGGGTCGGGTGGCCCTCGCGGCCGAGCATCCGCAGCAGGTCGTAGGCGCGGACCTGGTTCGTGATGAGCGACCCGGCGACCCGGACCATGCGGGTGCGCCGGTCGGAGACGTGGCCGAAGGAGTCAAGGAACCCCATCCAGGAGTGGACCTCGAATAGCAGGTCCGGCAGGCACCAGGTCGGCGTCGACCTCGCACGGCGGCAGCGGCCGGTCCTTGACCCGGCGGCGCGAGAGCGCGGGCAGACGGCGCACTGCCTTCAGGATGCGCCGCCCAGCCGGAGCCGCGCCCAGCGCCTCTGACTCGCCCAGCAGTGACAGGAACGGGCGCGCGGTGTTGTAGCGCAGGACCAGCTTCTCCCGCATCGCGGCCTCGGCCGACCCGTCGGCCTCCGGCACCACGGCCTCCACGGTCGCGACCGCCCCGGCCACCGCCGTGCGCGGCACGGCCTCCTCGACCGCCGCCCACAGCGCGGCGACGTCCAGGTCCGCGTCGTGCTCGGGGACCAGGTCCAGCTCCTCGGTGAGGATCTTCGACGCCTTCGCCAGGATGCGGGCCGCCTTCCCCAACTGCAGCAGCATCGCCAGCCGCTCCCGCTCCGCGGCCCGCCATGCGGGGCTGAGAAGCGGGCAGGCGTTCGCCGGCGTAGCCGTGGACGCGACGCGCACGGATGCGCACCGCTTCTACGAGCGAATCGGTTTCGTGGCCTCGCACGTCGGATTCAAGCTCAAGCTCTGAAAATGCGAAAAGGCCCACCCGGTAAGCCGGGTGGGCCTTTTCTGAAGAATT